>JAISRR010000071.1 GCA_031273565.1 Zoogloeaceae bacterium | reverse complement strand
GCGTGCGCCTTGAGCGCCATCTCTTTCACGCCAAGCCCGCCCAAATCGACGGGGACAGGGCAGTTTGCCAGCAGTCTGACCTCCCTCATGGAGGGAGGTTCTCACCGCCGCGCATGATTTTATATGACAACAATATGCATGCGATTGCCCTGATAAAAACAGGTTTTACCTGCCCCAGAGAAATTATTTAGAATGGCCGACGGATGAAAAAATCCCGGTGGCGAACTGACTGGAGCGCATATGGCGAACGATGGCGTATTGATCGGTAGTGTGCTGGTGGAATTGATGGACAGGCTGGAAGCCGACCTTGAGGAAAGCGGTTCCAGCACGGCGATACAGCTATTGGATCGTTTGCGCGCCCGGCCTTTGCGGGCAGATTCCCTTGAAGCGGTTGAGCGCCTGCATCGCTTGTGGATGCAGGCGGGTGATGCGGTGGCGGCGCGGGCGGTGGTGATGGAAGATGGCGCAAGTGTGCTTCGGGCGACGCCACCTGCGGACAAGACCGACGCCGAAATGTCGCTGGCGATATATCGGCTCCAGATTGCGGAATATCTGGACGAAGAAGTTGCCATGAAGGAGGCGCTGGCGCAGATTCGCGCCCTTGTGGGTTCCCCCGGTCTTCATGCGGATCGCTATCTGGATTGTCCGGTTTTCGACCGGCTGGAAGACAAAAAACTGGTCATTGCGCTGGGTGCGGTTACGCTGCGGCATGCCCTGAAGCGGATCATTCCTGAGCGCGCCGCCTGTCGCGCCTGGGATGAAGCGGTGGCGCAAAGCCGCTACGCGCGCGCACTGGCGCGCAACGGACAGGGCGACAAGGCGCGGGCGGCGGCGGATAAGGCCATCACGGCGCTGAAAACGGCGATGGCAGATCAGGAGGTGGACGAAAATGACGGGTTGCGTCTGGGTGACACACTGATTGAAATTGTCCCCGAACGGCTGGCAGATTTTCAGGCGGTGGTGACAGCGCTTGCCAATGAGAAGCCATTGCCGCAACGTCGTGCCATTGAAGTCCGCGTTGTCCGGCTGGCGGCGCGGGCGCGACATGCCAGAGGCGATCTGGCAGGCGCGTTGGAGGTTTGCGCGAACGCCCGTTACAGTCTGGACAGCGATGGCGGCGATGATTTTATTGAATATGAATTGCCCTGGTTAATCGAAGCCGGACGTAGCGAAGAAGCCGGGCAGCGGGCATTTTTCAATATTTATCAGATGGGGGCTGACATGTGGCAAGGCACGGCCCATCTGGTGCATGAACGCCTTGCCGACGCTGCCGATCATTCGGTCTGGTGGCCACTCTGCGTCATGCAAGCCTGCAATACGGCGGATACGCTGAAGCGTTTGATGTCGGCAGGCCGGAAGGAGGGGAAAACACTGGCGCAACGCTCCGCTGCACATCAAACAATCTTCGGCGCGGTTGATGCCACAGGTAAAATGAGCAAACCGGAAATAGACCGCGTTTTTAATGCGGCGCGTACGCTGGCAAAACGCTGCGCGCCCGATCATCCCTGGATAACCCGGCTATCCGCTGTACAGGATGCCGACATGGGGCGTATTGATGCCGTCACACAGGTCATGCAACTTAAGCGCGTCACACAAGAAAACAGGATGGAGGATCGTCAGACCGCCGTGTGCCTGTTTCGGGCGCGAACGAAACTTGTCGGGCTGATGGAAACGCTGAAATTCCCTCCGCCTTCTTTGCCCGGCGGACTCTGGTGCGACAGTTTTATTGCCGATATTGAAGGGTTTATCGAAAAAAACATAACGGCGCTTCCTGAAATGGAACAGGATGAAGCCTGGCGTTATTTCGTGGAGATGAAACGCGCTGTTTTAAAACAAGGCGTCATGTGCATGGAGAATTATTTTTCCACCGGAAAAGGAAATCCCTATGATGCGTGCGCCTTGATTTATGCCATATTGTGCAAAAATCTGGCCAATATTTATATTGTTGACGAACGTTTCAAGGAAGCGATTGGATTGTGCCAACGTGGTATTGTTGCCTATCCGTTCATTGAGCACTACGACGGTATTTTGCATGCGCGTATCTGGATGGGCGATCCAAAGGGTGTGGTTGATGCCGCAGAACAACTCTGGCAATTTGCCATGGAACACGGTTATGGTCGACTTGATTTCAACTGGAGTTTAACGCGGGTTGCAGAATCCTTGTGCGGGCTTTCACGCGATGAAGCCCTTTTCATCTGGCTGGAACGTTTGGTGACATGGCAACGGGAAATCGGGATGGATGAAGGCCATTTGCCTGTTGGCGCGTTGAGGGCGCGCCTGGATTTTGCATTCTTTATCGCGCAATTGGGGCATCATGATGTGTGCGGTTCATTGTGGAGGCGTTTCAAGCCGCAGGTTGATGCCAGTTCTGCCGCAATTTTGTCTGTTTGCGCCGGTGATATACTGGCGAATGTCGGTAAAGACAAAGAAGCGCTGGCGTATTACGAGCGTGCATTATCGCTCAACGAAAATAGCGATGATTACGACGACACACTGACAGAGCGAGTCACCGAAGTCATAGAATCCTACCGCGAACCGAATTGGTGGGAAGTCTGGAAATATTAAAATATGCCGCTCCCCCGTAAATCTTCCGGTTACGCGCCGCGCAATGCCCTGAACGCTGACAGGTTGAAAGCGGACATTGCCGCGCGCAGCGAAAAACGGGGGGATCGCGCCGAAGTGCGCGATTGGCTCCTGAACCATTTTTTCCGCCATCTGGTTGCCAATTTCGAGCCTGCCCAAAATATCGCCACGCTGGAAGCGGCGCGTCAGGCGCTTTTCCCTGAGTCTTTGCCGAAATGGGTGATCGCCCGCTTCAGGGCGACGGAGATGACTTCGGGCGCCGTGCCGCTGGTATGGGTCAATCCGGAAACGCCGCAGATTTTGGCGCTGGAAGGACGGCTGCTTGAGTTTCTTGATTCCCGTCAGGGTACGGCGCTGGCGGGCAAGTTAAACCGCGTAAATTGTCCGCAGGCCCTGGCGATTTGGGAAAAAGAACACGCTGAAATGGCGACGCGCATCGGGCGTGGCTGGCGGCAAAGCCAGCCGGAGGCGTTAAGAAAATGGCTGGCGACGGCAAACGGCATGTTTGTTGAATTTCTGTCAGATTCCGCCGCGTTACGCGCTGAAATGGCTTTTGAGAGTTACATGATGCGGCATTGTCTGGGGCAGTTTGCCGACCGGCAGGCGCTCACTGGCGGTTATGGCGAATCCTACGCCAAAGCCATAGAGCGGAAAGCATTACGGTTAATCAGTTTCCGCGATACTGGCGGTCAGCCGCACATCACCATCAGTCTGGAAGTGCTGGCGGAAGGAAAGTTGCGCGTTGAGCAGGTCAAGGGCAAGCAGAATCGTCCGCCGGTTGAACGCTATGTTGATGACCTGCTGGCCTGCCTTAACCAGATCAATACGAATGAAGAAACGCCAGAAGATTGCATCCGCATCGGCGTGGTTCGCACCCCGGATGGCTGGCGGCGCATTGAATCCGTGCGGGACGCCGCCATGCAAACGCGGCTGGTTGTCCGCTATCCGCAACTTTTCCATCGCCTTGCCTCGCCCACGCCCATGGTGGAATGGCTGATTGCCGCACGTCAGCCGGAATTATTCGCGGAACACGCGCCGCAATCCGCCGCCATCCGCTACGCCCTCCGGCCACGTAAACCCTAGGGGAAAACGGCATGTACCTGCTCCTTACGCTTCTGGGTGTCGTTTTAACATTCTGGTGGATGTACTTCGTTCTGCAAAAATTCCTGCGTCCGCCACAAATTCCTGAAGTTCGCCGACCTTTCCAGGGGCGCAAGCAATGGGCTTTGGCGCTGGCGCAGCCGATGGTCGAGGCGGCGGGCGTGGAGGGGTTTTTTGAGGTGACGACAGACGGCTTGACAAAAGAGACCCGTGCCCGGCTTCGCACGGCCTTCCTGCATTACATGGAATTCCGCGCCAATGCCAGCGACGAAGAGATCCGGCAGCGATTGAAAGCGACGCTGGAAACGGCCTGGTTCCGTGCCGATCTTCGCAACCTGCAACCCACGGACGACCCGGCGGCCGCGCTTGCCTTCGCGTGTGTCCGCATGGCCTTCTTTGTCCGCAACGCCACTTTGCTGGGCTGGATCGATGCCACCACCGCATGGCGCGTGCTGCTTCTGAATGCCCAACGAGCGCAGGATTGCTTTACCGGCTGGGCGCATTTTGCCCGCGCCTACTGCGCCGGTCGCCAGCAGTGGATCAGCGCCTACCGCGCGGATCTGCTGGGCGGGAACTTCACCCGGACTGACGTGCAGCGTTATCGGGACACGCCCGCCAGCCTTTGGTTCAACCTTCCCTGGCCGGGGCAACCCGCTTTCAGTCTGGAGCGCCGGTCGCCGCATTCCATTTCCTGACTTCTGATCCCCTGATCCCGGCACAGCTATTGCTTTTAATCTCCTGATTTTTACCGTTTTCAAGGACACATCGCCATGAACAGGTTGTTTCCGGGGATTGCCATTCTGACCACCGCGCTGCTTTCCGCCTGCGCTTCAACGCCGCCGACCAGCGTGCATCAGCCAATGACGGCGCGGCCCGAATACCGGCAAATGCCGCAGGCGGCAAACGGCAGTATTTTCCAGGATGCTTCGATGCGCCCTCTCTTTGAAGACCGGCGCGCGCGTTACGTCGGCGATATCCTGACCGTGAGCATCACGGAAAACAACACCGCTTCCGCCGAATCCGCCAGCAACGCCAATCGCACCGGCAAGGTCGGGGCGGGCATCGACAGCCTGAACGTTTATCCGCTGAACAACATCAAACAGTTCAACAAACTTTCCGACCTGAAGATTGACGCGAACAGTTCCAACACCTTTTCAGGCAGTGGCGACGTGGAGAATACCAATGCCTTCAAGGGCACGATCACCGTGACCGTGATTGATGTTTACCCCAACGGCAATCTGCTGGTTTCGGGCGAAAAACAGGTTTCCATCGGACAGCAGCAGGAATTCATCCGGCTTTCCGGCGTGGTCAATCCGCGGGACGTGAAAAGCGAAACCAACAGCGTGGAGTCTTCCCGCATCGCCGACGCGCGTATTGAATACAAGGCGACCGGCTATGTCAGCGAGGCGCAGATCATGGGCTGGCTGGCGCGATTTTTCCTCTCCGCCCTGCCCTTCTGAAAAAGGATCGACATCATGTTTGCAAGCGGCAAAAATTTCCCGGCGAGTTTGAAGGGGGCTGCCATTCAGGTTGCCTTTCTGCTCGCGCTCATGGCGATCCTGGCGCCACTGCCCGCAGAGGCCGAACGCCTGAAAGATCTGGCGAACATCCAGGGCGTGCGTAACAATCAACTGGTCGGTTACGGGCTGGTGGTGGGGCTGGACAACAGCGGCGACCAGACCACGCAAACGCCCTTCACTTCGCAATCGGTATTGAACATGCTCGCCCAGATGGGGGTGAACATGCCGATGGATCAGATTCGCAGCATCCAGTTGAAAAACGTCGCCGCCGTGATGGTAACGGCCAATCATCCGCCATATGCCCGTCCCGGCCAGCCCATCGACGTGACGGTTTCTTCCATCGGCAACGCCAAGAGTCTGCGCGGCGGCACCCTGTTGATGACGCCCCTGAAGGGCGCGGACGGGCAGACTTACGCGGTCGCCCAGGGCAATGTCATGGTGGGCGGCGCGGGGGCTGCCGCGCCGGGGGCCAAAGTGCAGGTGAATCATCTTTCCGCCGGACGCATCCCCGGCGGCGCGACGGTGGAGCGCGCCGTGCCGATGGCGGTCGGGCAGGGGGCGTCCGTGATTTATGAACTGTCGCAGATGGATTTTGACCTTGCCAGTCGCGCGGTGACGGCCATCAATCGTGAACTGGGCGCGGGCACGGCGCAGGCCATCGACGGTCGGCAGTTTCGCGTCTTTGCCCCGGAAAATCCCGACGCTCGCGTGGCCTTCATGGGGCGTCTGGAAAATATCGAAATCACGCCTTCGCCCGCGCAGGCCAAGGTGGTGATGAACCCGCGCACCGGCTCGGTGGTGATGAACCAGAAGGTCGCCATCGAAGCCTGCGCCATTTCGCACGGCAATCTTTCCGTCATCGTCGAGAGCGAGCAAACCATCGTCAGCAGCCAGAGCAGCGCCCGCCTGACGGTCGATGGCACCAATCTGCTGTCGCTCAAGGCGGGCACGAACCTCGCCGATGTGGTGAAAGCCCTGAATTCCCTGGGCGCGAACCCGCAGGATTTGCTGGCGATTCTGCAAGCCATGAAAGCGGCGGGGGCGCTGCGCGCCGAACTGGAGATCATCTGATGGCGATCAACAAGACCGACGCCGCTTCACTGGCGGGCGACGTGCAGAGCGCCCGCGACCTGCGAACGAAATTCAAAATGGACAAGGAGGCTGGCGTCAAGGCGGCGGCGCAGGAATTTGAAGCGCTTTTTTTACAGGTGATGTTGAAATCCATGCGCGCCACCACCAGCCAGGATGGTTTTATGGACAGTGACGCCAGCCGGTTTTTTACTGGCATGCTGGATGAACAGGTTGCCAAAGATATTTCCAGAACCGGCAGCATCGGTCTGGCCAGGGTATTGGAGGAACAATTGAGCACACGCATCAACGGCCCCCAAGTGGATGGCGGCAAACCGCGCGAAATTAACCACGACCTGAACGCCGCGCTCAGGGCGGCAACTATTTCCGCTGCGAACGGCGATGATTTGCCGCTGGCGGCCTTCCAGAATTTGCAGGCGACGCTGGAACGCGCAACGGTCAATCGCGCCGCCCGCCTTGCGTCTGCCGAAGCGGTTGCCGCAGACGAATCCGCCGCCACGCCAAAGGATTTTGTCCGCCAGATGTGGCCGCACGCGGTCGAGGCCAGTCGCGATACCGGCATTCCGCCGCAATTCCTGATTGCCCACGCGGCGCTGGAAAGCGGTTGGGGACAGCGCGACATCAGGAACGCCGACGGCAGCCCGGCCTACAATCTTTTCGGCATCAAGGCCGGGGCGAGCTGGCGGGGCAGGAGTACGGAAGTCACCACCACGGAGTACGAAAACGGCGCGCCGGTCACGCAGAAGGCGCGCTTCCGCGCCTACGATTCCTACGCCGAAGCCTTTGCCGATTACGCCAATCTGCTCGCCAAATCCCCGCGTTACGGCGGGGTGATTGGCTCCCAGGATGGCACGGAGTTTGCTCGTAGGTTGCAGCAGGCGGGCTATGCCACCGACCCGAAATACGCCGAAAAACTCGCGGCCATTATTAACGGCCCCACATTGAGACAAGCGTTGATCGGGTAACACGGCTCAATAAATCCCCGCCAGTGCCGTAATAACACGGCAGAGAACCGGAGAATGATCATGAGTCTTTTAGGAACTGGCGTTTCCGCGCTGAATACCGCCCAACTGGGGTTGTCGACGACGATGCACAACATCTCCAATGTCAACACGGCGGGGTACAGTCGGCAAGCCATCATGCAGGCGACCAACATCGCCATGATGACGGGCGCAGGCGCGATCGGCATGGGCGTGCACGTGCAGACCGTGTTGCGTAACTACAGCGACATCCTGAACAAACAGGTGAACGACGCGCAGACCAAATCCAGCGAGTTGAATGCCTACTACTCGATGGCTTCCCGCATCGACAATCTGCTGGCGGATGCCAACTCCGGCCTTTCGCCGGTGCTGGCGGGTTTCTTTCAGGCCATTCAGGATGTGGCGGCCAATCCCACGCTGGTTTCCGCGCGGCAGGCAATGACGAGTTCCGCAGAGGCGCTTGTCACCCGCTTCCAGACGTTGGAAAACCGCCTCGCCCAACTCTACGACGAAACCAATACCCAGATTAAATCCACGGTCGATGAAATCAACGCCTACAGCGGGCAGATTGCCGAACTGAACGAAAAAATCATTGCCCTCTCCGCCACCGGCCACCCGCCCAACGATCTGCTGGATCAGCGCGAACAACTGGTATTTGAATTGAATCAGCTTGTGCGCGTCAGCGCCTATGCGGATTCCGATAACTCCCTGAACGTGTTTATCGGCAACGGGCAGCCGCTCGTGGTCAACACCACCTCCATGAAACTGGAAACCCGTCCATCCTCTGCCGACCCGGAACGCCTCGTGGTCGGACAAAAAGGCGGCGTGTCCGAATTTCCCGAATCCTATCTGGATGGCGGTTCTCTGGGAGGCTTGCTCGCCTTTCGCAAGGAAACGCTCGACCAGGCCGCCAATTCTCTGGGGCAGGTTGCCGCCAGCATCGCGCTGACGGTCAACGCGCAGCAGGCGCTGGGGCAGGATTTGCTGGGCGCGGTCAGTGGCGACGCGGGTTTCGTCAAGGATTTTTTCCGGCTGAACGACCCCAAATCGATTGCCAATACCCTCAATACCGGTACGGGCAGCGTGACGAGTTTCACGTTCAATCCGCCCAAAATGTCGGACAGCGGCAATTACTACACGGAACTGACCACCAGTGATTATGAAGTCCGTTTTGACAGTTCGGGCAATTTCACCGTTACCCGTCTGAGCGACAAGTCTCCGGTAGAACTTTTTGACCCCGTCACGGGCGCGTCGCTCGGCACGTCGGTGGCTGAGGGGACGCCCGTCAGTTTTGACGGCCTGAGGCTGGAGCTTTCCACCGGTCATGCCGCAGGCGATACCTATCGCCTTGAACCCACCCGCGAAGCGGCGCGCAATATCAAGGTCAATCAGGACATCGTTGCCGACGTGCGCCGTATCGCTGCCGCCATGCCGGTTCGCGCTGTGGCAGACCCGTCCAATACCGGCGCAGCCACCATCAGCGCCGGGGAAGTCGTGGGCGCGGGCTATGTGATTCCCGCGCCGCCCATTACCCTGGAATATAACAGCGCGGGGCAACTGATTGTTGCCGCCGGTTCGCCGGGGTCGGTACTGGTCAATGGTGCGCCCGCGACTTTTCCGATTACCTACAACAGTGGCGATGAAATCACGATTGACGGCTTCAAATTCACCATCACCGGCACTCCGGCCAGTGGCGATAAATTCACGCTCGAAGCCAACACCGGCGGCACGGCGGATTCCCGCAACATGGTCAAAATCGGCGCGCTGCAAACCGCGCTCACCATGAACGGCGACGGCACGAAAGGCGTTTCCACCTTTCAGGTTTCCTACGCTCAACTGGTCAGCGACATCGGCACCAGAACCAAGACCGTGCTCTCCAACGGCAAGGCGCAGGACATCGTGCTGCAACAGGCGATTGAAGCCAAAAGTTCGGTTTCCGGCGTCAATCTGGATGAGGAGGCCGCCAATCTCCTCAAATATCAACAGGCTTATCAGGCTGCCGCCAGGGTAATGAATACCGTTTCCACCCTGTTCGACACCCTGATTTCCATCGGCGCATAGTTCAGAGGACAGAGGACGGAAGACAGAAGACCGTAAAGTTAGCGGCGCAAAGCGCCGTATAAGGAAAGGAACACACCATGAACCCAAACGCGCAAAACACCGAAGGCGCAACCTTCTCCAGGGCGACCGTCCCCGGTCTGCTGTCCTCTGTCTTCTGATCAGGAGAAAATCATGCGTATCAGCACTCCGCAAATTTACGACAACGGCACCAACGGCCTGTTGCGTAACCAGTATGATTTGTACCGCCTGCAAAACCAGCTTTCCACGGGTCGCAAGGTGGTCACGCCCGCCGATGACCCGGTGGCCGCCGCGCAAGCGTTACTCACCGAGCAAAAGAAAAACGTGAATCAGCAATTTCTCGACAATCAGGGCAATGCGGACGGGCAGTTAAGGGAACTGGAAAGCCTGATGGGTTCGGTCGGCGAATTGCTGACCCAGGCCAAGGTGCGCTGGGTCGAGGCGGGCAACGGCGGATATTCCAACGACGAGTTGAAATCCATCGCCCAGGACATTCGCGGCAAATTCGACGAGTTGCTGGGCATTGGCAACAATGCCGACGCCAATGGCCTCTATCGCTTCGCCGGGTATCAGGGCGGCACCATACCTTTCGTCAGGACAGGCAACACCGTGAGCTATCAGGGTGACAGCGGCGAGCGTCTGTTGCAGGTCGAAACCAGCCGTTTCATGCCAGTGAATTTTTCCGGGCGGGCGTTTTTTGAGGCGGTACCCACCGGCAACGGCGTTTTTGTCACCGGCGCGGGCGCGGGCAATACCGGCAGCGGGGTCATCAACAATGGCACCGTCGTGGGCAATTTTGACGGCAACAGCTACGAAATCCAGTTCACTTCGCCGACAAGTTACGATGTGCTCCAGAACGGGCTTCCCTTCACGACAGGCAATGCCTATGTCTCCGGCGACCCCATCAATCTGGGCGGAGCGCAGGTTTCCATTACCCGCGAGCCAGCGGCAGGCGATACTTTTACCATCGAGCCGAGCCGCGAAGAAAGCATGTTCACCACGCTGGATAAATTCATCCAGACGCTGGAAACCGGTAATCCTTCTTCGGCGGAATTCCAGAACGCCATGCAGCGCATCGGCGCGAGTCTCGACCAGGGTTTGCAACACGCCGTCGACAGCCGCGCCATCGTCGGCGCGCGCATGCTGGAACTCGAAGACCTGAAAAATCTGGGTCAGGATCTGGATGTGCAGTACAAGACCCAGATTTCCGAACTGGTCGATCTGGATCTCGCTTCCGCCATCAGCGAACTGGCGAAGAAAGAGCTGCAACTCAACGCCGCGCAACAGTCCTTCGTCAAGGTGACGGGCTTGAGCCTGTTCAACTACATATGAGCCTGCCGCGCTGCCTTGTCGCTGTGGCAACGCTTTCCCTGCTGGCGGGTTGCGCCGGCATCAGGGAGAGCGCCAGCGGCGTGGCGAGCGGTATCGGGGACATGACCGGCAGCGTCGTCGACGCCGTAAGCGAGGCAGCCCCGCAAACACGGCAGGATATCGCGGGGGCGGCGCTGGCCTACAAGCTCGTCAAACCCGCTGGCGCCGATCTCGTTATTTTTGGTCTGGCCTATCTGGTCTACGACCCGCTGGCGCCCAATTGGGAAATTCAGGAAACCCGCCTGAGCGAAGATGTGTTTCAGATGCAACTTTCCATGAAGCGCCATTTCAGCGGCGGCGAAGGAGAAGCCATGCGCGTCCTGAAACGTCGCGCCGCCCAATTACAACGCGAACTGGGCTATGGCGGCTATCGCATTCTCGATTACAACGAAGGCATAGAATCCGCCACCCTCGCCGCCTGGCGCGTGGGCGAAGGGCGCGTCCAGCTGGTCAGGCATCAGGGATCAGGGATCAGGAATCAGGAATCAGTAGCGCTACCGAAGGCTTCGCCTTCGTGGGTTTGTAGGGCGCAATTCATGGGCACGGCTCATTTCAATATTGCGGCGGCGTAGCCGCCGGTAACTTTTTCTGATACCTGATACCTGATACCTGATACCTGATACCTGATACCTGATACCTGATACCTGATACCTGATACCTGATACCTGATACCTGATACCTGATACCTGATACCTGATACATGCTA
>JAISRR010000047.1 GCA_031273565.1 Zoogloeaceae bacterium | reverse complement strand
TTTTCCCGCGCTTCCGCATAGCTGAATCGCGCCGCCTGCGCCTTGGTGGTGCGGCGGTTAATCATGCGCACCGAGAAGGCTTCCATCCATATCCAGTAGGCTTGTCGCCACTCATCGGGAAAAGGGCTTTCATCCAGCGCCTGCAAGAGTTTGCTCAGCCAGATTTCGCGGGCGCGCTCGTCGATTTCGAAGGGGAAATGCCGGGTTCTGATGCAGACGTTCGCGCCTTCTTTGGCGCTGTAGGCGGCGGGGCCGCCGCAGGCTTCGATGATGAAGTCGGCGATTTTTGCGACCCGTTCGGCAAAAACCTTGTCGTCCTGGGCGAACAGATGACCGATTTCGGTTTGTCGCAACAGGGTATGATGGTGCAGCACCAGTCGCCGCAAACCGGCTTCGCCCGTGGCGGACAGAAATTCGGCGGGCGGAAAGTTGACTTCGGGATATTCCAGGTCATGACTGGCGGGAACCTGCCGCCCCGGATAAAACGCCGCGCCAGTGTGATTGCAGGCGCAATCATGACCGGGCGCGTGATGCCGGGAAAGGGTGGAAAGGGTGGAAGGCGTGGTGGTCTGGCACATGGCGATGCTCCTGTCTGAAGGGTTATGCGATGGAAAAGCCTGGGTCGATGCCCTGCCCATAGGACAGGGCGCGGTTCAGTAAGGCGGGAGGAATGTTGTAGAGGAATTGTAGATTTTCGGGCGTCAATACGCTGTCCGGTCGACCTTCGGCGTAAATCCGGCCTTTGTCCATGAGCAGCACGCGGGTTGAAGCCAGCCGCGCATGGTCGGGATGGTGGGTGCTCATCAGCACGCCGTAACCTTCGTTGGCCAGTTGTCCGAGCCGTTCCAGTAAACGGAGCTGGTGGCCATAATCCAGCCCGGTGGCGGGTTCGTCCAGAATCAGAAAGCGCGCGCCCTGGCACAGGGCGCGGGCAATCAGCGCCAATTGTCGCTCGCCGCCGGAAATTTCGGTGTAGGGACGCGCCGCCAGATGCGAAATGCCCATATGGTGCAAGGCTGCAAGCGCGGCATTCCGGTCGGCCGGAGCGGGAGCGCGAAAGAGGCTCCCCAGCGGCAATCGGCCCATCGTCACCACGTCGCGCACCAGATAGGGGAAAAGCGACACATGCGCCTGCGGGACATAGGCCAGTTGCCGCGCAATCTGGCGACGCGACCACTCCGGCAGCGGACGACCTGCCAGCCGGATTTCTCCGGCGGCGGGCGTCAGCAATCCCAGCACAAGACGCAGCAGGGTGCTTTTCCCCGCGCCGTTGATGCCCAGCAACGCCAATACCTGACCCGCTTCCAGCCGAAAGGAAATGCCATCGAGAATGGCGCGGCTTTGCCGGTAAAAAGTCAGCTCCCGGACTTCCAGCAGATTTTCCGCGCGCGTGGTTTCATTCATAACGCCCATCCTCTGCGGGCGCGGGAGAGCACCAATAAAAAGACAGGGATGCCCAAAAGCTCGGTCACAATGCCGATTGGAATTTCCGTTTCGGCAAGGTTGCGGGCAACGCCATCCGCGAGCAACAGAAAAATGCCGCCCAACAGGGCGCTGGCGGGGAGCAACAGGCGGTTGCCCGGCCCGGTGATGAGGCGGGTGACATGCGGCGCCAGAAGGCCAATCCAGCCGATCACGCCCGCCAGGGAAACCGTGAGCGCGGAAACCAGCGTCGCCAGCGCGATGACGCCGTAACGCACGGTTTTGACCGGAATACCCAGGGCGGCGGCTTCTTCGTCCCCCATCGAGAGCGCGTCCATCGCCCGCCCCAGACAGGACAGGAGCACAATGCCCAGCCCCATCGGCAAAGACAGACGCGCCAGATCCGCAAGATCGGCGCTGGCCAGACTGCCCATCAGCCAATAGACAATGGCGGGCAACTGGTTGTAAGGGTCTGCCGTATATTTGATGAGGGAGAGCAAGGCCGTAAATAACGCGCCGCTCAAAATGCCCCCCAGCACCAGCATGACGATGGAGCCGCCAAACAGGGCGGCGATGCCCACGCCGACGCCCACCGCCAGAAAGCCCATGCCAAAAGCGGCAGACTGCATCACCCACCAGCTATCCGAAAAGGTCAGCCCCAGCGCCGCGCCGCAAGCCGCCCCCGCCAATACGCCCAGCAAGCCTGGCGAGACCAGAGGATTACGAAACACCGCCTGAAACGCCGCGCCGGAAATGGCAAGCGCCGCGCCCACCAATACGGCGGCCAGAATCCGTGGCAGGCGGATTTCCACAATCAGGTGATACAAAAACGCCTGCCGCTCCGGGTCTTGTTCCGTGAATCCCGATGGGCCAAATAAAAAAGCCATAAGCTCTCCCGGCGGTAACGGGTAACGCCCCCAGGAGAGCGAGGTCAGCATGGTCGCAAGGAGCGCCAGCAACAGGAGGGGCAGCAGGGAGAGGCGGGGCATGGCCGCTTATTTGAACAGGCTTCTGATTTTCATGGCAGGCCTCAAAAGTTAAAGGACAGTTTCGCCGCCAACGTGCGGGGAGCGCCGGGGTAGTAAATGGCGCCGGAAGCAATGGTGGTTTCACTGGTGCTGACCTGTCCGATATAGCGCCGGTCAAACGCGTTGAGGAGCGCCAGCGAAGCTTCCCAGTTTCCCCAGCTTGCTTTCTGCCCATAGCCCGCAGTGACATCCAGCGTGAAGTAGGCGGGTATTTTTTCCCTGTAATTCACCGTGCCCCAACGGGAACCCACATATTGCACCACCGGCGCAATGGTCACGCCACGGGTTTTCAGCGCCATGCCGATATTGCCCATGTATTTTGGAATGTCCGGAAGCTGATTGCCTTTCACCCCCAACGCCAGACCGCCCGCGCCGCGAATGTCCTCGGTGAAGTAAGAACGGGTGTAAGAGAAATTACCGAAGACGCGCAAGGTTTCAGAAGGCATCCAGGCCGTTGCCAGCAACACGCCATGCGCTGCGGTTTTTCCGACGTTTTGCGACCAGAGGCTATGGCTGAGGTCATCATAAACATTGATCCCCTTGTTTTTGGTGCGGCTGAAATACAGGGTCGGGTCCAGCGTGATGTCGCCAAAACGCAGATGCGCGCCCAGGTCCAGATTCGTGCTCAACTCCGGGCGAATGGCATTCCAGTATTGCTGAACATCCGGAACATAGCTATTGGTGGCCTGCATAAAAACGTTCAGGGAAGGCATGCCGATATTGCGCCCCAGATTGGCGTAGACAGAAGCCGCTGGCGTGAAGTCATAGGCGACGCCAACCTGGGGCAGCCATTCGCCAAAACTGCGGGCTTTCACGCTCAGGGAATCGTCTTTGTTGGCCCGCTTCGCGGCATCATGCGGCGAAAGATCCCAGCTACTCCCCACCGTAGCCGCGCCCGCCGTATAAGCATCAATACCCGGCAGGCGTTCTCTGGCATAGCGAATGCCGCCTTGCACCGTGAGCTTGTCAAAGCGACGCAGCCCTGTCAGGTAATAACTCCGGAAGTCGTGCCTGTCCGTCACATCGGAAAGTTTCGCCCATTGCCGGAATTCGAGATGCCCATTATTGATACGATAGGCTTTCTGGTTAATCTGCGGGCCGGGCGGCTCGGTGGACGTCCAGACATAACCCAGTCTGATCCGGGTATCGGCCAACACGGTGGAAAGCTCGGCGGTCGCGCCATAGCTGTCGTGGTCGATCAGCAATTTGGTCACCATGTTGTTGTTGGCGGCGGCAAACAGATAATCCCCTTTTTCCTTCATCCAGAAAGGTTTGAAGGTCAGGCGGGTCTGGTCGTTGAAATCGTAGGAAAACTCGCTTAAAAGCGCCTGGGTGCGAAAATCCTGACGATTGAAATCGTAATAATCGTTGGAAGCGTTGTTACGACTGAAGTCCTGCTTTCTGTTGTGGCGGGCTTCATCGTAAGTCAGCGCCTTATAGTCATGCTGGCTTTGCTCGTTATGGGCGTAAATCAGCTTCATGTTCAGCTTGCCCAGATTCTGTTTGATTCCCACCTCCACATTGTCCCGGCCTTTGGGGGCTTCTCCGTAACCGCGCCATTTATCCGCCCGGGTTTTTGACGCCGATAAAAACAGCGCCGTGCCGGTACTCAAAACCCCCGAATCAATCCGGGCAAAATACCGCTGAAATCCATCGCTGCCCACGCCGAAGGAAATTTCCCGGTACGCATGGTCGCGTGGATACAAAAGACGGGTATCCAGCACGCCATGCGTCGTAAAGAGACCGCCCCCGTCGGCGCTGATCGCGCCTTGCGCCAGCGTGACCGCAGCGATGTTTTCCTTGTCAAACAAGGAAAGAAAACCAGGGCCGGGGCCGGGACCGCTCAGCGCCAGCCCTTCCACCGTTCCCATCACGCCGTGCGTGCTCACCTCGCCGCGAACCCGTATCCCCTTTTGCCCGCCTCTTGTATTGTTCAGGCCATAAGCATCCAGCGTGGCGACCCGAACACCGGGCTGTTCCGCTACTGCGGTCAGGGGATTCGTACCGCCCGGCGTATCAAACAGCCGTATGGTTTCCTGCCCCGCCTGATACAGCGTGCGCGGCTCGCTCCGCTCAGGGCCGTCGATCAACGCATCGGCCTCGACCACGATGGGCGCCAATATAGCCTCCTCCTGAGCAATGGCGTGAGCGCTGAACAGCCCGCTGGACAAACCCACCGCCAATAAAGAAACAAGCGACGAAACAAGCGTTCCGGGGCGACATGGGCATGCGGCGGCCAGAACGGTCGTGGTAGCGCGGCGAATACAAGGATGCAACGTTTTCATGGCAAATCCTTTTTTACGTACCAGAAATCTGGCAAGCGGTTGGAGATGCCCTTATATCGCAATATATGTGCCGGAATAACGAATCGCGTGTTTACGCCAGAATCAGCCACCGGCAAGCGGTTGATTGTCGACAAGTCGACAGTCAACCGCGACAGCGTTGTAGTGTTTTTTACATACTGATGCGCGGTTTCGCTTCAGGTTTCGGGAGCGAAGCAATTGGCATAATCCGAACACTCGCCGCAGGAAGGCGCCGGACAAACGTAAATGCCGTCGCGGGCGCAGTAGAAGCGGTAGATGAATTTCTTCCATTTCATGTCGCCAGTATTCTGGCGGGCAAGGTGGGGAAAGGCATGGTTGAGCAGATGCGAGAGTTCGTCACGGTTCGCCAGTCCCAAATCCTGCCAGAGATGATCGCTCCCCGCACAGGCGGAGGCAACGATGTTCGCCAGCCATATTTCGGACGGATAGTGTCCCGCGCGGTATTCGAGCAGTAACTCCGCGATATCCTGGCATTCAGGCGTTTCGACAAGATTTTGCGCGGGTAAAAGGGTTTTGTCGCCGGGGAAGTAGTCCGCCCAGAGATCGGCAAGGGCTTCGGGCGACAGCCCGAGGTGAGCGGGCAAAACCCCCGCGCCGCAACACCGCCCGGCAATCAGGCTGGCGAGGATGGGGCGATTGGGATCCGCAAGCGCCCGCGCCGCAACCGGGCGGGCAAGCAAATCCGCCTGGATGAGCTGGCGTTGGGTCGCGATGGTGCTGGCGTTCATGGCGTTAATGGCCGCATGCGCCTGCCGCGCCTTCTATCTCATGCGGATGCCCTGCGCATTGCCCGGCGTTGCCCTGACAGCCGAGTTCGTCTTCCGTCGCGTATTGTCCCGCCAGACCGACCCAGGCATCGACTTCTTCCCATACAAAGCCCGCCTTGCGCTGACCGGCGGATTCCATCAGCGGACGGCGTACCAGCAAAGGCTGCGTGAGCATCAGGGCGATGGCGAGTTCGGCCTCGATGTTATCGGGATCGACGCGGCCATCCCTGACCATGGGCGCGGAGCGGTTGAACCATTGCGACACAGGCAACGGCGACAAAAAGGCAAGCAGACGCTCCCGCGTCCAGGGTTCAGTGAGCAGGTTTTTGACTTCCAGTTCATGCCCGGCCCCCAGCAGCAACGCCTTTTGTCGGGCGTTGCCGCGACAGCCGGGTTTCTCGTAAAAAATGATGTGCGCCATATCAATTCATTGATGCCCATATCGATTCACTGATGACGACAAGAAGCAACAGCAAACACAGGAACCCGCAGCAAACACCGTGCCTGAATATTTTTCAACTTATAAACAATGCCTTAAGATTTTATGCTCAAGTTTTTCAGGCGGCGTGTCGGGAAGACGACAAAGGCGGCGTTCAACGCCTCGCAGGCAAACATTGCTTCCCTGGAAGCATCAGCGAATCAACTGGGCCAAACCCCGTCGAACTGCCTCTTCAAATGTTTTTTGTTGAGCGCTTTTTCCCGCTCCCAGGGAAGCAAAAAGGCCACTCCGAAGAGTGGCCCAAGTGCTTGATTTCATTGGTCGGGGCGGCGGGATTCGAACTCGCGACCCCTTGCACCCCATGCAAGTGCGCTACCAGGCTGCGCTACGCCCCGACAAGCCGAAAATTATAGAATACCCGATAATGAATAGCAAGGTGATTGCACACTCTCACACGCACAATCCCGCTACGGCGCGCTTGCAGGGCGGGGGCGAGTTGCGGGGACAGCGCAGGCACCGACACGGGCGAGATGCCAGCGTCTTGATTGCCTACGTCTTCCATTTTCCACCATCAGAAATCCGGGAAATGCAGTTGTCAGAACTGGATTTCTGGGCGGCGGAAGCGGGAAAAATAACGAAAGCGACCGTGCGGAAGCACCCCGTCAGCAAAGACCAGAAAGATTGCAGGCATAAACGCGAACGCGAAGACGCAAGCAGCGATCAGCAGCAGGCATCCGATGAACTCGATAACTGAAAAGAAGTTGCGCTTTACGTTTTCCATGCATAAAGGATAGAAAAAATGGCAGATGGCAAGGCAAATATGCTCATCACTGCGAAAGACCAGACTGCTCGCGTCGTCGGACATCGGGAAAAAGTTTGAAGGCATCAATCATTCCGTCAAGCGCGTACAGGTCGCCTTTGGCAGGTTCGCAAAGTCAGCCCGTAATTCTGCGCTGATGCTGGGCGGGTTTGCAGCGGCAGGTGTAGGGAATGTTGGCAGCCAGCCAGGAGGGTGCGGTGTAGAATGCGCCATCCCAATTCAGGCTGGTTTTTGATGGAATACGAAACAATTGCTGCCGTTGACCTTGGTTCCAACAGTTTTCGCCTGCAAGTCGGGCGGGTGGTGGAAGACCAGATTTATCCGCTGGATTCCCTGAAGGAAACCGTGCGTCTGGCGAGTGGGTTGACGCCGGATAAAATGCTGGACGAAGCCGCCATGCTGCGGGGTTGGGAGGCGCTCAGCCGGTTCGGGGAGCGTTTGCGTAGCGTAAATGGCGGCGCGGTGCGGGCGGTGGCGACCAACACCCTGCGGGTTGCCAAAAATGCGGGCGAATTTCTTGCCAGGGGGGAAGCGGTTTTAGGGTTTCCCATTGAAATCATCGCGGGGCGCGAGGAAGCGCGGCTGATTTACATCGGCGCGATTCATTCCCTGCCATCCGCGCTGCACAAGCGGCTGGTGGTGGATATTGGCGGCGGCTCCACGGAATTCATCATCGGCAAAAAATCCGAACCGATTCTGATGGATTCTCTTTACATGGGTTGCGTGAGCTACACGCTACGTTACTTTCCTGACGGCAAGATCGACAAGAAACGTTTACGCGAGGCGCAGGCGGCGGCGGCCAAGGAAGTCGAGTTGATCGCCCACGCCTACCTGCATCAGGGCTGGAAAGAAGCGGTCGGGTCTTCGGGCACGGCGCGGGCGATTGCCGATTTGCTGGAACAGAACCAGCTTAATCCCGGCAACGTGACAGGCATTACCCGCGAAGGACTGGAAAGGTTGGCGGTCATGCTCATCAAGACGGGTTCGATTTACACCTTTAACGCGCCGGGTGTGCGCGCCGACCGTCTGCCAGTGTTGCCGGGCGGTCTGGCGATCATGCTGGCGGTGTTCGATGAACTGAATTTGAGCCGTATGAATTATGCCGATGGCGCGTTACGTCTGGGTGTGCTTTACGATCTGCTCGGGCGTTTTCAGCAAAACGACATGCGCGATGTCACCGTCAAGCAATTTGCGCGTCGTTATCAGGTGGAGCGCAAACAGGCGGTACGGGTGCGACGCACGGCGCTGGAAATTCTGGAGCGTCTGACCGGATGCGTGGCGGAGGAGGGCGCGGCGCAGTTTCTTGGTTGGGCCGCCACGCTGCACGAAATCGGCATTTCCGTGGCGCACAGCAGCTATCACAAACATGGCGCCTACATCCTGACCTATGCCGACATGCCGGGGTTTTCCAATCGGGAACGCTCGATGCTGGCGACGCTGGTGTTGGGGCATCGCGGCAAGCTGGAAAAATTGCTCAATCTGCCGAAAAAGGATGCAACCTGGCGATTGATTTTCAGCCTGCGTCTGGCGACCCTGCTGCACCGCAGCCGCGACGACCGGGAGTTGCCCGCCTACAGCGTCAGGGTTTCCGGCGATGACGGCTTTATTCTGGAAATCCCGGCACGTTGGCTGGTTGCAAATCCCTGGACAGCAACGGCGCTGGAAGAAGAAGTGCAGGTCTGGCGGCAGGCAGGGTTTTTGTTCAAGGTCAGGCAGATCGGCGCGGCAAAGGGAAAGTAAGGGGCTTCAATCTGTTTCGAACCAATCGCGGGTATAAACCTTGTCGACCACGTCCGCCAGAGCGGCAGCCTTGCGGTTGGCGATAATAAAGTTGGCCCTGCGTTTGAAGGTTTCGAGGTCGTTGATGGCCTTGCCGAACAGGCGGCTGCGGATTTGCACGCAGGCAGGACACAAGATCAGGCGGTATTCTGGACTGACCTGAAAGGCAAGCTGCAACAGGACGCGCCAGAAATAGCCGGGTATTCGCATTCTTTTACCGGCGATCAGTCAAGGCATATTATCAACCACCACGGCGACACGGTGGCGGAAGCGGCGCGTAGGCAGATTGCGGTTACTGCCGCTGATGTTGCCCGTATTCCTGAAATTGTTACGCAGTACGACGCGATTTCATCCAACCAGACCAGAGATAAATATGGCAACACAATGAACAATGTCGTGTATGCGAAAGCGTACCCGGACGCGACGGTTGTTTATGTGGAAACGATTGCGAAGACGCGCCAGAACATGCGCGGCGTGACCATGATGAAGTATCCCCCAATGGTTGATGCGGCAACCGCCTTGCAGCGGGCAACGACAACCTTTACGTCCGAAACGGTTGGGGGCATGTCTAAAATCATAGCAGACGATAGCAATGAACTCAACCAGTCTGAGCAAGGGGAAAGCCAAGGCAGCAACCTCCGCCCATAAGATTTTTCCACGCAACGGCGCAAAGCGCCGCTAACTTTTCCGTCCTCTGTCCTCTGTCCCCCGTCCTCTGAAAAACAGCAGGCTGCCCAGAAGCAGGGAAGCGGCGATGGTGGCGATGACGGTTGCCTGCCAGAAACCAGCCGCGCCCTGCGGCGTCGGGGCGAGGAAGGCAAGCCAGTAGCCGAGTCCCAATCCCAGTCCCCAGAAGCAACACAGATGGATGCAGAGGGGGATAAAGCTGATTTTGTAGGCGCGCAGCACGAAGGCCGCGATGGTCTGGATGGCGTCGAAAAACTGGTAGGCGGCGATATACAGCATCATGCCCGCTGCGATGGCGGCAACGCCGATGTCGGGCGTGGAGAGCGCGGCGATGGCGTCGCGCAGGCTGTAGAGCGCCAGGGCGATGAGCAGGGCGGAGATGATACCGGTGATTTGTCCGGCGCGTATGGTGGCTCTGGCGAGCGCCTCATCGCGCGCGCCGACCGCCTGCGCCACCAGCGCGGCGGTTGCCGTCGCCAGCGAGAGCGGCAACATGTAGGTGAGCGCGGAGAGATTGGCGGCGATGCGGTAGCCGCTTACGACTTCCGCGCCCAGACGGGCGATGAACAGCGCCATGAAGGTGAAGGCGCTGACCTCGACCAGATAGGAAAGTCCCATGGGCAGTCCCAGACGCAGCAACTCGCGCTGACTCGACCAGTGCGGCCATGGACAGTGGCGGCGGGCGAAAACCTGAAAGGGCGCAAAGCGGGGATGACGGGCGAGGAAGCCGCAGGCGATGACGAGACTGATCCAGTTGACCAGCATCTGCGACAACGCCGCCCCGTTTGCGCCCAGCGCGGGCAAGCCCAGATGTCCGCCCACCAGAATCCAGGCCAGGAGCGCGTGCGTCGAGGTTTCCGCGATGGCGATATACATCAGGGGGCGCGGGTAGCCCAAGGCGTTGGCGGCGGCGTGAAAAACACGATAGGCCAGAATAGCGGGCAGCGACAGGGCGAGCAGACGCAGGTAGGCGGCGGCGATGGCTTCCAGCTCCGGCGGAAGATGCGCGGGCGTCAACAGGAAACGCGGAAAAACCAGCAGGCTCATGCCGACCAGGGAGAGGATCAGCGCGAGCCAGAAGCCTTCGCGGATGTCCGGGCCGATGGCTTCATTCCGGCCTGCGCCGTAGTGCTGACCAATAATCGGCCCCAGCGCCAGCACGACGCCGGTCATGCCCAGCATCAGGGTTACGTAAATGCTGCCGCCGACGGCTACCGCCGCCAGATGGTCGATGGAGTAATGGCCCACGATCAGCGTGTCGGCGATCATCATGCCAATGGAAGCCAGTTGCGCCACGAGTACCGGCCAGGCCAGGGTGAGAATGCGTCGAATGAGTGCGGACATCGAATATCAGGGGGCAGAATGATCTAAAATCGACACTTTGGTTTCTGAAAGTGCGATATGGCGAACAGGATTACAGGGTCCGTTTTACGCGGGTTGAATGCTTTAACCGCACGGCAATGGTTGTTGTTGCTGTGGGCAGCGGCGTGGGGGTTGGTGATGGCGAGTTCGTTGCTTCAGGATTGGGCGCGTCTGAATGCCTGCTCGCTTTGCATCCTGCAGCGCTTGCTGTTCATTCTCTTCGGTGTGTTCGCCTTGCTGTTCGCCTTGCCTTCCGCCCGCGTGATGCAGCGCCTGTATCGCGGTGCAGGCGTGTTTCTGGCGCTGCTCGGCAGTTGCGGGCTGGGCGTGGCGATTTACCAGACCTTGATGCAATCCGTGCCAGGCCTCGTGCCGGAATGCAGTTACAGCAATCCCGGCCCCATCGAACGCTTTATCGACTGGCTGGGGGGGGTCTGGCTTGACCTCGATCTGCCCGTGCTGTCGGAACTGTTCCTTGCCACTGGCGAGTGCAGCAGCAAGGAGTGGGTTTTTCTGGGTTTGTCGCTGGCGAACTGGGCTGCCGTTGCCTTTCTGTCCTTCGGACTTGCCGCGCTGTGGGCGACGCGCCGCCGGAAGGCGTGAAATAAAAAACCGGCCTGCTGCTTGCGTGACCGGTTCTGCTTGCGCCATAACAAGAGGCAGGCTTTATTTCAGCTTGATTTCCTTGTACAGCACATGCTTTCTTGCCTTGGGATCGTACTTCATGAACTCCAGTTTGTCAGGCGTGGTGCGCTTGTTCTTGGAGGTGGTGTAGAAGTGTCCGGTGCCCGCAGTGGATTCCAGCTTGATTTTTTCGCGTCCGCCTTTAGCCATGTTTATCGTCCTTTAATCAGATTTCGCCACGGCTGCGCAGGTCGGAGAGCACAGCATCGATGCCATTCTTGTCGATGATGCGCAGACCGGCGTTGGAAACGCGCAGACGAACGAAATGGTTTTCACTTTCGACCCAAAAGCGACGGTACTGCAGGTTCGGCAGAAAACGACGCTTGGTTTTGTTGTTGGCGTGGGAAACCTTGTTCCCAACCATCGGGGCTTTGCCCGTCACTTGGCAGACTCGCGCCATGATTGTTGCTCCAGAAAATCCAGTTCAGGAAAGCCGAACATTCTATAGTGGAACCGCTTCCTTCGGCAAGCATGTTTTTCATTTTTTTGCAGACGACTGCCTTTGTCTTCTGTCTTCAGTCCTTTGAACCGCCCTCTGAACCGTCTTCCAAACCGCGAATCCGGTATGCCGGGAATCTGACGGTGAAGCAAGAGCCTTTTCCCGGCGTGCTGGCGATTTCCAGCGTGGCGTCGTGGTGTTTCAGGACATGTTTGACGATGGCGAGTCCAAGGCCGGTGCCGCCGCTTTCGCGGGAACGTCCGGCATCTACGCGGTAGAAACGTTCGGTGAGCCGGGGGATGTGTTCGGGCGCGATGCCGGGGCCGCTGTCGCGCACGGAGAAACTTGCGCCATCCGGCGTGGCTTGCCAGTGGATTTCGACCCGGCCGCCGGGCGGGGTGTAGTGGATGGCGTTGGAGATCAAGTTGGTGAAGGCGCTTTGCAGTTCATCGGACTGTCCGGCGATTTCAACGTCCAGCGCGTCCTGATCCGGGAAGGAAAGATGGTGCGCCTTGCTGTCTTGCGTGATGAGGGCGGAGAGGGCGCGGGCTTCGGATTCGCAGGTGGCGAGGAGGGCGCGCGCGCTTGTCCATTGCGTCAGGCCGGGCGAAGGTTTGCCTTCCAGCCGCGAGAGGGTGAGCAGGTCTGCGATCAGGTTTTGCATTCTGCTGGCGTTTCTCGCCATGCGCGCGAGGTAATTTCCGCGTTCCTCTTCCGTGAGCGGCAGGGTTTGCAGGGTTTCGATGAATCCGCTCAGAACGGTGAGCGGGGTGCGCAGTTCGTGCGAGACGTTGGCGATGAAGTCGCGCCGCATGGCTTCGGCCTGTTCGAACGCGGTGATATCAGTGGACAGGATGAGCAGACGCTTCTGGCTATAGGGATAGATATGCACGGAGAGACGCAGGGGGCGGGCGTCAGTGCTGACAGGGCTGGTGAGCGTGATGGCCTGGTCGAAATCGCGTTCTGCGAGATAGGCGACGAAAGCCGGATCGCGAATCAGATGCGTGACGGATTGCTCGATGTCGCGTTGTTCGTCCAGCCCGAAGTGACGGCAGGCCGGTTGGTTCAGCCATTTGATGTGACAGTCCTTGTTCAGCATGATGACGCCATTGGGCGAGGCTTCCAGCGCCTCCCGGAGGTTGTCCAGTCTTCGGGTGGTGACCGCGTGTCGCTGCCGTTGCTGGCGCAGCAGGCGTTCCATGCGATCCGTTGCCTGTCGCCAGATGCCGGAAAGGCGCGGCGGCGTGGCGGTGGGCGTGTTTTGCAGGGCGCGCAGCCAGGCGAGCCACCGATGGGCGCACCAGTTGTCCCGCGCCAGCCAGCCGTACAGTCCCAGCGCGCTGCCCGCGACAATGCCCAGGCTGAGGGTGAGCGGCGTCCGCCAGAAAAGGCCGACAACGCCCGCGCCTGCGGACATGGCCAGAACAAGGAGGAAAAGACGGGTCAAAAGCGGCATGGCGCGTCAGCTGGTTTTTCGCATCCGGTATCCCGCGCCACGCACGGTTTCGATCCATTCCCCTTCTTTGCCCAGGGCGGCGCGCAGGCGTTTGATGTGCACGTCGACGGTGCGTTCCTCGATGTAGATGTGGTCGCCCCAGATTTTGTCGAGCAGTTGGGCGCGGCTCACGACGCGTTCCGGGTGTTTCATCAGGTAATGCAACAGGCGGAATTCGGTGGGGCTGAGGTTGATGTCGCGGTCGCGGCAACGCACCCGGCATTGTCCGGCGTCCAGATGCAGCGGGCCGATGCTGACGCAATCGGCAAGTTGTTCGGGCGCGCGCCGACGCAGCACGGCGCGGATGCGCGCGAGCAGTTCCTTGTTCGAGAAGGGTTTGGTGACGTAATCGTCGGCGCCGGTTTCCAGCCCCGCCACCTTGTCGCCTTCCGCGCTTCTGGCGGTCAGCATGATGATGGGGATGTGTTGCGTGCGCGGCGCGGCGCGCCATTGACGCGCCAGTTCCAGACCGCTTTGACCACCGGGCAACATCCAGTCCAGCAGGATGAGGTCGGGCAGGATGGCGTCCAGTTCGCGTTGCGCCTGACGGCTGTCTTTGGCCGTGACGGTTTCGAAACCGTCGTGGCGCAGGTTGACCTGAATCAGTTCGAGAATGTCGGGCTGGTCTTCAACAATCAGGATGCGGGGACAGGGGCTGGATTTCATGCAGATTTCCTAATCTTCCTGAAGGACGGATTCGATGTGCGTGAGCGAACTATGCCGGATGTCGGTGCCCTTGACGATGTAAATGATGAATTCTGAAATGTTTTTGGCATGGTCGCCGATGCGTTCGACCGCCTTGGCGACGGACAAAAGATTGAGGCTGATGCTGATGGTGCGCGGGTCTTCCATCATGTAGGTGATGAGTTTGCGGATGAATCCCTGGAATTCGTGGTCGATCAGGTCATCCTCTTTCATGATGGCGACGGCGGCGGTGACATCCAGGCGGGCGAAGGCGTCGAGCGCCCGGCGGATGAGGTTGGCCGCCAGATCAGAAGAAAGACGCAATTCGCCAACCGGCAAGGTGCGGATTTCTCCGCCCGATACGATGGATTTGACCTGGCGCGCGATTTTCTGCGCTTCGTCGCCCGCGCGTTCCAGATTGCTCGTAATCTTGGAGATGGACAACAACAGGCGCAGATCGCGGGCGGCGGGCTGGCGGCGTGCGATGACGGCAGTCAGGGCGCGGTCGATGGTGACTTCCATGCTGTCTACTTCATCCTCGACGCGGATCACCTCGTCCGCGAGCGGTAGGGAGAGACGATTCAGCGCCGCGATGGCGTTGCGTACCTGCATTTCGACCAGGCCGCCCATTTCCATCAATTGCGTGGAAAGTTGCTCGATGTCGCTGTCAAATTGGGAAGAAAGATGTTTTTCGTTCATGGGGTTTGTCCAAATGGAGAGGGGTCAACCGAAACGGCCTGTGATGTAGTCTTCGGTGGCTTTACAGCGGGGTTTCAAAAACATCTGCCCGGTCTCGCCGAATTCCACCAGTTCGCCCAGATACATGTAGGCGGTGTAATCGCTGCACCGGGCGGCCTGTTGCATGTTGTGGGTGACGATGACCACCGTGTAATCGGCTTTCAATTCGGCAATCAGCTCTTCGATGCGGGCGGTGGAAATCGGGTCGAGCGCGGAGCAGGGTTCGTCCAGCAACAGGATTTCCGGCATGATGGCGATGCCGCGCGCGATGCACAGTCGTTGTTGCTGACCGCCGGAGAGACTGACGCCGTTTTGTTTCAATTTATCCTTCACTTCGCCCCACAGCGCGGCTTTTTTCAAGGCCCATTCGACCCGTTCTTCCATTTCGACGGGCGAGAGGCGCTCAAAGAGTTGTACGCCAAAAGCGATATTCTCGAAAATCGACATGGGAAAGGGCGTCGGTTTCTGGAACACCATGCCGATGCGGGCGCGGATTTGCGCCACATCCTGTTTCGAGGTGAGCAGATCTTCGCCGTCCAGCAGGATGCGGCCTTCGGCGCGTTGATCGGGATACAGTTCGAACATGCGGTTGAAGGTGCGCAGGAGCGTGGATTTGCCGCAACCGGAAGGACCGATGAAGGCGGTCACGCGCTTTTCGGGAATGTCGATGTGAATGTTGTTCAGCGCCAGCGCCTTGCCGTAGTAAAAACTCAGGTTCTGTACGGACAATTTGGCGGGAGGGGGCGCAAGCTCCGCGTTCAGCTCGGATTCCTGCCTTGGGTTGATTTGGGGAGGGGTAATCTGGGTCATGGTGAGGACTTGCGTTCAGGTGAACGAAACAGGAGGCGCGCCAGGATATTGAGTCCAAGAACCGCCAGGGTAATCAGGAAAACGCCGACCCAGGCCAGTTGCTGCCAGTTTTCATAAGGACTCATGGCGAACTGCAAAATGGTCATCGGCAAGTTGGCGGTGGGGCCGGAAAGGCCGTTCTGCCAGAACTGGTTGTTCAGGGCGGTGAACATGAGCGGCGCGGTCTCGCCCGCAATGCGCGCCACCGCCAGCAAGATGCCGGTGACGACCCCGGCGCGCGCGGCGGAAAGCGTAATGCGCGAAATCACCTTCCATTTTGGCGTGCCCAGCGCATAAGCCGCTTCGCGCAGGCTGGTCGGCGTCAGCATCAGCATGTTTTCGGTGGTGCGGATGACCACCGGAATCACGATCAGCGACAGCGCCACCGCTCCGGCCCAGCCGGAAAACTGCTGGAAACGCACGACCAGCACGGCATAGACGAAAAGGCCGATGATGATGGATGGCGCGGACAGCAGGAGGTCGTTTACAAAGCGAATGACGACGGAGAGCGCGCTCTTCGGATGATATTCCGCCAGATAAACGCCGGAAAGCACGCCGACCGGCGCGCCAATCAGGGTCGCCAATCCGACCATCAGAAAGGAACCCCAGATGGCGTTGGCCAGCCCGCCCGCGTCGTTGGGCGGTGGCGTGCTTTCCGTAAACAGCGTCAGGCTCAGGCCGGAAATGCCCAAACTGACGGTTTCCCACAAAATCCAGATCAGCCAGAATACCCCGAATACCATGGCAATCAGGGACAGCGAAATCGCCAGGCAATTGACGCGCTTCCGGTGGCGAACAAGGGCGGCGTTCATGTGCGCGTTCCTTCAAGCCGTTGCAGACGCATCAACAGAATCCGGGAAAAAATCAGTACCGTAAAGGTAATCAGGAAAAGAATCAGCCCCAGATAAATCAGCGAGGCCTGATGCAGGCCCGGCGAGGCTTCGGCAAACTCGTTGGCCAGTGCGGAGGTGATGCTGTTGGCCGCCTCGAACAGCGAAGCCGAATTCAATTGGTTCATGTTGCCGATGACGAAGGTCACCGCCATCGTTTCGCCCAGCGCGCGTCCCAGCCCCAGCATGATTCCGCCCAATACGCCGATGCGGGTATAAGGCAGGACGACATGCCGGACGACCTCCCAGGTCGTCGCGCCCAGCCCATAGGCTGATTCCTTCAGAAGCGGCGGCGTGGTCTCGAACACGTCGCGCATGACCGCCGCGATGAACGGAATAATCATGACCGCGAGAATGATGCCGGCGGACAAAATGCCGATGCCGACTGGCGGGCCGGACACCAGCGCGCCCAACGCCGGTGTGCCGCCAAGCAGGCTTTGCAGGGGTTGCTGCACGTAACGCGCCAGCACCGGCCCGAAGACAATCAGACCCCACATGCCATAAACGATGGAGGGCACGGCGGCCAGCAATTCGATGGTTGTCCCCAGAGGCCGCTTCAACCAGACGGGCGAGAGTTCCGTCAGAAACAGCGCGATGCCGAAACTGACCGGCACGGCAATGATCAGCGCAATGAGCGAGGTCATGCAGGTGCCGTAGATCATGACCATGCCGCCGAAATCTTCCTGCACGGGATCCCAGGCGCGGTGGGTCAGGAAGCCCAAGCCGAAATGCTGGATGGCCGGCCACGCCCCGATGATGAGAGAAGCCGCGATGCCCAGCAGCACCGTCAGGGTCAGCAGGGCGGCGGCGCGCGCCAATCCGGCGAACAGTCGGTCGGCGCAGGCGTTGGAGAGCCTGAGACGGAAAGGCGCCGACGCAGCGCGTGTAGCGCGTATGGCGCTCATTTACCTGTCGCAGTCCATATTGGCTTGTTGGTCGTATCCACGATGTTCTTCCAGCTGTTTAACACGTTGCTTTTAACGCTTTCCGGCATGGGGATGTAATCCAGCTCGGCCGCCGTCGCGTCGCCTTGCCGGTACGCCCAGTCGAAAAATGTCAGCACGGCGCGCGACTGTTCGGGATGTTCCGCCTTCTTGCGCATCAGGATGAACGTCGCCGAAGTGATTGGCCAGGCCGCCTCGCCCGGCTGATAGGTCAGAATCTGGTAAAAACTCTTCTGCCAATCCGCGTTTGCGGCGGCGGCCTTGAAACTCTCTTCGGAAGGCGCGACGAATTTCCCGGCGCGGTTTTGCAACAGCGTATGCGCCAGATGATTTTTGTTCGCGTAAGAGAATTCGACATAACCGATTGCGCCCGCCAGCCGCGCCACGAACGAGGCCACGCCTTCATTTCCCTTGCCGCCGACGCCCACAGGCCAATTGACCGCCGTGCCTTCGCCGACCTTTGCCTTCCAGTCGGCGTTGACCTTGCTCAAATAATGGGTAAACCCGAAACTGGTGCCCGAACCATCGGCGCGGCGCACCACGGCAATCGCCGTATCGGGCAGTTTCAATCCCGGATTGATGGCTGTGATGGCGGCGTCATTCCAGCGCGTAATCCGCCCCAGATAAATGTCGCCCAGCGCCTGCCCGGTCAATTTGAGTTGTCCCGGCGCGATGCCCGGAATATTGACGATGGGCACGATGCCGCCCACCACGGTGGGAAACTGGATTAATCCCTTTTCCTGCAAAGCGGCGTCCGTGAGCGGCGCGTCGGACGCGCCAAAATCCACCGTGCCTACCTCAATCTGCTTGAGTCCGGCGCTCGAACCTACGGACTGGTAATTGACGCGCGTGCCCGTCGCGTTGTGATACTGCGCGGCCCATTTGGTATACAGCGGCGCCGGAAAACTCGCCCCCGCGCCGGTAATGTTCGTCTGTGCCCAGGCAGGCCCGGTGACCGCGCCAGCCGCTACGCAGGCCACCAACAGTGTCGCCATCCGAAAATATTGCTTTGCCTGTAATGGTTTTGTCTGTACTTTCATCATCTCTTCCTTCACTGTGTTGAGAACAGGGTGAACTTTAGATAGAGTTTGTGACAATAAGATGACAGCATGGCGCGCCTCAGCGATTCTTTTTAAAACATGCTGGATCCCGATGTTTTTTACGTGAGCGTCCGGCGTCATTTTCCCGCTATTTGCGTTTTGCATAGATACGGATGGAGGCGAATGCAGTAAGATAAACGCCTTTGTTGCCAGATCAACAGATATTGATTCAAGATTGTCCCATGAAGCCAGAACGTATTGAAACGAAGTCTCCCTTACCGGAAGCGCAGGGAAAAGCCGGAGGCAATAAGGGTGCCGGCCGGAGAAAGGTGAAAGCTGCTTTCGATGCGGAGCGCAGGGCGGTCTATCGACTGGCGTTTGAAGGCGTGTCGTTGGAAAAAACGCTGGAAGCCATCATCGCCGATGTGGAAAAACGCTTCTCCGGCTGGTGTGTGGCGGTCTGGTTGTTCAACGAAATGCGCCAGTCGTTCTCCCTGAAAGCCGCGCCCGGTATGCACAAGAGTTATTGTTCGACGCCGCCGGGCGCGCTGAAAAATTACGGTTGCGCCCGGCATGCGCTGCAACCCGATGTCACGCCCTTGTTTCTGGAAGACATCGCGCAGGCGGAGGAATGCGCCCATTGCCCGCAGCGCGTCGGGATGCAGGCGTTGCAAAGAAGCGCGGGTTTTTCCGCGCTCTGGTCGTTGCCGCTGACCAATGTTCAGGGCGACAGCATGGGGGTGATGAATTTTTACGCGCGCGCGTCCTCGACGCCGGATACGAATGTGCTGACGTATTTTCAACGCATTGCCCTTGAAGCGGGTCGGGCGATTGCCTTCTCGGTACAGGAACAACAACTGCGCCGGGCGCTGACCGCGCTTTCCATCGCCAATGATGGCGTGGTTGTCACGGACGCCGAGGCGCGCATCGTGTTCGTCAATAATGCGTGGTGTGAACGGAGCGGCTACAGTCAGGAGGAAGTCATCGGGCACAATCCCTCGCTGGTGAAATCCAGTTTGCAGGGGAAACCGTTTTATCAGGAGATGTGGGCGGCCTTGCGCGAGCATGACGCGTGGCAGGGAGAAATTTTCAATCGCAACAAGGATGGCGGAGTGTCGCCGCAATTTCTGCGCCTGCGCGGTGTGCGCGACAAGGGCGTGCTGACGCATTATGTGGGCGTGATTACCGACCTTACGCACCAGAAACAAAGCGAGCGCGACCGCGAGCAGTTGGCGCACTACGACCCGCTGACCCGTCTGCCCAACCGGCTGTTGGCGTATTCGCGCCTGGGATTTGCCCTTGAAGAGGCGAAGCGGAATGGTCGTCGGGTGGGGCTGATATGCATCGACATGGATCGGTTCAAGAACATCAACGACAGTCTGGGGCATCCGGTTGGCGATCAGGTGTTAAAGCACATCGCGCGACGCATTCAGGAACGGGTGCGCGGCAAGGATACCTTGTCCCATCTGGGGGGCGACGAATTCATGTTGATTCAGGAACATGTGAAACACCCCGACGAAGTGGCGCGCATGGCCCAGCTCATCCTGGATTTGATGCGCCAGCCGATCAGGATTAAAGGTGAAAACGAAATCTACACCAGCGCCTCTCTGGGCGTCAGCGTGTACCCGGAAGACGGGGAGACAGCGACAGATCTGATTCAGCACGCGGATACCGCCATGTACCACGCCAAGAAACTGGGGCGCGACACGTTCTGTTTTTATACCGCTGAACTCAGCATGCAGATGCATCAACGCCTGCATCTGGAAACCCAGATGCGTCTGGCGCTGGACAATGGCGAACTCCAGTTGTTTTACCAGCCGCAGGTGGATATCGAGAGTGGTCGCATCAATGGCGTGGAAGCCCTGATACGCTGGGAAAGCCCGGAATTCGGCTCGATTGCGCCTGCGGAATTCATCCCGGCGGCCGAACAGAGCAGCCTGATTCTCGCCATCGGCACGTGGGTCATGAATGAAGCCTGCGCCCAGGCCAGGCGTTGGCTGGACGCAGGCCTGCCGCCGCTGGTCATGGCCGTCAATGTTTCCGTATACCAGTTCCGTTCCCGGAACCTGCTCACCATGGTCGAAACGGCGCTGAAACAAAGCGGACTACCGGCGCATTATCTGGAAATCGAATTGACCGAAAGCGCCTTTTTCGAAGACGCGGATGACGCCATCGCCATTACCCGCTGTCTGCACGATCTGGGCGTCAAGCTGGCGCTCGACGATTTTGGCACCGGCTATTCCTCGCTGGCCTACCTTTCCCGTTTTCCGCTCGACAAGATCAAGATTGACCAGTCTTTCGTGCGCGACATTACGTCCAATCCCGCCAACGCCACCATCGTCAGCGCCATCATTGCGCTGGCGCAGAGTCTGCACATGTCGACGCTGGCCGAAGGCGTGGAAACCGATAGCCAGTTGAATTTTCTGCGCCAGCGCGGTTGTACTTCCATTCAGGGTTTTTTCTTCAGTAGTCCGCTCGACGCGGACGCCTGCGCCGCCTTTTTGCACGAGGGCAGGCATCTGGCGGCGGTGCGGGCGGAAAAAAGCCTGTGAGACTACCTCAACTCGCCCACCCCCTCAAAAAATGGCCAACTATGCACTTATGCGTTGAGCGCGGCATACACGCTTCCTTCAGGCTTGGACAAGGCTCCGCTTTGCACTCAACCCGTAGTTATGAAAGAATCCGTCCTGACCCATAATTTAGCAGGATATTCCTATGCTTGACCGCGAAGGCTTTCGCCCGAACGTCGGCATCATTCTATGCAATGCCAAAAACGAGGTTTTCTGGGGTAAACGGATTCATGAACATTCCTGGCAGTTCCCGCAAGGCGGCATCAAGCGCGGTGAAACGCCGGAAGAAGCCATGTACCGCGAACTGTACGAGGAAGTCGGGTTGCGACAGGAACACGTGCATATCCTGGGCCGCACCCGGGGCTGGCTGCGTTACGAGGTGCCGACACACTGGATCAAACGGGAGTGGCGTGGCTCCTATCGGGGGCAAAAGCAGATCTGGTTTCTGCTGCGTCTCATCGGTTCCGACAGCAATGTATCGCTGCGCGCTTCCCTGCACCCCGAATTCGACGCCTGGCGCTGGCACGACTACTGGGTGCCGCTGGACAGCGTCATCGAATTCAAGCGCGGCGTTTATTCCCAGGCATTGAACGAACTGGTGCGTTTTCTCGACTTCTCCCACGCCCCCCACGCGCAGGCGAACACGACGCCGCCCTCCGCGCAGGAAAACCCCGCGCCGGAGGAAAAAGCATGAGTCCCGCGCGTTTTCTGCTGGCGGCGGCGCTCTGCGCGGCGGCGGCGCTCCCGGCCCATGCCTTCAACGAACGCGACATCTACGGTTTTGAGCGTGGCCCTTATACTTCGGATGATGACGAATCCGAAAAAAAGGAATGGACAGAAGGCGAAGTCACGCTGCCGCCCTATCCCGAAGCGCAACATCTGTACAGCTTTTACGTCAGCCCCACCGCCCGCAGCCGGTTTTTTGTCGACACGCAGAACATCAGCATCGACAGGGATGGCGTCGTGCGCTATACCCTGATGATCGTCAGTCCTTCCGGCGTCAAAAACGTGAGTTTTGAGGGCATGCGCTGCGAAACGCGGGAAAAACGCACCTACGCCCTGGGCCGTCCGAACGGGGAATGGTCGAAGGCGCGCGGCAGCCAGTGGACGCGCATCCGCAACGAAACGACCAATCGCCACCACGCCGCCCTGTTTCTGGATTTCTTCTGCCCGGACGGGATCATCGCCAAAAAGGTGGAAACCGTCCGCAAGGCCATCCAGAAAGAAGGCGAACCCTTCGGGGAAGCCTCCCCGCCCGTCTCCACCCGCTGAACCCACAAGGAAACCCGCATGAACTGGCAGGACAAACTCATCGTTGAAGTCGACAAAGGGCTGCGCACCCTCTTTGCCAGAGCGAAAAGCGCGCGCCCCGTGCCCGGCGAGGATCAGCCCGAAGCCGAACTCTCCCCGGCGGCACGCCAGCACGCCGCCGCCCTGATGCGCGTCAACCACGTCGGCGAAGTCTGCGCCCAGGCGCTCTATCAGGGGCAAGCCATTACGTCGCAAAACCCGACCATCCGCGCCTCGCTCGAACAGGCCGCGCACGAGGAAACCGAACATCTGGCCTGGACCGCGCAACGCATCGAAGAACTCGGCGGACGCAAGAGCCTGCTCAATCCGCTGTGGTACGCGGGCGCGCTGGGTCTGGGTCTTATCGCCGGAAAATGCGGCGACAAGTGGAATCTGGGCTTTCTGGCCGAAACCGAGCGTCAGGTGGAAGCGCATCTGGACAGCCACCTGAAAAAACTCCCGGCAACCGACCAGCGTTCGCAAGACATCGTGGCGCAGATGAAAATCGACGAAACGCGCCACGCCGAAACCGCCGTCAATCTGGGCGGCGCGCCCCTGCCCGCCCCGATAAAAACCCTGATGCAAACCGCCGCCCGAATCATGACCCGGACGGCGTATTACGTTTAGTCGCACAGGCGTTTTTCGGGGTTTTTTATGGAAAATTTCCTCAGAAGCTGTTCATGATCTTTTGAGCGCGAGCGCCAGGAAATGGTGCCTTCCGGGAGCGCGGGGCACCAGCCCCGCAATAACCGGGAACATGGTGCGATTACCGCGGTTGCGGGGCAAAGCCCGCGCTCCCGGAGAGAAGATCGCAAACCGCTTCTTACGGGGGGACAGGATTCGGTCACGGCCTGACGTCGGACGGTGGTTTTTGACTGCATGCAATGCCAGAGTGGGTGCTTTCCCAGGACGATATTGTTATGCGCCTTGCTGTATCGCCAACTCGTCCGCAGTCAAAATCAGTCCAGAAAATGTCCCGCGCATGGTCAGAATATCCGCATCCCCCGTGACCAGAGCATCGGCCTTGCCGAAATGCGCGAGCACCAGAAACACCTGATCTTTCTGGTCACGACAGGCGGGCAAGGCAGGCCAGGGGGTGGGCAGTTCCACGATATCCGTGTAGGGCAGAAAATCCGCCAGCAGATCCTGCTGTTCCATCGCCGACAGCCTGAATTTGGGATAGGACAGAACGCGCAGAAGTTCGTTGACCGTCTCCCTGCAGACCAGCGGTTGTAGCTGATAGCGCCGCCATGCATGACGTATCCACGCAAGGCGGCCTGTACTGAAAAGCAGCGCCGACAGCACAATGTTGGTATCAAATACAATTCGCCGTGTCATTGCCGTGCCCAGGCAATGGCCTCTGCAATGTCCCGCTCGGTAATCCCGATCTCTTTCAGCTTGTCACGAACCGCCTGGGCTTGTTGAACACGCACTGGCGTCAGGATGATCCGACCATCCTTGACCATCACATCGAAATATTCCGTGGCATCCACTTCTGATACGACCGCTTTGGGCAACGTGATCTGATTCTTTGAGGTAAGTTTGGCAAGCATGGCGATCTCCTGATTCCCCAAAACAAGGAAATCTTACTTCCTTGTTTTATTCCAGACAAGCGCCTTATCCAACCGCGCCGCATGTTAACAACGGCGGTATCGTAGATGCCGCGCTACCTTTAGCGTGAAAGAGATGGCGCTCAAGGCGCACGCCAGCCTGAGCGGCGAAGCGCATCCCGACACCCGGCGGACAAGCGCGTGATGCGTCCGGTATCGACACATTGCCTACCCCATGCCCGGCCTACGCCGTTTCGATAATCTCGAAATCGTGGCTGATGCTGGCGGTCTTGCCGAGCATGATGGAAGCGGAGCAATATTTTTCGCTGGACAGGCGAATGGCGCGCTCGACCGCTTCCGGCTTCAGGGCGTGACCGCTGACGCGGAAATGAAAATGAACGCGGGTAAACACCCTGGGGTCGCTGTCGGCGCGTTCGGCCGTGAGGCGCACGTCACAATCCGTCACCGCGTGACGCCCTTTTTTTAAAATCATCACCACATCGTAGGCCGTACAGCCGCCCGTGCCGACCAGCACCATTTCCATCGGACGCGGCGCGAGGTTGCGCCCGCCGCCTTCCGGCGCGCCATCCATCGCCACCAGATGACCGCTGCCCGTTTCCGCCACAAAAGCCATGCCTTCCACGCCCTGCCATTTCACCTTGCATTCCATTTCGAAGCATCTCCTTGAAAAGGCTGCATTTTAGCCCGATCAGCGCCCCGAAAAACATTTCCGTAGCGCACAAAACATTCCTGCAGAAACTTATTCTTTTCGCAACAAAATGTCGCACGAGATACCAAAAATATCAAATGGAATTTATTTCTATATAGAAAACAACATGTTGCGCAGAACAAAAGAAAATACAACAGAAAACCAAATTATTTGGTGCACTGCACCAAATTTTCCTTGCTTTGAGCAAGGGATTAACCCATAATTCGGGCCAACAAGACGAGTGAGGCGTCTCCCGTCGCAAGAGATTTTACGTCTTGACCGTTGTCTCCTCCACCCTTCCTCCTTTGGTGTGGATTTAACGCGGCTCTCCGAGCCGCGTTTTTCTTGTCTACCTCCGCGTGACAGTACAATCGCGCCCATGACTTCTTCTTCCCCCAACCTGAAGCCCTACGCCTGGCTTTCCATCGCCGCCGCCGTCGCAACCATCGCGCTCAAAACCTGGGCCTGGAAGCTGACCGGTTCGGTGGGGTTGCTTTCCGACGCGCTCGAATCCCTGGTCAATCTCGCGGGGGCTGTCATGGCCTTGTGGATGCTCACCCTTGCTGCGCAACCGGCGGATGACAACCACGCCTATGGGCACAGCAAGGCGGAATATTTCGCCAGCGGTTTTGAAGGCGTGCTGATTCTCATCGCCGCGCTTTGCATCGGCGTGGCCGGCATCGAGCGCCTGTTGCATCCGAGGGCGCTCGACGCCGTGGGCATCGGTCTGGCGGTTTCGGTCGTCGCGTCGGTCGTCAATTTCGCCACCGCCCGCGTTCTGTGGGCGGCAGGCAAAAAATATCACGCCATCGCGCTGGAAGCGGATGCCCGCCACCTGATGACCGACGTGTGGACATCCGCTGGCATCATCATCGGCGTCGCGGCGGTCGGCGTCACCGGCTGGCTCCGGCTCGACGCCCTGCTGGCGTTGCTGGTTGCCGTGTACATCGCGTGGACCGGCATCCGCCTGATCTATCGCTCGGCTTCCGGCCTCATGGACGCCGCGCTGCCGCCGGAAGAACAGGCGAAAATCGAGGCCGTGCTCGACACTTATCGTCGGCAAGGCATCGGCTTTCACGCCCTGCTCACCCGCGAAGCCGGGGCGCGCGTGTTTGTCTCGGTGCATGTGCTGGTGCCCGGCGTATGGACGGTGCAGCGCGGGCATGATTGCGTGGAAGCCATCGAAGCCGCCATCCGTCGCGAAATCCCGCGCGCGCATGTGCTCACCCACCTGGAACCCAGCGAAGACCCGGTTTCTCAGGAAGACCTGAATCTGGACAGGTAAGCAGGCATCAGATGTCAGGGATCAGTGGGGTTTCCGGCGCTTTGCGCCGCAGGGCATTGAAAAAAACCGCGCCTTGCCGCGCTTTGAGGACGAAGGTTCGGCTTCCGAATTAACCCCACGGTGGCGAAGCCACCGCAAAATGACCTGATCCCTGACCTCTCAGGGCAATCGCACACGCAGATGTCGTCAGCTTTTGAGGAAACGCGTTGGCCATCAGCGGTTGATGAGGTGGCGGTATCGTTTGCGGCGCTTCACGCCAAAAAGTCGAACGCGTCGACCAACGGCGCGAATGCCTCCTGGGAGCGCGGGGCACCAGCCCCGTTTCATCCGTGAACCATGCGGGGCGGAAGCCCCGCGCTCCCGGAATCGCAGCCTGAGCGGGTTCAGGCAGGGTGGGTTCAGGTAGGGCGCTTTCTCCGAAAGCGCCGCATGTTAAACAAACGGCGGTTTCGGAGAAACCGCCCTACCTTGCGCCGCATGTCAACAACGGCGGTATCGTAGATCCCGCCCTGCCTTTACGGCTTCACGTCAAAAAGTCGAACGCGTCGACCAACGGCGCGAATGCCCCCTGGGAGTGCGGGGCTTCATCCGTGAACCATGCGGGGCTGGTGCCCCGCGCTCCCGGAATCGCAGCCTGAGCGGGTTCAGGTAGGGGGGTTCAGGTAGGGCGCTTTCTCCGAAAGCGCCGCATGTTAAACAAACGGCGGTTTCTTCGATCCCGCCCTACCTGCCGTCATTCCCTTGCAGGGGAATGACGGTGTTTGCGGCCAAGGCCTCGGAGTCAGTCAAATGCGATTGCCCTGCCTGACCTCTGATCCCTGATACCTGAACCCCGCCCAAACGGGTAAAATCGCGCTTTCTAAACCTCATCGGGAGTTTGTCGTGCGTATTGTCTGCCTTGACATGGAAGGTGTGCTGGTGCCGGAAATCTGGATTGAATTCGCCGAGCGCGCCGGTATCGAGGCATTGCGCCGCACGACGCGGGACGAGCCGGATTACGACAAGCTGATGCATTTCCGCCTGGAACAGTTGCGCCAGCATGGTCTGGGCCTGCCGGACATCCAGAAAGTCATCGCCGACATGGGGCCAATGCCGGGCGCGCGCAAATTTCTCGACCAACTGCGCGAAAGCTATCAACTGGTCATCCTCTCCGACACCTTTTATGAATTCGCCCATCCGCTGATGCGTCAACTGGGTTGGCCGACGCTTTTTTGTCATAGTCTGGAGACCGACGCGCGCGGCTTTGTCGTCAATTACCATCTGCGTATGCCCAATCAGAAACAGGAAGCCGTGCGCCGTCTGAAGGAACTGAATTTCAGGACGGTCGCGGCGGGTGATTCCTACAACGATACCGCCATGCTGGGCGAGGCCGATGGCGGCATTCTGTTCTGCCCGCCGGAAAACGTGATCCGGGAATTTCCGCAATTCCCCGTGGTGCACGACTACGCCGCACTGCGCGCCGAAATCGACGCGGCGTTTGCCCGTATCGCGGCCTGAAGCTGTATGCCGCGCCCGCCATCCGACATCCTGCTGGTGATGACCACGCTGCCAGACGCGGAGAGCGGCAGGCGGCTGGCCGCCCTGCTGGTGGAAAACGGCCTTGCGGCCTGCGTCAATGTGCTCGCGCCCTGCCATTCCGTTTACCGCTGGCAGGGCAAGATGGAAACGGCGGAGGAAACGCCGCTGCTCATCAAGACCCGCGCCGGACGTTACGCCGAAGTCGAGGCCGCGATTCGCGCCCGGCATCCCTACGAACTGCCGGAAATCATCGCCCTGCCGCTCGCGGAAGGCTTACCCGCCTATCTGGACTGGGTGGGAAAGGAAACGGAGAAAACATGCACCACCTGTTGAAATGTCTGCGCGCTCTGCCGCTTTTGTGCGGGTTGGCGTTTATCCCCGCGCTGATTCCCGCGCAGGCCGCCGAATTTCTTGACCCTGCCGTGGCCTTCCAGCCTGCCGTGCGCGCGTTGGACGAGCGGACGCTGGAAGTCCGCTTCACCATCGCGCCCGGCTATTACCTGTACCGCGACCGTTTCCGTTTTGCGGCGGAAAACATTATGCTGGGGACGCCGCAACTACCGGCAGGCAAGGAAAAAGACGATGAGAGCTTCGGCAGAGTGGACGTGTTTTACAAGGAAGTCGCCATCCGCCTGCCCATCGAACGCAACGCCTCCGGCCCCCTGCGGTTCACCTTGCAGGTCACTTCGCAGGGTTGCGCCGAATCGGGGCTGTGCTACCTGCCGCAAACGCAGGATTTGATAGCGGAATTGCCCGCCGAAGGCACGCTGCCGGTCGCGCCGACAACAGACGCGGGCAGCGCGGGTGGCCTCGATGAAAGCGGATTTTTCGCCGCGACGTTGGGACAATCCGGTTTCTGGGGCAAGCTCTTCATCTTTTTCGTCGCCGGATTGGGGCTGGCCTTCACGCCCTGCGTGTTTCCCATGCTGCCCATCCTCTCCAGCCTGATCGTCGGACACGCCAACCATGACCGGCAGGAAACCGTCAGCAAACGCCGCGCCTTCCTGCTTTCCCTGTTTTACGTGCTGGGCATGGCGTTGACCTACGCTGCCGCAGGCGTGGCGGCGGGATTTTCCGGCAACCTCCTGTCCAACGCCCTGCAAAACGTCTGGGTGCTCTCCGCCTTCGCGGGACTCTTCGTGTTGCTCGCCTGCGCCATGTTCGGGTTTTACACCCTGCAAATGCCCGCCGCCCTGCAAAGCGCGCTGGCGGCGCGTTCCCGCCATTTAAAGGGCGGCTGCTTTTTCGCGGTGTTCGTCATGGGCGCGCTCTCGGCGCTCATCGTCGGCCCCTGCGTCGCCGCGCCGCTGGCGGGCGCGCTGATCTACATCGGCACGAGTGGCGACGCCGTGCTGGGCGGGGCGGCGCTGTTCGTCATGGCGCTGGGCATGGGCATGCCCCTGCTGGCGCTCGGCCTTTCGGCGGGCGCGTTGCTGCCCCGCGCCGGAGCGTGGATGGAGCACGTCAAAAAAGGCTTCGGCGTCCTCCTGCTGGTCACCGCCGTCTGGCTGGCGTCGCCCGTCATTCCGGCCCTGGCGGTCATGCTCGCCTACGCGGGCATCCTGCTCGTCACCGCCATCTACCTGCACGCGCTCGACCCCCTGCCGCATGGGGCGGGCGGCTGGCGGCGTTTCTGGAAAGGCGTCGGCGCAATCATGCTGCTCTGGGGGGCGGCGCTGCTCGTCGGCGCGCTCGCCGGCAGCCGCGACCCCTTGCAACCGCTCGCCATCCTGCATTCCGGCAGCGCCGCCGCGTCACCGCTGACGTTTGAACGCATCCGCGATACCGCCGCGCTGGATGCGCGCCTGCAAAGCGCCGACGCAACAAATCGCCCGGTGATGCTGGATTTTTACGCCGACTGGTGCGTCTCCTGCAAGGAAATGGAGCGTTTCACCTTTAACGATCCCGCCGTGCGCGCCCAACTGGAAGGATTCATTCGTCTGCAAGCCGACGTAACGGCAGGCAACGCCGCCGACAAGGCGCTGCTGCAACGTTTCGGCCTGTACGGCCCGCCCGGCATCATTTTCTTCGCCGCCGACGGCACGGAAATCCCCGGCCTGCGCGTCGTGGGTTTTCTGGACGCAACCCGCTTCGGGGAGCGACTGAAACAGGTATCAGAGGTCAGGAATCAGGCATTGAACGCCAGCCGCCTTGCCATCTGAACCTCCCGACTTCCTCTGATCCCTGACCCCTGATGCCTGCCCCCTCACTCCGTTTTCTCTTCTCCCACCCCGCCCACTTCATCGCGCTGGGTTGCGGCAGCGGCCTGTCCAGATGGGCGCCCGGTACGGCGGGCACCCTGTTTGCGTGGTTGAGCTTCGTCCTGTTGCGCCCGCTTTTTTCCGAAACGGGCTTTCTGGCGCTGCTGGCGGTTTCCTTCGTCGTCGGCGTCACGGCCATTCACAAGACCGGGCTGGCCCTGCATGAGCCGGATCACGGCAGCATCGTCTGGGACGAGATTGTGCCGTTCTGGTTTGTGCTGTTCATGGCGCCTGCGGGATTCTGGTGGCAACTGACCGCTTTCGCGCTGTTTCGCCTCTTTGACATTACCAAGCCGCAACCCGCGCGCTGGTTCGACCAGAACATGAAAAACGGCCTTGGCGTGATGCTGGACGATGTGATGGCGGCAGGATACGCGCTTCTTTGTCTGGCGCTTGCCAAATGGTGGCTGACGTGAACACCGATCTCGCGCGGCGCGTCGGGGAGGCGCTGCTCGCCCGCCGGGAAATGCTGGCGACGGCGGAATCCTGCACCGGCGGTCAGGTGGCGCAGGAACTGACCGCCATTCCCGGCTCGTCGGCCTGGTTCGAACGCGGTTTCGTCACCTATTCCAACGCCGCCAAGGTGGAGATGCTGGGCGTCCCGCCGGAAATACTGGCGCGGCATGGCGCGGTGTCGGAAGCAACGGCGCTCGC
>JAISRR010000007.1 GCA_031273565.1 Zoogloeaceae bacterium | reverse complement strand
CACGCGCGACGGTTCCCCGGCTTCGCTGCGCGAGAGGATTTTCTTTTCCTTCAAGCCCAGGAGACATGCGCCAGCGGGATTGCCGGAAAACACGGCATTAACGGGATTGCTGGAAAACGTGGCGCTACCTGAAAAAGTGTTTCCCGTTTCTGTTTCCGCAGCCTCAGCGCCGTCGATAAATACAACATCCATCGCGTAGTCCTGGCCTGCGAGCGTCGCGCTGATGCCTGTATTCGCCCCCATCTGGCCGATGTATCGGCTACATTCGAGTTTGGGCACGAGCTTGTCCCTTTTCACGCGATAAACCGTTCGCTCATGACTGCAACAACTGCCCCGGCTTTCCACGGTGACGGTTTTGTTGACCGGGTCGAAGTCGATGCCGTAGCCCGACAGGGAGAAAGCCTCGCGGAACTTTTTTTGCCTGGGGTCAAACAGAAAATAAGCATAGGAGGCATTCACGTTGCCCATTATTCCTTCGGAACAGGAAAAATCCTCAAATCCATCGAAGTTGAAATCACCAACGCCAAAAACGTCCACCCAACGCGCCATCTTTTCACCGTTCTCGACGCCGCCAAAACAATCTGTCTTCAGCGTTTGCACGAGCTTCCTGGTTTTTTTGTTGAAAACCCGTACAAGACTTTCGGATAGATACGGATTACTTTCACTGGAAATGACCTCGTATTCAAGGTAGTAATCCCGCAAAGTGACCACCTGCGCGACGGGTTGCTCCTGCGCCCACATGGCTGCGGGAAAAAGCGCGAGCGCCAGACAAAACAAGATTTTCATTCTGCGCCCTCCGTCCAGAATCTCGGGTCTTGCTGGCGATACAGGAGATTGTAGGAACAGGCGGGAATCATGCGGCCATCCTCATGGGGCACCAGATCGCCACAGAGGCTCACGCGGGCGAGGTCGAAGTTGTCCGCATCCATGTGCGCGTGAAGGGTGACGGTCTTGACCATTTCGTGAAAAAAACGGGGAGCGCGGGTATCCGCTTCTCCCATACGGGCGATGAAGCGTTTCAATACGGCAAGTTCTTCCCTGGGCGCGCCTTCCGCCCACAATTCGTCGATGCGGGCGCGAAAACACGCTTCCAGTTCCGGCAGGGACTTCAGGAGATAGCTTTCCGCCGTCGCCCTGAGCAACAACTCGCCCGGCGCGAGACGGGTGAACGGGATGCGCACCGCGCCATCGACGATGAAATAGGCGGAGGAATAACAGAAGGGATGATAGGAGCCGTGCGCGAAAAAATCGTCGGTCGAGAAGCTGCCCCATCGCGCCAGCCCCTGTTCGACATCTTCCAGCGTGCTATGGATGCGCGGCGAAAAAAGACTGCCATACTGGCCGGTGTAGGCCATGTTCTGGATGGTGATGCCGCAGATGAATTTTTTCGGCAGGTATGCGTCGATCAGTCCGGGCAGTTCTTCATCGTTGAGTCCGGGAATCCATACCATGAGGAGCACGGTGGGGATGTCCAGTTCTTCGAGCATCGCCAGCGCGTTCAATTTGCCTTGCACGATGTCCGCGCCGTGGATGCGCAGGCTTCTTTCGCGCTGCAAGGTGTCGAGCGACAGGATAACCTGAACGCCAGTCTCCTTGAGTTTTTCGGCGAGCTTGCGGTTTTTGCCCAGAATCAGGCCATTGCTGTTCATGCTGACGCGGCGAAACGAGCGTTTGGCGCAGCGCTCAAGCATCTCGATCAATTGCGGATGCAGCGTCGGCTCGCCGCCGGTGAGATTCAACAGGTCAAGCCCCTGTTTTTCCCTTTCGATGATGTCCAGCAGCGTTTCCAGTTCGTCCGGCGACTTGTTGTAGATTTGATCGTGCCGGTTGTGGGTGAAACAGATCGGGCACTTGAGATTGCAATTGTTGGTGAGCGAAAAAATCGGCAGACGCAAACCGCCCGCATGGTTGGCGCAGGGGCCGCAATCGAAGGGACAGCCTTTCTGCGCCGACACGATTTGTGTGTTCCGGCACATCTGGCGCGGCTGGCGGGTGCGCGCGAAAAACCATTCCTTTGTGCGGCACACCGGCGTGCGGGTTGTGGGTGATTGGGCGCCGTGCCGGGGACAGATGCGTTCCATGAAAACGCCTTCGTCCGTGGCCGAATAGAGCGCGTGTTCCGTGGTCTTGCATTCCGGGCACCAGGCGCGGGTGCTGCCGAGATTGGTTTCTCCGAATTGCGGGACGCCGTTTTGCGGCGCGCAGGGGATGCACAGGGCTTGTTCCACGTTTCAGGCTCCTTCCGTTGGATGTTGCCGCGCCAGGCGGGCGTAAAGATCGGGCTGCGCGAGTTTCCACCCCAGAATGCCCCACAGCAGAAAAGAGAGGCGGGTATAGCCCTTGAGCTTCAGGTAATAGGCGATGATCGGCGCATCATACCCCGTCTCGCAGGTGACAAGGATGTGGCGGTCACGCGGGATTTCATGCAGATGCCTGCCGATGCGGTAGAACGGGAAACGGCGGCTGTTGGGCAAGGGCTTCAGCAGGTATTCCGGCTTGGCCGCGCGCCGCAGGTCGATGATGAAGACATCGGGGGCGAACAGCACTTCCGCGGTCAGTTGCGACGGTTGCAGGGCCATCACCTTGCCGCCCTTGCCGGTGAGCACTTCCTCGAACGCGGCGATGACGTAACGCAGCTCCTTTTCCCGCAGACCGGGCGGGAAACTCACGCGCAGCGTGGCGCGCGCGTCTTCCGCCCTCAGACCGATGCCGGTGAGCACATGCGAGGGCAAATCCTCCCCCGTGTTGCAGGCCGACCCCGCCGCCACGGAGACGCCGAAATAATCGAGCTGCCCCATGACGGCGGCGTT
>JAISRR010000128.1 GCA_031273565.1 Zoogloeaceae bacterium | reverse complement strand
GAAAGCGCCCTACCTGGAAAGCGCCCTACCTGGAAAGCGCCCTACCTGGAAAGCGCCCTACCTGGAAAGCGCCCTACCTGGAAAGCGCCCTACCTGGAAAGCGCCCTACCTGGAAAGCCCTACCCAAACCCGCCTACCCAATCGGCGTTTTATGCGATGGTCTGCTCAGGCGGACGGGAGTGCCTTGATCTGGGCGGACAGACGGCTTTTGTGACGTGCGGCCTTGTTTTTGTGAATAATCTTTTTGTCTGCGATGCGGTCGATGACCGACACGGACAGGGAAAACACATTCTGGGCAGCAACCTTGTCGCCGGTGGCGATTGCCTGACGCACACGCTTGATGGCGGTACGCAGGGAAGAACGCTGACTGGCATTGTGGGCGCGCTGCTTGACTGCTTGACGCGCGCGCTTGCGGGCTTGTGCGCTATTGGCCATGAAAAATCCTGTGGTAGATAAAAAATGAAACGGCGGATTCTACAGGTTTCCAGCAAGAATCACAAGGCAAAATCGACCCGTTGTAGCGCGCAGGTAATCTGCCTCCCTGTTCTTCTGAATGGCATGCAGGGCGCACGATTTTGATATGATGTGGCGGGCGCTTCACCTACACTCCTGTCCACTTTATGACGCTGCCTTCTGATGCCTGAACTCACGTCCATCGTTCTCGATACCAATGTCGCGCTCGATCTTTTACATTTTCACGATCCCTCCGTCGCGTCCCTCTACGCCGCGCTGACGGCGGGGCGGCTGACCTGTCTGGGCGACGCCCGCACGCTGGGCGAATTCGCGCGGGTGCTGACTTACGCGCAGCTCGCCATTCCCAAAGCGCGGGCGGATAAAATCCTGCCGGCCTATCGCACCCTGATCCGCGATGTTCCCGGCAGCGGCAGCCCGATCAGGCTTCCATCCTGCCGCGACCCGGACGACCAGCCTTTTCTGGAACTCGCCGCGCGCGGCAATGCCCGCTGGCTGGTCAGCAAGGACAAAAAAGTATTGGAACTCTCCCGTTCGCGTTACCATGCGTTGCCATTCGCCATACTTCATCCCCGCGACCTGCCGGATTTTTTGTTACCTGACCCTCGAATACAATGAAAAACGTTATCGAACACGCCGAAAAAATCGTCCTCGGCAAACGCCGGGAAATCCGTCTGGCGCTTGCCTGTCTGCTCGCGCGCGGGCATTTGCTGATCGAAGACCTGCCCGGCCTGGGCAAGACGACATTGGCGCAGGTGCTGGCGAGATTGCTGGGCATGCAGTTTTCCCGCGTCCAGTTTACGAGCGACCTTCTGCCCGCCGACATTCTCGGCCTCTCGGTCTATGAGCGGGAAAGCGGAAATTTCCGTTTCATGCCCGGCCCGATTTTCACCCAGATGCTGCTCGCCGACGAAATCAACCGCGCCACGCCCAAAACCCAAAGCGCGTTGCTGGAAGCGATGGAAGAACGGCAGGTCACCTGCGATGGCGAAACGCGGCCTCTGCCGAATCCTTTTTTTGTCATCGCCACCCAGAACCCGGCGCACCAGATCGGCACCTTTCCCCTGCCGGAATCGCAACTCGACCGCTTTCTGATGCGCCTGACCCTGGGTTATCCCGATGCCGCGTCGGAGCGCGTCCTGCTGGCTTCCGGCGACCAGCGCCGCCAGTTGGCGACGCTTGCGCCCATCCTCGCGCCCGCCGATTTGCTCGCGCACCAGCAGGCGGTCGATGCCGTTTTCGTTTCCCCCGCCCTGCTCGATTACGTGCAGGCGTTGCTGGCTGCGTCCCGCGCCAGCGCCCGTTTTTATCACGGTCTTTCGCCGCGCGCCGGTCTGGGGCTGCTCGCGGTCGCCCGCGCCTGGGCGTATCTGGATGATCGCAAGGCGGTGTTGCCGGATGATCTTCAGACCCTGCTGCCCGGCGTCGCCTGTCACCGGCTGCGTTCGCGTCAGGGCGACGCCTCGGCGCGCCCGGAAGACATCGCCGATCTGGTGCAAAGCGTCGCCATTCCCTGATGTTTGTCTTTCTGCGCCGTCTTTCCGCCCGCTTCATCCGTCCTCGCGGCCCGGAGGCGGGCGCGTTGCGGCTGACCCGCAAACGCATTTACATCCTGCCCACCCGCGCCGGACTGCTGTACGCGGTGGTGTTGATCACCATGTTCGTCGGCGCGATCAATTATGATCTGGCGCTCGGTCACGCGCTGGTTTTTCTGCTTGCCAGTCTGGCGCTCGTCAGCATGGTGCACACCCATAAAAACCTGCAAAACCTGAGCCTGCGCACGCAGGAAGCGCCCCCTGTCCACGCGGGCGAAATGGCCTGTTTTCATTTTCTCGCGCACGCGCCGGAAGCACGCCCGGCGCTGGAATGGTCAGAGGCGCGAATTGACGCGGCGCTTTCGTCCGCTCCACCGCCTTCGCCACAAATCCTGCATCTGTCGGCAGACACGGAAACGCATCTTTACCTGAACATCGCCACGCAAAAACGCGGCTGGCTCCCCCTGCCCCGGCTGTTGGTCAGGACACGCTATCCTCTGGGGCTGTTTTACGCCTGGGCCTACCCCTGGCCACAGGCGCGCTGCCTGGTTTATCCACGCGCCATGTTTTCGCCCCTGCCGCCAGGCCAGCCATCCGGCGCGGGCGGCGCCGGGCCGAGCAAGGAAGGCGAGGAAGATTTCGCCGGGCTGCGCGAGCGCCAGAATGCCGACTCGCCCCGCCACATCGCCTGGAAGGCCGCAGCCCGCGATGGCGGCGAAAAACCCCTGCTGGTCAAACTGTTCGCCGGCGGCGCGCAGGAAGAATTGTGGCTGAACTGGGTCGATACGGAACGGCTGGCGGACGATGTTGAAACGCGCCTCTCCTTCCTCACCGGCTGGGTATTGGGCGCGGAAGATGCGGGCTGTACCTACGGTCTCCGGCTGCCGGACGCGCGCCTCGCCCCGGCGCGTGGCCCCGTCCATCGCCGCCGCTGTCTGGAGGCGCTGGCGCTGACCGCGCTGGCGGATGAACCCGCGTGCGCCGGCAGGCGCGAGGCCGCGCCATGAAGCGCCCCCTCAATCGCCATCCAACGCCGCAGCAATATCTGGCATACGTCAACCTGCCCTGGCTCTGGGCGGCGGCGCTTGCCACCACCCTGCCGCACGTCTACCACCTGCCCACCTGGATTTCCGTGGTCATCGCGCTGGTGCAGCTCCATGTCGTCTGGCAGTGGCGCACCGGTTATCGCGTCACCCCGGCCTGGGCCAGAGTCGGGATGGTGTTTCTCTGTTGCGCGGGCGTTGCGCTGCAATTTGGTCTCCCGCCCAACTACGAATCCGGCATTGCCATGCTGGCGATCCTGATCAGCATGAAACTTCTGGAACTCAAGAGCCAGCGCGACAGCGTGGTTTTGCTCACCCTCTGCTATTTTCTGCTGCTCACCCATTACTTTTACAACCAGAACATTCTGACGGGTCTCTGGCTCATCGTCAGTGTCCTGACCGTCACCGCCGCCCTGCTGAAAATCCACACCGACCCGCAGCAGTCCGCCTTTGCCATCCTCTCCTGCGCCGCCCGTCTGCTCTTGCAGGCGCTGCCCTTCATGCTTGCCCTCTACCTGCTGGTTCCGCGCGTCAGCGGCCCCCTGTGGGGTGTGCCGCAAAACGCTTACAGCGTAATCGGCCTGGGCAACAGCATGAGTCCCGGCAGTATCTCCTCGCTCATCGGAAATGACGAGATTGCCTTTCGCGCCCGGTTCGAGGGCGCGCCGCCGACCCGCAAACAGCTTTACTGGCGCGGGCCGGTGCTCACCCGTTACAACGGCAGCACCTGGGAAGGCGATGATGATTTTGTGATACGCCCCCCAAAAATAGAAACTCGCGGCGCGGCGCTGAACTACACCCTGACGCTGGAAGCGCACCAGCGCAACTGGCTGTTGCCGCTGGAAATGCCCACCCATGTCGAAGGCGTGGAAGCGGACATGACCCGCAATGGTCTGCTGCGCAGTCGGCGTCCGATCACCACCCGCACCCGCCTGCAACTCGTCTCCCATCCCGAATACCGGATGGATGCGGAAGCCAGCCTGCCTCCCGGATTGCAACGCGCCAGCCTGCAATTGCCGCGCGACTATAACCCCCGCACCCTGGAACTGGCGCGCCGCTGGCGCGCGGAAAACCCCGACCCCCGGCAACTGGCGGAACGCGCCCTGCGTCATTTCCACGACGAAGCCTTCTACTACACCCTCGAACCGCCGCTTCTGGGCGCGCAGGCCATGGACGACTTTCTCTTCAACACCCGGAGCGGTTTTTGCGAGCATTACGCCTCCGCTTTCGTCACCCTGATGCGCGCCGCTGGCGTGCCCGCGCGCGTCGTCATGGGTTATCTGGGGGGCGAACTGAACCCGGTGGATGGTTTTCTTGTCGTGCGCCAATCCTCCGCGCACGCCTGGGCCGAAATCTGGATTGCCAATGAAGGCTGGATACGCATCGATCCCACCGCCGCCATTCCCCCTGAACGGGTTGCGCCAGACGCCGCCGCCAATCTCGTCGACCTTCCGTCCGAACTCGCCGGATACGCCATCGACTGGCTGCAAGGCCTGCGTTATCGCTGGGACGCGGTGAACAACAGCTGGAATCAATGGGTGCTCGGCTACTCCTCCGAACGCCAGCGCGAACTGCTCTCCATTCTGGGGCTTTCCAACCCCTCCTGGCAACGCATCACGACGGCGCTGATTGTTGTCATGGCGGCGATGCTGCTTGCGCTGTCCCTCTGGCTGTTGCAAGCCCGCCCCGACACGACCGATCCGGCCTGGAAGCTCTGGCGCAAGGCGCTTCGTCATCTCGCCAAACAGGGCGTCAGAACGCAACCCTGGGAAACGCCGCTCGCCCTGGCCAAACGCCTGCAAACGGAACGTCCCGACCTGGCGGAAACCGTCCTCGCCCTCGCCCGTCTCGTCTGCGCCGCGCGCTACGAGCCGAAAGCCGAAGACAAAACCGCAAGCATCAAGGCGCTGCTGCATGACATCAGGCGATAAGGTGGGAGGGGTTGGGTAGGAGGGGTTCAGGTAGGGCAGGTTCAGGTAGGGCAGGTTCAGGTAGGGCAGGTTCAGGTAGGGCAGGTTCAGGTAGGGCAGGTTCAGGTAGGGCAGGTTCAGGTAGGACGGGTTCAGGTAGGACGGGTTCAGGTAGGACGGGTTCAGGTAGGGCGGGTTCAGGTAGGACGGGTTCAGGTAGGGCGGGTTCAGGTAGGACGGGTTCAGGTAGGGCGCTTTCTCCGAAAGCGCCGCAGGTTAAACAAACGGCGGTTTCTACGATGCCGCCCTACCTTGCGCCGCAGGTCAACAACGGCGGTATCGCAGATCCCGCCCTTGTATCTTTCCATCTGTAGTGGTTAGCTCCCGCTACCGGGAAGAAATCAGCTTGTTTCCGCCCTTAAGGTTCGAACCTTGTAACGTAGATAAAGCCTTTCTTCCCACTTCACTGCCAGCACACACACTGAACGGTAGCCAAGGGTTCGACCCTGAATGCACAAGGTAAGTGGGCGGTGTCGGCGTCTTTGATGAGGAAGCGAATCATGAAACACGATCCGGGTATGGATGTCTCCAAAGCCAAACTGGATTGCAGCCTGTTGCGGGAAGACTCTGGCGGCAAACGCAAGGCCAAATCCGTCGCCAACAGTCGTGTCGGCATTGATGCCTTGTTGCTCTGGTGCAGGAAACAGGGGGTAACGCCGGACATCCTGCATGTGATCATGGAAGGTACCGGCGTTTATCACGAACAGTCCGCCCTCGCGCTGTGCGATGCGGGTGTGACGGTCTCTATTGTCAATCCGGCGCAAGTCAGCGGCGCAAGTCAGAAACTTTGCCAGGGGAATTGCGGTGCGAAGCAAGACAGACGGGATTGATAGTTGGGTTCTGGCGCGTTATGGCGTGTTGCTCAAACCCGCTCCCTGGACGCCGCCCACGCCAGCCGCGCGTGTCCTGCAAGCCCTGCTGTCGCGTCGGGAAGCGCTTGCCCAGGATTTGCAGAGGGAACGCAACCGGCAGGAAA
>JAISRR010000079.1 GCA_031273565.1 Zoogloeaceae bacterium | reverse complement strand
CCGTTGCCGGGATTGCCGGTCATCCGCGACCTGATCGTGGATATGACCCAGTTTTTCAAGCAGTATCATTCCATCAAGCCCTACCTGATCAACAACGACCCGCCGCCTGAGCGGGAACGCCTGCAATCGCCGGAAGACCGGGAAGAGCTGAATGGTTTGTACGAGTGCATCCTGTGCGCCTGCTGCTCCACGTCCTGTCCTTCCTTCTGGTGGAACCCGGACAAGTTCGTGGGGCCGGCCGGTCTTCTGGCGGCATATCGTTTTCTGGCCGACACCCGCGATCAGGCGACGGGCGAGCGGCTGGACAATCTTGAAGACCCGTATCGGCTGTTTCGTTGCCATACCATCATGAACTGCGTGGATGTCTGTCCCAAGGGTTTGAATCCCACCCGGGCGATTGGCAAGATCAAGGACATGATGGTGAAGCGGGCGGTTTGATGGAGAGGGAAGCTTACGAACGCCTGCGCTGGCGCTGTGTCCGCCGGGGGTTGCTGGAGGTGGATATTGCCCTGGGGCGCTTTCTGGAAGAAGATTTCGGAACGCTCTCCGAGGCCGAACAGCAGGCGTTCGTGGCGCTCGCGGATCGTGATGATCTGGAATTATGGCATCTGATCAGTGGTCAGGCAGAGTGCGAAGACGCTCGCCTGACGCCGATTGTGGCCATGCTGCGCAAGCGTCAGACAACGTGAAGGCTGTTGTCCGACGTTTGGCAGGTTGATGTTTTTTATTTGCGCGCTTTTTTTGAAGCGCGCCCTATTCACACCACACAGGGAAGAGAGACGATTATGACTACAGCTACATTGAGCCTTGGCGGACAAGCGCCAATCGAGTTTCCGATTCTGACGCCCACGCATGGCAATGATTGCATTGACATCCGTACCCTGGGCGGCAAAACCGGATTGTTTACCTATGATTCCGGGTTTTTGTCTACGGCCAGTTGCAAATCCAGCATCACCTACATTGATGGCGACAAGGGAGAACTCCTGTATCGCGGCTATCCCATCGAGCAACTGGCGGAGCAGTGCAACTTCCTGGAAGTGGCCTATCTCCTGAAAAACGGCGAGTTGCCCACGGTTCAGCAAAAGACCGCGTTTGAAGACACCATCCGGCGGCACACGCTGGTGCATGACCAGTTGACCCGTTTTTACAACGGGTTTCGCCGTGACGCGCACCCGATGGCGGTCATGACCGGCGTGGTCGGGGCGCTTTCCGCCTTCTACCATGACGCCATGAATTTTGCCGGCGTCGAGCATCGCAACATGAGCTTCAACCGCATCATCGCCAAACTGCCGACCATTGTGGCGATGGCCTACAAGTACAACAGCGGCCTGCCGTTCATGTATCCCCGCAACGATCTGGGTTATGTCGAAAACTTCATGTACATGATGTTCGGCGTGCCCTGTGAGGAATACAAGCCCAATCCCGTGCTGGCGCGCGCGCTGGACGTGATTTTCATCCTCCATGCTGACCACGAGCAGAACGCTTCCACTTCGACCGTGCGTCTGGCGGGGTCTTCCGGCGCGAATCCGTTCGCCTGCATCGCGGCGGGCATTGCCTGTCTGTGGGGGCCGGCGCATGGCGGGGCGAACGAAGCCTGTCTGAAAATGCTGGAAGAAATCGGCGACGTTTCCCGCGTCGGCGAATTCATCGAACGCGCCAAGGACAAGAACGACCCCTTCAAGCTGATGGGCTTCGGCCACCGCGTCTACAAGAACTTTGATCCGCGCGCCAAGCTGATGCGCAAAATCTGCAAGGACGTGCTGACCGAACTGGGCCTGGAAAACGACCGCCTGTTCAAGCTGGCGCTGGCGCTGGAAAAAATCGCCCTGGAAGACGAGTATTTTGTCGAAAAGAAACTCTATCCCAATGTGGACTTTTATTCCGGCATCGTGCAGAAGGCGATCGGCGTGCCCACCTCCATGTTCACCTGCATCTTCGCGCTGGCGCGCACGGCGGGCTGGATGGCGCAATGGGAGGAAATGCTCACCGATCCCGAATACAAGATCGGACGTCCCCGCCAGTTGTACATCGGCGCGGCCCGGCGTGATGTGACGCCGTTATCCGAACGTTGAGGGCGCGATTGAAAAGGCGGCGCTTGCGTCGCCTTTTTTCCAGTTCACAAGAATCAGGAATATTCCCCCAAGGAAATAAAAGAAAATGATGCAGAAGATTGAAACTACATTGTTTTTCGGCGGCAACGCGCCTTTCGTCGAAGAACTTCACGAACACTATCTGGACGACCCCGCGCGGGTGCCGGAAGAATGGCGCGTCTACTTTGACCGGCTGGCGCTGGAACCCGGCTTCGTCCCCAAGGATGTCCCTCACGCGCCCGTCATCGCCGCGTTCGCCGAGCAGGCGAAGCTGGGCGGGTTTCGTCAGGTCGCGCCGCAGGCGGAAGATGACGGCAAGCAGGTCGCCGTGCTGCAACTCATCAACGCCTACCGTTTCATGGGCAATCGCCGCGCCGACCTTGATCCCTTGAAGCGCCTTGAGCGCCCGACCATTGCCGAGCTTGAGCTTTCCCATCACAAACTCTCCGACGCCGACCTGAACCGGGTTTTCAATACCGGCTCCTTGCGTATGGAAACAGAACACGCGCCGCTCGCCAAAATCATCGAGGCCGCGCGGGAAACCTATTGCGGTTCGGTTGGCGTCGAATACATGTATTTGACGGAAACCCGCGAAAAACGCTGGATACAGGAACGCCTGGAGCCGATTCGCGCCCGGGGCGCGTACAGCCGGGAAGACAAGCGGCGTCTGCTGGAGCGCGTCACCGCCGCCGAAACGCTGGAGCGTTACCTGCACACCAAATATGTCGGGCAAAAACGCTTCTCGCTGGAAGGGGGCGAATCCCTGATCGCCTCGATGGATGAATTGATCCGCGCGCTGGGGCAGCACGGCGCGCAGGAAATCGTCATCGGCATGGCGCACCGGGGGCGTCTCAATGTGCTGGTCAACGTCCTGGGCAAATCGCCCGGCCTGCTCTTTGCCGAATTTGAAGGCAAAAAAGCCTCCGACCTCTCCGCAGGCGACGTGAAATATCACCTGGGCTATTCTTCGGACGTGGGAACGCCGGGAGGGCCGATACATCTGGTGCTGGCGTTCAATCCCTCGCATCTGGAAATCATCAATCCCGTGGTGGAAGGCTCCGTCTACGCCCGTCAGTTGCGCTATGGCGAAGCGGGCAAAAAGAAGATCGTCCCCGTGCTGATTCATGGCGACGCCGCCGTGGCCGGGCAGGGCGTGAATCAGGAAATGCTCAATTTCGCCCAGACGCGGGGTTATGGCACGGGCGGCACGATTCACATCGTGGTCAACAACCAGATCGGCTTTACCACGTCCGACCTGCGCGACTACCGTTCCGGCCATTACTGCACGGAAATTTTCAAGATGGCCGAAGCGCCGATTTTCCACGTCAATGGCGACGATGTGGAGGCCGTGGCGCTGGTGACCCGGCTGGCCGTGGAT
>JAISRR010000040.1 GCA_031273565.1 Zoogloeaceae bacterium | reverse complement strand
GGCGGGAAGCTCGGTTCCTGTTTCCGGCGTCGGGGGGGCGGAAATCTGCCCGGCATTGCGCCGGGCGTCCGGCAGCGTCTCGCCGACCGTGCTGTCGCAGCCGGAAAGCGCCAGCAGCGCCAAACACAGGCACACAAAAATAAACCCTCTGATCCGTTTTGTGAAAGGCGTTTGCATCATGCATTTTCCGGCGGTATTTGAAGCTGACCATTATATGCCCGGAAAAACAGGGTCGAAAATATTTTGCCGTTCTCATTACGCTTCGCGCTGTCGTGACGGTAGATGAGCTTGACACGGATAATTGGGGAATCGGCGGCGAGCGCATAACGGAAGTCAGGAAAAAACAGACGCAGGCTCAGATTGCTGACAAACCGTCCCGCCCCTGTCTCACCACACCCACCCCAAGCTTCTTCGCAAAATCCGCAATCTACCCCCCTGATCTTCGCTTTTTTATGCCATTTCAGTCATTACAAGGAAATTCTCCGGTATGTATATTGCGGACTCCTACAGGAAACGCGAGCGGGGAGTCGGCGTTCACAAGATGTCGGCTCCACCTGCTTATCCCTGTCTTCTGATCCCGTTACCGTTGACAACAAGGGAACGAGTGTCGTATAACTTATGTCTTATATAAGAGCTAAAAAAGCACACTGGCGATTGCGCCCCCTGCACTCAAGGAGACGTTTTTGCATCCATTTTTCAATGCGTATCCCCGAAAGGAAACCTCATGACCCCGAAACACGAAATCCAGAAACTCGAACAAACCTGGGCAAGCGACCCCCGTTGGCAGGGCATCCGCCGCAACTACACTGCGGAAGACGTGGTGCGCTTGCGCGGTTCGCTGCACATCGAGCACACGCTCGCCCGGCATGGCGCGGAAAAACTGTGGGACAAGCTGCATGGCGGCGCCGCCAAGGGCTATGTCAACACCTTTGGCGCCATCACCGCCGGACAAGCCATGCAGCAGGCCAAGGCAGGGTTGGAAGCCGTGTATCTCTCCGGCTGGCAGGTCGCCGCCGATGGCAACAGTTCGGAAACCATGTACCCGGATCAGTCGCTCTACGCCTACGATTCGGTGCCGACCATGGTGCGTCGCATCAACAATACCTTCAAACGCGCCGATGAAATCCAGTGTTCACGCGGCGTCCATCCCGGTGACGAAGGTTTTGTCGATTATTTCCTGCCCATCGTCGCCGATGCCGAGGCCGGGTTCGGTGGTGTGCTGAATGCCTTTGAACTGATGAAGAACATGATTGCCGCTGGCGCGTCGGCGGTGCATTTTGAAGATCAACTGGCGGCGGCAAAGAAATGCGGTCACATGGGCGGCAAGGTGTTGGTGCCCACGCAAGAGGCCATCGAAAAACTGGTGGCCGCCCGTTTCGCTGCCGATGTCATGGGCGTGCCGACCTTGATTCTGGCGCGCACGGACGCCGAGGCCGCAACCCTGCTCACCTCCAACCACGACGCCAACGACCAGCCTTTCCTCACCGGCGAGCGCACGCAGGAAGGTTTTTTCCGCGTCAAAAACGGTCTGGAACAGGCCATTTCGCGCGGCGTGGCCTATGCGCCGTTTGCCGATCTGGTGTGGTGCGAAACCGGCACGCCTGACCTTGGGTTCGCCCGCGAATTCGCGCAGGCGGTGCAGGCGGCCTGTCCCGGCAAATTGTTGGCCTACAACTGTTCGCCCTCCTTTAACTGGAAAAAGAATCTGGACGACAAGAGCATCGCCCGCTTTCAGGAAGGTTTATCCGATCTGGGCTACAAGTTCCAGTTCATCACCCTGGCGGGCATCCACATCAACTGGTTCAACACCTTCCGCTTTGCCCATGCCTATGCCAGCGGCGAGGGTATGAAACATTACGTGGAGATGGTGCAGGAGCCGGAATTCGCCGCGCGCGAAGAAGGCTACACCTTCGTCTCCCACCAGCAGGAAGTGGGCGCGGGCTATTTCGACGAAGTGACCACCGTCATTCAGGGCGGCTCGTCTTCGGTGAAGGCGCTCACCGGTTCGACCGAGGAAGCGCAGTTTCACTGAGGAAATATTCAGGCCATCGTCATTCCCGTCGGCGCGGGAATGACGCAATGCGCCTCGTTCGGAGTTTCCCGATATCCATATCTGTCTCCCGAAAGGATTGCCATGAACTTTACCCTGCCGCAGGGCGTCGAAATCGACGCCCCCATCCATCCCGGCTATGAAGCCATCCTCACCCCCGACGCGCTCGAACTGGTGGCCAGACTGCATCGCGCGTTCGAGCCGCGACGGCGCGAATTGCTGCGCCTGCGCGCCGAACGTCAAGCCCGTTTCGACGCGGGCGAAATGCCCGATTTCCTCTCCACGACCCGCGTCGTGCGCGATGGCAACTGGAAAATCGCGCCCCTGCCCCCGGCGCTGGCGCGCCGCCGGGTGGAAATCACCGGCCCGGTCGAAGCCAAGATGATCATCAACGCCTTGAATTCCGGCGCGGATTCCTACATGGCCGACTTCGAGGATTCCAACAGCCCGAAATGGGAAAACCAGATTCAGGGACAGATCAACCTGTATCAGGCCATTCGCCGCGAACTCACCTTCACCAACGAAACCGGCAAGGCTTATCGCCTGAACGACGAAATCGCCACCCTGCAAATCCGCGCGCGCGGCTGGCATCTGGATGAAAAACACGTGCGGGTCGACGGCGAGCGCGTCTCCGGCGGCATCTTTGACTTCGCGCTGGCCTTTTTCCACAACGCCAAGGAACAAATCGCGCGCGGCGCGGGGCCGTTCTACTATCTGCCCAAGCTCGAAAGTCATCTCGAAGCGCGCCTGTGGAACGACATCTTTATTCTGGCGCAGGATTACATCGGTTTGGCGCGTGGCGCCATCAAGGCCACCGTCCTGATCGAAACCATTCTGGCGACGTTCGAAATGGACGAAATCCTGTTCGAACTGCGCGAGCATTCCGCCGGGCTGAACGCCGGGCGCTGGGATTATATTTTTTCCTGCATCAAGAAATTCAGGAAAAACAAGGCATTCTGTCTGGCAAACCGCGCCGCGATTACGATGGAAGTCCCCTTCATGCGCGCCTATGCTCTGGCCCTGGTGCAAACCTGCCACAAGCGCGGCGCGCCCGCCATCGGCGGCATGAGCGCCCTGATCCCCATCAAGAATGACCCCGCCGCCAACGACAAGGCGCTGGCGGGCGTCCGCCACGACAAACGGCGCGATGCCAGCGACGGCTACGACGGCGGCTGGGTCGCCCATCCGGGGCTGGTGCCCATCGCGCTGGAAGAATTCGTCAAGGTGCTGGGAGAACGCCCCAACCAATGGGAAAAACAGGTCTTCGGCGAATTCGGCCCCAAAGACTGGCTCGACTTCCAGCCGGAACAGCCCATCACCGAAGCGGGATTGCGCAACAACATCAACGTCGGCATCCATTACCTCGGCTCATGGCTCGCGGGCAACGGCTGCGTGCCCATCCACAACCTGATGGAAGACGCCGCCACCGCCGAAATCTCGCGCTCGCAAGTCTGGCAATGGGTGGTCTCGCCGAAAGGCATTCTGGACGATGGGCGCAAGGTCACGGCGGAAATGGTGCGCGGTATGATCGACGAGGAACTGGAAAAGGTAAAAACCGACGTCGTCGCCCAGGGCGAAGCCACGGCCACCTACGACCAGGCGGCGAAAATCTTCGCCCGGATGTCGCTCACCCCGGATTATCCCGAATTCCTGACGCTGCCCCTGTACGAAGCGATGGAATAAAAACTCCCGATCCTCGGAGACTTCGACCCCCGGCCTTGTTGTCCATTGGTCGGGGATTTTTTTGGTAGGGCGTAGCCCCCCGCTTTGGCAGGACGCTTCAGGTAGGGCGCTTCAGGTAGGGCGTGCTCTCCGAGCGTGCCCTACCAAAGCGTGCCCTACCAAAGCACGCCCTACCAAAGCAGGGGGGTGAGGTTTGTCAGCAGCCTCAACCCAACGCCTGTAACGCCGCGTTGAACGTGGCGCTCGGACGCATCACGGCTTTCAGTTTGTCGTCTGCGGCCAGATAGTAGCCCCCGATATCCACCGGTTTACCTTGCACGGCGTTCATTTCGGCGAGGATGGTCGCCTCGTTTTTGGCGAGCGTCCGGGCGAGCGGCGCGAAATGGGCGGCAAGCGCGGCATCTTCCTCTTGCCCCGCAAGCGCTTCCGCCCAGTACAGCGCGAGGTAAAACTGGCTGCCCCGGTTGTCGAGTTCGCCGGTTTTGGGCGAGGGGGATTTGTGCTGGTCGAGCAGTTTGCCGGTCGCGGCGTCCAGCGTTTTCGCCAGCAATTTTGCGCGCGCGTTACCCGTTTTGAGGCCCAGGTCTTCCAACGACACGGCAAGCGCCAGAAATTCGCCCAGTGAATCCCAGCGCAGGTGGTTTTCTTCCAGCAATTGCTTGACATGCTTGGGCGCGGAACCGCCCGCGCCGGTTTCGTACATGCCGCCCCCTGCCATCAGGGGCACGATGGAAAGCATCTTGGCGCTGGTGCCGAGTTCCATGATGGGGAACAGGTCGGTCAGATAATCGCGCAGGATATTGCCGGTGACGGAGATGGTGTCTTCTCCGCGAATGACGCGCTCCAGCGTGTAGCGCATGGCGCGCACCTGCGACATGATGCGGATGTCCAACCCTGTCGTGTCGTGTTCCTTGAGATACTTTTCCACTTTCCTGATGAGTTCGGCCTCGTGCGGACGGAAGGGGTCGAGCCAGAATACGGCGGTCATGCCGGAATTCCGGGCGCGGGTGACGGCGAGTTTCACCCAGTCACGAATCGGCGCGTCTTTCACCTGACACATGCGCCAGAGGTCGCCCGCTTCGACGTTTTGCGACAACAGCACTTCGCCGGTGGCGAGGTCGACGACATTGGCAACGCCATCTTCGGGAATTTCAAAAGTCTTGTCGTGCGAGCCGTATTCTTCCGCCTGTTGCGCCATCAGGCCGACATTGGGCACGGTGCCCATGGTGGTCGGGTCGAACGCGCCGTTGGTTTTGCAGAAATTGATCATTTCCTGATAGATGCGGGCGAAGGTGGATTCCGGCATCACCGCCTTGCAGTCTTTCTGCTTGCCGTCCGCGCCCCACATCTTGCCGCCGCCGCGAATCATGGCGGGCATGGAGGCGTCCACAATCACGTCATTGGGCGAATGAAAATTGGTGATGCCCTTGGCGGAATCCACCATCGCCAGTTCGGGCCGGTGCTCGTGGCAGGCGTGCAGGTCGCGGATGATTTCGTCGTGTTGTGACTCCGGCAGGGCGGCGATTTTATCGTACAGGTTGCTCATGCCGTAATTCACATTGACGCCCAGTTCATCGAACAATTTGCCGTGTTTGGCAAAGGCGTCCTTGTAGAAGGTCTTGACGCAATGGCCGAAAACGATGGGATGCGAGACCTTCATCATCGTCGCCTTGACGTGCAGCGAAAACAACAGGCCGGATTCGCGCGCGTCTTCCATCTGTTCTTCGTAAAAAGCGCACAACGCCTTTTTGCTCATGAACATGGAGTCAATGATTTCACCGTCCAGCAGCGCAACCCGGGGTTTCAGGACAAGGGTTTTGCCGCTGCGGGTGAGGAGTTCCATTTTCACCTCGCGCGCCTTGTCCAGCGTCAGGGATTTTTCGTTGTGATAAAAATCGCCCGATCTCATCCACACCGCATGAGTGCGCGAAGCCCGGCTCCACTTGCCCATCGAATGCGGGTTTTTGCGGGCATAATTCTTCACCGCCAGCGGCGCGCGACGGTCGGAATTGCCCTCGCGCAACACAGGATTCACGGCAGACCCCAGACATCTGGCGTAACGGGCGGCAATCGCTTTTTCCTCATCCGTTTTCGGATTTTCCGGGTAATCGGGAATGGCAAACCCCTTGCCCTGCAATTCCCTGACGCAGGCGATCAACTGCCCCACGGAGGCGCTGACGTTAGGCAGTTTGATGATGTTGAAATCCGGCTCCTGGGTCTTTCCGGACAGCGCCGCCAGCGTGTCCGGCCGCCTTTGATTTTCTGCCAGATATTCCGGGAACGCGGCCAGCACACGCGCCGCCACGGAAATATCCGCCTTTTCGATGGTGACGCCCGCTGGCGCGGTAAAGGCGCGCACAACGGGCAAAAACGCACAGGTCGCCAGACGTGGCGCTTCATCCGTGAGCGTGTAAACAATGGTTGATTTCTCTGTTGCCATGGGAACCTCTGAATTTTTGATTTAATGGAAAAACCCGGGCACATGACCCTGGCGGGCGACTGCCAAGTATCCTTTGCACACCGGCTACGGTCAAGCACCCTTGCCGCGCCCTCCTGTCCGCAATTCGTAAACTCACTCCGGTTTGAACCCCCGACCGTCTGGAGCGACAGGCATGAATGTCTGTCGCCAGGTCGTGGCGGCTCAGTCAAAGATAGGGCGGCATCGCAGGAACCGCCATCGTTGACAGGCGGCACGCCCGTGTGCGCGGGGCTACGGCGCGCAGTGGCGCAGCAATTCAGAGAGGACGAATTCGACGGACTGGCGGCGCACTTCCGCGCGTTCGCCCGAAAAATGGCGTGTGACCGCGTGTGCCGTTCCCGACCCCGCCCAGGCGAAGCAGACGGTGCCCACGGGGTGTTCCGGCGAGCCGCCGCCGGGACCGGCGATGCCGGTGATGGCGATGGCGCGCTGGGCATGGCTCTGCGCGAG
>JAISRR010000209.1 GCA_031273565.1 Zoogloeaceae bacterium | reverse complement strand
TTGATGGTGATGCCGCGCGCCTTTTCTTCCGGCGCCGCGTCAATCTGGTCATACGCCTTGGCCTCGCCGCCAAACTTGCGCGACAGCACCGTGGTGATCGCCGCCGTCAGCGTCGTCTTACCATGGTCGACGTGACCTATCGTGCCTACATTCACATGCGGTTTCGTCCGCGAAAATTTTTCCTTAGCCATTTGCTTTTCTCCTGTTTCCGGTTACTTCTTGTTGATGACGGCCTCGGCGACGTTTCTGGGCGCTTCCGAGTAATGTTTGAATTCCATCGAGTAGGTGGCGCGGCCTTGCGACAATGAACGCAGGGTCGTGGCGTAGCCGAACATTTCCGACAACGGCACTTCGGCGCGCACCGCCTTGATGCCGCCGGGAATGTCTTCCATGCCCTGCACGATGCCGCGCCGGGAGGAAAGGTCGCCCATGACGTTACCCATGTAGTCTTCCGGCGTTTCCACTTCAATCGCCATCATGGGTTCCAGAAGCGTGGGCTGCGCTTTTTTCATGCCCTCCTTGAAGGCCATGGAAGCCGCCATCTTGAAGGCATTTTCGTTCGAGTCCACGTCGTGGTAGGAACCGTCGAACAGGGTGAACTTGATGTCTACCACCGGGAAGCCCGCCAGCACGCCGCTCTTGACCGCTTCCTGCAAGCCCTTGTCGACTGCCGGAATATATTCGCGCGGCACCACGCCGCCCTTGATGGCGTCGATGAATTCGTAGCCCTTGCCGGCTTCGTTCGGTTCGAGCCTGACCCAGACGTGACCGTACTGACCGCGACCGCCGGATTGCTTGACGTACTTGCCTTCCTGTTCGACCGATTTCTTGATGCATTCGCGGTAGGCCACCTGCGGCGCGCCGACATTGGCTTCAACGTTGAATTCGCGGCGCATCCGGTCGACGATGATGTCCAGGTGCAATTCGCCCATGCCGGAGATGATGGTCTGACCGGATTCTTCGTCGGTGCGCACGCGAAAAGACGGGTCTTCGGCGGCCAGACGACCCAGCGCGATGCCCATTTTTTCCTGGTCAGCCTTGGTTTTGGGTTCCACGGCGACGTGAATCACGGGTTCGGGGAAAATCATGCGTTCGAGGATGATGGGCGCGTCAGGGTCGCACAGGGTTTCGCCGGTGGTGACTTCTTTCAGACCCACGCAGGCGGCGATGTCGCCCGCCAGCACTTCCTTGATTTCGGCGCGCTCGTTGGCGTGCATTTGCAGGATGCGGCCAATGCGTTCCTTTTTCTGGCGCACGGAGTTGTACACCGTGGAACCGGATTGCAGCACGCCGGAATAGACGCGGATAAAGGTGAGCTGACCCACAAAGGGATCGGTCATCAGCTTGAAGGCCAGGGCAGAGAATTTTTCGCTGTCGTCGGCCTTGCGGGAAACCGCCTGCTCGCTTTCATCGACGCCCGTCACCGGGGGAATATCCACTGGCGACGGCAGGAACTCAATGACCGCGTCCAGCATCCGCTGCACGCCCTTGTTCTTGAAGGCGGTGCCGCAGAGCATGGGCTGGATTTCGCAGGCGATGGTGCGCGCGCGCAGACCTTCCTTGATTTTCTCTTCGGAGAGGTCGCCGCTTTCCAGGTATTCGTTCATCAGGTCTTCAGAGGCTTCCGCCGCCGCTTCGACCATCTGTTCGCGCCAGGTTTTGGCCTCTTCGACGAGTTCAGCGGGGATGTCGCGATAATCGAACTTCATGCCCTGCGAGGCTTCATCCCAGTAAATCGCCTTCATCTTGATGAGGTCGACCACGCAGGCGAACGCTTCTTCCGCGCCGATGGGAATCACGACCGGTATCGGAGAAGCCTTCAGGCGCGTCTTCATCTGATCGACGACCTTGAAGAAGTTGGCGCCGGAACGATCCATCTTGTTGACGAAGGCCAGACGCGGCACCTTGTACTTGGTGGCCTGACGCCACACGGTTTCAGATTGCGGCTGCACGCCGCCGACCGCGCAATACACCATGCAGGCGCCGTCCAGCACGCGCATGGAGCGCTCGACTTCAATGGTGAAGTCCACGTGTCCCGGTGTGTCGATGATGTTGAAGCGGTGTTGGGGGAAATTGTTTTCCATCCCCTTCCAGAAACAGGTCGTCGCGGCGGAGGTGATGGTGATGCCGCGTTCCTGCTCCTGCTCCATCCAGTCCATGGTCGCCGCGCCGTCGTGCACCTCGCCAATCTTGTGATTGACGCCGGTGTAGTAAAGGATGCGCTCGGTCGTGGTGGTTTTGCCGGCGTCAATGTGGGCGGAGATGCCGATATTACGGTACCGCTCAATGGGTGTCTTGCGTGCCACGTTATTACCTCGGAATAGTATTTGGAAGCGGGATTAGAAGCGGAAATGGGAGAAAGCCTTGTTGGCTTCCGCCATGCGGTGCACTTCGTCGCGCTTCTTGACCGCGCCGCCACGATTTTCAGCCGCTTCCTGCAGTTCAGCCGCCAGACGCAGACCCATGGTCTTTTCGGAACGTTTGCGCGCCGCTTCACGCAGCCAGCGCATCGCCAGCGCCATGCGGCGGGCCGGACGCACTTCCACCGGCACCTGATAATTGGCCCCGCCGACGCGGCGGGACTTGACTTCCACCAGCGGCTTTACATTGCCAATGGCGGACGAAAAGACTTCCAGCGGGTCTTTGCCGCTCTTGGTGGAAATCTGCGTAAAAGCGCCATAAACAATGCGTTCGGCGACGGATTTCTTGCCGCTTTGCATGATGGCGTTGATGAATTTGGAAACATCCTGGCTGCCGAACTTGGGATCGGGCAGGATTTCACGCTTGGGTACTTCACGACGACGGGGCATAACTTTCCTCTCAATAGACAATTCAGTTGAGGCAAAAAAACCTCAAGCCGCCCGACAGTCAGACCATGAAGGTCAAACAGGGGCGGCCACTTACTCAGGCGACCTGGAGAATCAGGCTGCCTTCGGACGCTTGGCCCCGTATTTGGAACGGGACTGTTTGCGATCTTTGACGCCCTGGGTATCCAGAGAGCCGCGCACGGTGTGGTAACGCACACCCGGCAAATCCTTGACCCGGCCACCGCGAATCAGCACCACGGAGTGCTCCTGCAGGTTGTGGCCTTCGCCGCCGATGTAGGAGATGACTTCAAACCCGTTGGTCAGGCGCACCTTGCAAACCTTACGCAACGCGGAGTTCGGCTTCTTGGGCGTGGTGGTGTAGACGCGGGTGCACACACCGCGTTTCTGCGGGCACTTTTCCAGCGCCGGAACCTTGCTTTTGACAACTTCGGCCTCGCGCGGCTTGCGCACGAGCTGGTTAATGGTAGGCATATGAATCCTCTGGCGGCGCACCGCCCAAACTCACCGAAACGCCTTTGTTCCGGTCGTTTTGTTATACAAAACAGAGGCTCTGATTAGCCTCCGCCGAGAAAGACGGGAGATTCTAGGGGTTGACAAGCCGGGTGTCAACGGAAAGGCGACATGTGCCTAGGGGTTTACTGCTGGACAGTGTTGTAACAAACAAACTCTCCGTCCGTCATTACTGCTTCATGCCAGCGATGAATTACAACCTCGCCTCAAACAATTCCTGCGCCAGCGCACGCTCACGCGCATTGCCCGCGCGAATGGCATCGAACAGGGCGAGGTTCCCGTAGAGCGCCGGGCTACGCAGCGCCGCCGCTGGAGCCGATGGATAAATTGGAACGAAAGCGATACCGCGCACTGTTCCCTCGATTGACGCCCACACCGGTACAGGGTCAGCCGATGGTGCAATCTGCGTATTCAACGGCGCAGCCGCATGAGCGGTGGGAATGCCAGCAACCATACTGCCGTGCACCGCCGGGAACGCATATTGGGCACCGTGGAACAAAAACTCCTTGAACGCGGGCAGCAGGATGCATGGACGCTTGGCATTGAAATACAGCAAACGCGCCACCTCGGCACGTTTCAACGCGCCATGCACCTCGGACATCGACACGCCCGCAAAAGCCGCCAGTTCAGGATAGGTCGTGCCTTGGTCGCGACAAGCAGCCAGCGCCAGCAGAAGATAAAAATCCTGCGGCTTGAGTACGGGCTGGCGATTGGGAAGTCTGGACATGGCTAAATTGGCTGTACTTATTTCGTATTTCGCGAAATACGAAAGTACATAGTAAACAATGTGATGTCAATTGTTGTATGAATTTCGATAAGGCGACGTATTTGCAAAAGCGGCAGAGAGAGAGTTCCGCTCTGCCGCACGCTGGGTTTATTGCTCTGGAAGTTTCTTGACCGTTTCCACGGTATCGTCAGACACAAACGCAATAGGCCGTTTGCCATCACCGATGTAGTGCCCTCGACGACGGATTTCGATTTCTACCTCGTGTTTTTTGTGCTGCTGCGTCGGTTTCTTCTTGGCGGGACCGCCAAGATAATTCAACTTGCCCGGCTTAGGTTCGGGGACTTGCTCATCGTCCATCACCCACACACTACGAACTCGAACACGTTCAACAACGCCGCCCGCACGTGGCGCGTGCGAAACAGGTTTTTCATGCTTTCTCATGACATTCTCCTAGAAAGATGCACAGGACACACGTTCCCCGTAGAGGGAAATCCTGCGACATGGATCTTTCTGGAGTTATGGCATTATGATGTGCGCTCAAAGGCGATGAAAATTGAAGAATTCGATTCTAGTCCGCCTGATGCAGAGTCGCAACATCTGTAGGATTTTGATGCGCCGCCCTTGGGACAATCGTTCAAAACGAATAATCAGAACATTCGCTTCCGCTACAATAGACAGCCATGCTGAACATGGGGTTAAACATGAAGCGCATTATGCTTTTTGCAACACTACTCTGGCAGCTTGGTGCAAGTGCCGCACCGATGTACCCAGAGGCTAACTTTGATGCGTCAACGACCGGCGGCGGCTCACCGTGGCTTTTCGTCATGCTCGCCATTTTTATTCTGGTGCTGTTTTTTGGTGGGAAAAAATAGCATTCCAACCTTGCCCCCCTTACATCGACATCCAGCGTTTAGGTTGTCCCTTCATTACGAGGATTTTTCATGGCATCAGTCAACAAAGTCATCATCATCGGCAATCTGGGGCGTAATCCAGAAACCCGCTACAGCGCCAGTGGCGACACCATTTGCAACATCACCGTCGCCACATCGGAGAACTGGAAGGACAAGCAAAGCGGCGAAAAGAAAGAAGCGACCGAGTGGCACCGCATTTCCTTCTTCGGTCGTCTGGCAGAAATCGCCGCCCAATATCTGCACAAAGGCTCGCAGGTCTACGTCGAAGGCAGCCTGCGTACCCGTAAGTGGACAGACAAGGAAGGCGTCGAACGCTACAGCACGGAAATTCGCGCCGATGAAATGAAGATGTTGGGGAGCAAGGGAGATAGCGCACCACCAGCGCCGACAATTCCACAACAACCAACTACCTCAAAGCCCAAGCAGCCGCCAGTCGACATGGAGGGTGACGTTCCTGAATGGGCAAAGGATATTCCGTTTTAGCCAGCATTCGCTGATGCTACTTTCAGCAACATGACAGGAGTTTATTAAATGCTAGATAAGAGCGGTGAATTTTGCATCTATCGGAGAAAGGACGACCGTCATATCTTTGTATTCCGCCAAAAAGAAATTGCGTATGTATTGCACACACTTAGTAGAACAGACATCAAGGGGTTTGATGTAACTGCCGAAGAAGTTGTACTGTTTCGTGTAGGAAGCCACAAACCGTTTTTGGCTGGGTTCTATGAAGTAAATGCATCAGCGAAAGATGTTTCTACGTGCGTCCAGCGAATGCTCGCCTTTGAAGCACAAGAACTCATCACAAAAGAACAAGAACGCCTCGCTAAGGCAAGACAAGAATATGAAAGACGCCTTGCCGAAATAGCGCAATATGAAGCGCAAAAACATCTTGCAGAACAAAAGGAAAAACTCGCAGCAGAAGCGCGAGCACGGCTCGTAGAACAAGCATTACGCGAAAAAGAAGAAGCGCGCATTCAAGCAATCAAAGCGATTGTTCACGGACGTAGGATTACGGAGCTTGTACATTTCACCCGCATTGAGAACTTACACAGGATTCTCAAGTACGGCATTTTACCTGTCAACGAAATGCGACTTAAGGAAATACAACATCTCCACAACGATCACGAGCGGCATGACAAACGTCTTTACACCGTGTCCCTGTCCGTATCTTTCCCGAATTACAAGATGTTTTACAAGTATCAGCAAAGTGGTGGTAGCTATGCCGTTCTCGTGATCGACACATCTGTTTTGTGGGAAAATGAATGCCTATTTTGTCGTACAAATGCTGCTTCCAGCACTATACGGTCTAAAGATGACAATGAACTACGATCGGCTGAATCTTTCAAAAATATGTTCGGTGGCGATGAAATTCGCCAGTCAAACCAGATTCGGCACTGTGATCCGACAGATCCACAGGCAGAGATTCTTGTTGTTGGAAAGGTTGATTTCGAAAAAATACAAAAAATTGTTTTCAGCGACTCACAACACCTCAACAACTTCTTGGAACAGACAAACTTACTTGAAACTTGTGAAGCAACGCTCAATAGTCTTTATTTCAAACCACGATACGACTATGACCGAATAGGAGGAACTCACTTTGGCTGAACGTCCCATATTTTTACCTCAACCGTCCCACCCGCCCTTCGTTGAGGAGAAATCCATACCATTTACATGGAACCCGGGTCTATCTGTCCAGCAAAAGCAGAAGAATATCTCGGCTTTACACGTAAGTGCATCAACACTTTTGCCTAAAGAGGGGAAAATACTTGAAATTTCCAGCAAATCGACAGAACGAATTGGCGTGCAACTCAGTGCCTTCAACCTAACGTTCCCAGCACAGCAAAATGCACCTTCCATGAGTGTTGAATGCGCCTTTCAGGGAAGCAAAGTGTTGGGAAAAAAAGGTCCATATACCGACATCTACACAAAAACGTCCCGCGAAGCCAAGCATGACGAGCGTATACGAGGAGGTGGCATTTTGACTGCGTTTCGGTTCTTTGGAATCGACTGGCCTACAGAGCCATTCACTGCGTTTTACGACTGGCTATACATCAACGCACTTGAAAGTCAAAATGCTTCTGTCAAAAACTTTGTACTGGAGCATGTAGCCTTTACTGACATTGAGTTCAATCCGGCAAAATCTTTGAATTGCCAAGCACGATCTGCTGCGCTTTGGGTTGCGCTCACACGAAATGGAAAATTAGCCGACGCACTGACTTCGCAGGAAGCATTCTTGGCAATTTACGGCAAACAATCAGGTTCGCTTTTTTAACAAGTAAGCGTAACTAGGGCATTATGCTGAAAATTACTTTTTCGGGACGCTGATATTATTTTCACCATGACAACAATCCTCAACATCGACCAGCCAACCAAATGGTCTGAATCCTTGAAGTCCACATTATCCAGATTACGCCCTGTTATGCGTGCATGGGAACTGGATCTGCCCGAAAAGGATGCGGTCAGCAAACTCAGCAAGGCACTGCAACACTACTCTCTCCGAGGATGGCACTGCACACGCCTCACTGATAGCGAAGTAGCGAACATCAAAGCAAACGGTTTGAAGGTCTTGAGTCCTGACCTCGTTGAGCGCCGTATTTCCGACCTGATTCATCAGGGAATGTTGCAGGCCGATGTAGGCGATAAGTTACGTGTTAGCCATCAGGCATCTGCCAAAAATCGCGCTGGAATGGTCTGGTTTTGTTTCTTTCACCCCCGCGAGGAAAATGAAAGCGGCATTGGTCGCTTCTTACGTCAATGGGGCGGAGAAGCGCTCTATTGGGCGCACGAGAAAAATCCAGCCATCGCTCCAATCCTTCGTCAGCTTGGTACACCGTGCATTGTCGAAGCCGATGTACCTGTAGCTTGGCTGTCTACTGGCAAACTGCACACACTGGCGGAGTTTATCGCGCAACGAGACCTAATTCATCACGGAGAAAAAATCCTCGTATCTAGGTTTGAAGGTTACTCACTACAATCAATACCCGCTACGTATATACGAGAGGTGCATAAGTTCCCTGACAAACACTTCATTAAACTATCAGGTTGCAACAGATGGGAAACCCCGTTGTCGTAGAGCACAGCAAACGCAGGACGCCCCCTCACACCGGCAACGGCTCAAACAGCGCCGCAATGTCTGCCTCGCCAAACTTAACATCCCCCTTGTGCTCATCCGAGAGTATCCCCGCCGCGAGTTCGGCTTTTTGTTCTTGCAGGGCGAGGATTTTTTCTTCTATGCTGCCAGCGGCGATGAGTTTGTAGACGAATACCGGCTTGTCTTGCCCCAAACGGTGGGCGCGGTCGGTGGCTTGGTTTTCTACGGCGGAGTTCCACCACGGGTCGTAGTGGATGACGGTATCGGCTGCCGTCAGGTTCAAGCCGACGCCGCCGGCTTTCAGGCTGATTAGGAATATCGGGGCGGCACCGGCTTGGAAGGCTTTAATCGGGGTTTCGCGGTCTTTGGTTTCGCCAGTGAGCACTAAATATTGCAAACCTGCGGCTTCCAGCTCGGTTTTATTAAATCGAGCATGGCGGTGAATTGCGAGAACACCAGTATGCGGCGACCTTCTTCGACCATTTCGGGCAGCATGTCCATGAGCAGGTCGAGTTTGGCTTTTTCTTTGACTTTGCGGGCGACGGCGGATTTGACCAAGCGCGGGTCGCAGCAGACTTGGCGCAGTTTCAGGAGGGCGTCCAAGATGACAATCTGGCTTCGGGTGAAGCCGCGATAGGAGATTTCGGCGCGGATGGCCTTGCGGAGTTGCGGCAAATCGGCATCTCTGGCGGTCGGGGAGATTTCCGCAACGTCCGCATGAACCTTGGCGCGACTTTGGGTATCACCCACCAACAAGGCGGAAAAATCCAGCGTCGGGCGCAGATGCCTGGGCAAGACTGCCGCGATTTTGCTCAAGGCATTGCGTGCGGCGGCGCTCAAGGGCGCGTCGCCCCGTTCCGCCACCCAGTGCGAACCCAAGACCAGCGCCTCGATTTCTTCTTCCGAAAACATCAGCGGCGGCAAGAGAAAACCGGGGCGCAGGATAAAACCCAGTCCGGGGTCGCCGTCAATCTGCGCGCCTTGCTCTCGCAGGGCGTTAATGTCGCGGTATAAGGTTCGCAAACTGACGCCCAACTCCGTCGCCAATTGCGCCCCGGCCACCGGAAGACGGTGGTTACGCAAAATCTGGAGCAAATCCAGCAGGCGTTGCATACGGTACAAGACGAAACTCCTTTACCTGTCAGGGATCACATTCCTGATTTATGACATATGACTCGCTCCTTCCGTGCGCCGCGTAATACGCCAGCAAGCAGGCGGCGCTGATGGCGGCGAGGAGAAAAAACAGGTTGCGGTAACCGATATGGGGAATAAACACGCCAAGCAGGTAGGGGCCGATGCCGATGCCCAGATCAAGGAAGATGAAAAAGGTGGAGGTTGCCTGTCCCATGCGCGCCTTGGAGACGAGTTTCAGGGAGGCCGCCTGGGCGGTGGATTGAAAATTGCCGACGCCAATCCCCAGTAAAATACCGGAGAGCAGGAATAGCGGCGTCGTCCGGGTCAAGCCAAGTAGCACGAAACCACAAACCGTAAGCATCAAGGCCGGATAGATGATGTAATTTGCGCCCTTGCGGTCAAAAATTTTCCCGGCAATGGGGCGCGATACGAAAATAACGGCTGCGTAGAGCAGGAAGAAAAAGCTGGCCGAGTGCACCAGATCCAGTTCGCGGGCATAAAAAGAAAGAAAGGCTTGCAGCGAGCCATAGCAAACCGCGACGAGCAGAACCACCAGCGCGAGCGGAATCACCCTGTAGTCGAGGTAGTTTTGCAAATGCAGGGCAGGCGCGTCAGAGGCGCCTTCCTGTGTCGCGCTCCGGGGGATTTTCAGGGTGATCGCTGTGAGAAAACTGACCATCCCGAAACAGGAACAGAGCAGAAAAATGAGCCAGAAGGGTAGATATTGCATCAGCAGCATACCCAGAAAGGGGCCTAAGGCAAGCGCGAGGATGGTGCTCAGGCTGAAATAGCCGATGCCCTGCCCGACCTGATTCGGCGGGATGAGGTAAGCGACGAGGGTCGCGGTGACCGTGCCGACGCATCCCACGCCCACGCCGCTCAAAAACCGCACGCCCATCAGCGCGGGAAGATTGTCCGCTACGTGGTACAGAAACATGCTGATGGTGTAGATCACGATGCCGACGATGAGGATTTTTTTGAATCCCACGGTATGCAGGATACCGCCGGTCATGAAGCGTCCGGCGAGGCAGCCGACCAGCATCAGCCCCGCCACCAGTCCGGCGACGCTGGGCGAGGCGTTGAAACTTTCGTGTGCGTAAGGTCCGCTGACAATAAACAACAGGTAATAGGCCATCATGACCATGAAATTAATCATGGCGACGATAATAAAATTGCGGGTGAACATTATGGGATTCCGGGGATAGGGCGAAGCAGAACCGCCGATGTTCAAGGCGGATTTTGCGGCGCCGGTGATTCAAATTTCTCGTGAATATGCCGCGCTTTGGGCATCACGGCATGTCAGGGAGCGACTTTCATGTACCCTGCCATTTAACAGAGGTACCCTGCCATTGTAACAGACGGCAGCAACATCGCGCATGTATCACGTTTCCAGCACAGGGCAATCGCACTTGACGGACTGGTCGCAAACACCGTCATTCCTTTGCAAGGGAATGACGGCAGGTAGGGCGCGTTCTCCGAACGCGCCGCAGGTCAAACAAACGGTGGTTTCTACGATCCCGCTCTACCTTCCATTTTCAAAGAGCCTGCGACATTCGCGTGTGCAATCGCCCTGATTTCCAGCAGCCCGTTTTACGCCATCAGGCGCGATGGCGTGGGCGGCGTCAACGGTATCGTGTTGCTCCAATACAACGTTCTGTCGCCTTCCGGCGGTTATCTCCGCATCCACTTTTGACGGGGCGATACACCCGCGACATACTGCTCGCCAGTTTTTCGTTCAACCCGTTTTTTCATGGAGGTTTTCATGTCTGCCCACAATTTATCAGGAGTTACCGCAACGCGCTGACGCGCCGCCTGCCGCAGACATGACCTTCGGCCCGGTGCGCGTTCAGCCGCCCCGAGCCAGACCAGAGATTCCTGGCGGAAGACCGTTCTTCCGTCATGTCCTCGCAAAAGCCCTGGCAGATGCCGGGGTTTTTTGTTTTCAGGATATAAAAAAGGAAATGCTCATGGCCATTCAATGGACGTTGAACAAAGGGCGCGTGCCGATCAAAATCTGGACGCGCGATCTGGAACACCAGGCTTTGCAACAACTGGTGAATCTTTCGCAACTTAACATCGTGCGCCACCCGATTGCCGTCATGCCTGATGTGCATGCGGGCATCGGGGCGACGGTCGGCTCGGTGATTCCGACCGTAAACGCCATTATTCCAGCGGCGGTCGGCGTCGATATCGGCTGCGGCATGGTCGCCGTGCGTCTGACGCTGAATGCCCGCGACCTGCCCGACAATCTGCACGCCATTCGCAATGCCATCGAGGCTGCCGTGCCGGTTGGTTTCAACCAGCACGAACGCAGCAAGGTAAAAGGCAGCGCGCACGCGCGGCAGGCGCGGCGCATGTCGGATCGGCTCGATGTCATCGTCGGCAAACATCCCGGTCTCATGAAAATGCAGCGTCATTTCAATGAAACCTGGGCTTGCCAGTTGGGTACGCTGGGCGGCGGCAATCATTTCATCGAACTCTGTCTGGATGAAGCCGGACAGGTCTGGGTGATGCTGCATTCCGGCAGTCGCGGCATCGGCAATGTCATCGGACGCTACTTCATCGCCGCCGCGCAGAAGGACATGCGCCGTCATCAGGTCAATCTGCCGGATAAAGACCTCGCCTATCTTTCCGAAGGCAGCGCGCTGTTTGACGACTACGTGGAGGCGCTCGACTGGGCACAGGACTACGCGCTGGAAAATCGCCGCATGATGCTGGAACTGGCGCTGGAGAGCCTCGTCATCGGCCTGCCGCCCTTCAAGGTAAGCGCGGAAGCCATCAACTGCCATCACAACTACGTGTCCCGCGAGACGCATTTCGGCGAACGCCTCTACATCACCCGCAAGGGCGCGATTCGCGTGGGCGCGGGCGACCTGGGCATCATCCCCGGTAGCATGGGCGCAAAGAGTTTCATCGTGCGCGGCCTGGGCAATGCCGCTGCGTATTGCTCCTGCTCGCACGGCGCGGGGCGGCGCATGAGCCGTTCGGCGGCCAAACGGCGTTTTACCCGTCACGACCTCGCGGCGCAAACCGCAGGCGTGGAATGCCGCAAGGATGGCGGCGTGGTCGATGAAATCCCCGGCGCTTACAAGGACATCAACGAAGTGATGGCGAACCAGTCCGACCTCGTTGAAATCGTGCACACCTTGAAACAGGTGCTGTGCGTTAAAGGATGAATTTTTAATCAACTACAAAAAGGAGAAACGCCATGTGTATTGAAAAATTCGTTGCAAAACCAGTACAGACTCACTCATCACCTCGGGATGCCGCGAAAAATACCGGCGTCCCGGTTTCAGACTTTTTCGAGGACAAGCATCATGACCAGAAAACAACGTCATCAGCGTGAAGAACGCCTGTTGCTGCCGCCTTCGCCCCCGCCGCGCAATCCTTTTGCCACGACGACGAAAATGCGGCGCGGCGTGGAAGTGCACGAAAAAAGCCAGGGCGCAAAGCGGCGCGCCCGGCACATGCAGTTGCAACGCATCCTGCACGGCGATTTTTCGGCGGCGGACAGCGACGACGTATAAAACCGGCGGCCACGTCAAGCTTGCTGGCGTGGTCGCCGTCAGTTTTCTTGTTAAAGCCAGTTTTCTTGTTAAAGTGTGGCTTTCAAAAATCAGAACTGCCGCTTCCCCATCATGATTTTCACCCTCATCAAGTGGCTGTACGCCGCCGTCAACATCTACCTGATTGTCCTGCTCTATCGCAGCCTGCGTGGGAACGGAGTGGTTCGCGTCGTGCGCGTCGTCTCCTGTCTGACCGCCATCCTGCTTTCCGTCGCCTTTCCCGTTTCGCGCATGATTGAAGGCAACAGCCTGTGGGCGAAAAGCGTGACTTTTGCGGGCACGTTCTGGCTGTCTTTTATCCTGCATGTCCTGCTGGTTTTGCTGCTGCTCAGTTTGCTCCGCTGGTGCAATCGCCGTTTCGGCCCCTGGTTCGTCATCGCCCCGGAACGCTTGCGGCGTTGGCGTTACATCAGTTGCGGCGGCGTGATCGGCGTGGCGCTGCTGGTTTCCAGTCTGGGCTGGCTGAATACGCAGTATCCCGTGGTGCACGAGATCACCCTGCCTGCGCCCGGACAGTTGAAAACGCCCCTGAAAATCGTCGCGCTTTCGGACACCCATCTGGGACGCCTCGTTTCGCCGGAAGATTTTTCCCGCCTGATTGACCTGATCGAACCTCTGCAACCCGATCTCGTGCTGTTCGCTGGCGATATTCTGGACGATCACTACGGCTTCGACAGCGACGCGACCCGCACAAATCTCGCACGCCTGAACCCGGTGCTGGGGGTTTGGGCCATCATGGGCAATCATGAATATTACTCGGGTGAGAACAGCAGCAAGATTCCCGCGACCCTGCCCATAGGCAAACACGCATACAGCACCGGCGATGGCGCGGCGCGAAGTCGACGCCTGCTGGAACAAAGCGGCATCCGCATGCTGCGCGACGAATGGGCTGACCTTGATGGCAAGATTCTGCTTGTCGGGCGCGACGACCTTTCGCTGGAACGCTTCACGGAACAGCGGCGGAAATCGCTGCCCGACCTGTTGGCAACCGTGCCTGCCGGGCTGCGCCAGCAACCCATGATTTTGTTGGACCACCAACCCTATCATCTGGAAGAAGCGGAACAGGCGGGCGCGTTTTTGCAGTTTTCCGGCCACACCCACAACGGCCAGTTGTTCCCCTTCAATTTTCTGGTGGCGCTGGTTTATGAAAACGCCTATGGCTATTCCCGGCGCGGCAACACGCACTACTGGGTTTCCTCCGGCGCAGGCACCTGGGGGCCAAGGGCAAGAACCACCGGCAGACCGGAAGTGGTGCTGATTAACATCGCGCCAAATTAACCAACCGGGTTTATATCAAGCCTGGAAAAAGGTACGCCGCATGAAAGCACTGAAATGGCGTAGAAAAACGAACGAATGCCCGCAAGTTTGCACAGCCTGCGAAGATCAGGATGGCGCGCGGGCAGTTTGTCCGCAGTCTGGTGCGACACAGCCGTATCCGCTCTGCGGAACCAGCCTTCGGTTGTCTTGCGACCTTCGGTCTTGTCCGCCCTACCTCCGCAACGCCTGCTCCATATCCGTGCAAAGGTCTTGCGCGTTTTCCAATCCTGCGGCGATGCGTACCAGCGAGGGGGCGATGCCGGCGCGTTGCATCTGCTCCGGCGTCAGGGTGGCTTCCCACATCGAGGCGGCGTGCACCACCAGCGTTTCGACGCCGCCCAAACTGACGGCGTGTTTTGCCAGTTTTAACGCGGCGACGAAGTTTTTGGCCGCCTGAAAACCACTGGCATCCCCCGGCGTCCCTTTGAGTTCGATGCTCAACACGCCGCCGCCGTGTTGCATCTGACGCTTTGCCAGTGCGTGCTGCGAGTGGCTTTCGAGTTCGGGATAATGCACCCGCTCGATTGCCGGATGCGCTTCCAGGAAACGTCCCAGCGCAAGGGCGTTTTCGCTCTGGCGGGCGACGCGCATGGGCAGGGTGCGCAGGCCGCGCAGCAGCAAAAAAGCGTTGAAAGGGCTGACATTGGTGCCAAGCACAATGGAACGCGCCCAGATTTTTTCCACCGCCGCGCGGCTGCCGCAGACCACGCCCGCAATCAGGTCGCTGTGTCCGCCCAGATATTTGGTGGCGCTGTGCAGCACGAGGTCGACGCCGAAATCGCGCGGGCGCTGGTTGATGGGCGAGGCAAAGGTGTTGTCCGCCAGCGTGGTGATGTTGCGGCTTCTGGCGAATTCGGCGATGGCGGCGAGGTCGGTCAGGGTCAGCGTCGGGTTGGAGGGCGTTTCCAGCACGATCAATTTTGTGGTGTCGCGGGTCGCTTTGAAAAAGGCGGCGGGGTCGCGTTGATCGACCAGGGTGACTTCCACGCCCATGCCCGGCAAGAGGTCGGTGAGCAATTTCGCGGTTCCCATGTAGTGCGTGGTCTGCGCCACGATGTGGTCGCCCGCGCGCACATGGGAAAACAGCGTGGTGCTCATCGCGCCCATGCCGGAAGACATCAGCAACGCCGCTTCCGCGCCTTCCAGCCGGGCGAGCAGGCGTTCGCAACGTTCCTGCGTCGGGTTGCCGTAGCGGGCGTAATAACGCGGGTGGCGCGGCTGGTTCGCCATTTCCGCAAACTCGGCGGAATCGCGGGCGCTGTAGGTCGAGGCCGGATAAATCGCCGGGGCGAGCGCCGTGTCGTCCGTTTCGGGATTGTCCCAGTCCAGATCGCCGTGGATGACGAGGGACTGCGGGTCGGTAAGAAAATCGTCGTTATGCATCAAAAACACCCTCTGGGTAGGCGCGAATGTTCGTTGGGAAAAAATGCCGGAACGCCCTCCGGAACTTTTCGATAACCTCATGCACTGAATTTCCGGTCAATGCATTGCCATCAATCATGTCATCGACAACATAAACCATCGAGTTATTGACAAAATCCGGCAAAACGCCATTCGACTGGGGAAAAGTAACCTGCAATCGGTAGGTTTCCAGCCGGTAAACCCTGCCTTCGTAAGCGTCAGTACCCAATTCTCGTCTGATTTCCAGGCGGAACCGAAAAGGCTCGCTGTTGTCTGCCTGAAAAGGCTCAACATCCAGCACCTTGATGACTTCAAAAAGTTTTTGCATCGCGGACTTCCTTCTTTGATGAGGTTACGGGGGAGCAAAGCACCAGCCGACTACCGGCGATGCGGTCGTGCAGGAACTGTTTGTCCGGGTCGACAAAGCGCCAGAGCAGGCCGACGCCGAGAATCAGACTGGGCCAGGCGACAAGGTAGCGCAGAACCGCCTGCGCGGGTCGCAGGGGGCTGCCGCTTTTGTCGACCAGTTTTATTTTCCAGGTTTTCATGGCGAGCGTCTGACCGCCGCGCAACCAGCACCAGATGAAATACAGACCGAGCAGCAATACAAAATGCGCCCGCTGAACGTAGACGAGCGAAGCGACATCGACATGCGCGAGCGCACCCAGCAGGATATAGGGCAGGATGACGCCGATGGCGATGATGCCGAGCAGCAACAGGGCTTCGTAAATCAGGGCGGCGAGGCAGCGGGGGAATGAGGGGGGCATCGGGAACCAGGAATCAGGTATCAGAGGTCAGGGATCAGGGGATGTTCGCGGCGGCGTTGCCGCCGGGGGGGTTGCACCTTCCGGCGCTTTGCGCCATCGGGGGGGCGTCGGGAGTACGCATAATATATATCAGCGCACTGTCGGCATCGCCTGTTTTTCTGGCGACAGGGGCGATTCAATCCTTTTGGCATTATTCCTTTCCTTGACCTGTACGCCCGGCGGGATTATCGTTGCAAATTTTCAAGTGAATCGGTCGGAATCATGATAATCAGCGGCGCAGAGATTGTAATCAGGTGCCTTCAGGAAGAAAAGGTGGAGCACATCTTCGGGTATCCGGGCGGCTCTGTGCTACACATCTATGATGCGCTTTTCAAGCAGGATCAGGTCAAGCACATTCTGGTTCGGCACGAACAGGCGGCGGTGCACGCGGCGGACGCCTATTCCCGCTCCTCCAACCGGGTCGGCGTGGCGATGGTGACCTCCGGCCCCGGCGTGACCAACGCAGTCACGGGCATTGCCACCGCCCATTCGGATTCGGTGCCCCTCATCGTGCTCTGCGGTCAGGTCGGCACATCCTATATCGGTCAGGACGCTTTTCAGGAATGCGACACGGTGGGCATTACCCGTCCCTGCGTCAAACACAATTTTCTGGTCAAGGATGTCAGAGACCTCGCGGCAACGCTGAAAAAAGCCTTTCACATCGCCACCACGGGGCGTCCCGGCCCGGTGGTGGTGGATTTGCCCAAGGACATCACGGCGGAAAAATGTGAGTTCGTTTACCCGGCGGCGGTGGCGATGCGTTCCTACAACCCGGTGGTCAAGGGTCATCTGGGGCAGATCAAAAAGGCCGTGCAACTCCTGCTGGAAGCGCAACGTCCGATTCTCTACATCGGCGGCGGCGTGGTGCTCTCCGACGCGGCGTCCCGGTTGACCGACCTCGCCCGGCGGCTCAATTTTCCCGTCACCCACACCCTGATGGGTCTGGGCGGCTATCCCGCCAGCGACCGGCAATCTGTCGGCATGCTGGGGATGCACGGCGCTTACGAGGCCAACATGGCCATGCATAACGCCGATGTCATCATGGCGGTCGGCGCGCGCTTCGATGACCGGGTGATCGGCAATGTCGAGCATTTTTACAGCAAGCCGCGCAGGATTATCCACATTGATATCGACCCGTCTTCCATTTCCAAGCGCGTCAAGGCGGATATTCCCATCGTCGGCAATGTGCCGGATGTGCTGGATGAAATGCTGAAACTGCTGGAAGACAATTTTGCGACCTCGCCCGCGCTGCCCGACTGGTGGCGGGAAATTGAAGGCTGGCGCGCGAAAAAAGGGCTTCAGTACCGACAGGGTGAACGCATCATGCCGCAGTTCGTGGTGGAAAAACTCTACGAAGTCACCCAGGGCGACGCCTTCATTACGTCTGACGTAGGCCAGCACCAGATGTTCGCCTCGCAGTTCTACAAGTTCGATAAGCCCCGCCGCTGGATCAATTCCGGCGGTCTGGGCACGATGGGCGTCGGCCTGCCCTACGCGATGGGCACGAGTTTCGCCAATCCCGGCGCGACCGTCGCCTGCGTCACTGGCGAAGGGTCAATCCAGATGTGTATCCAGGAGCTTTCCACCTGCAAACAGTTTGAGCTGCCCATCAAGATCATCAATTTGAACAACGGCATGTTGGGCATGGTGCGGCAATGGCAGGAGATGTTCTATTCCAAGCGTTATTCCCAGTCTTACGTAACCTCGCTGCCGGATTTCGTAAAACTCGCCGAAGCCTATGGTCATGTCGGCATGAAAATTGAAAAGCCGGAAGAGGTGGAGCCTGCGCTCAAGCGGGCGTTTACCGACTACAAAGACCGGCTCGTGTTCATGGATTTCATCATCGACCCGACCGCCAACGTTTTCCCCATGGTGGCGACCGGCAAGGGATTGACCGAAATGATTCTGGCTGAAGACCTGTAAGGTGAAGAACATGCGACACATTATTTCCATTCTGCTGGAAAACGAAGCTGGTGCGCTGTCCCATGTGGCCGGTCTGTTTTCCGCGCGCGGCTACAACATCGAATCCCTGACCGTGGCGCCGACCGAGGACGCCTCGTTGTCGCGCATGACCATTGTCACGAGCGGCTCTGACGACGTGCTGGAGCAAATCACCAAGCAGTTGAACAAGCTCGTGGATGTGGTGAAAGTGGTTGATCTCTCCGAATCCGCCCATGTCGAGCGCGAACTGATGCTCATCAAGGTGCGCGCCATCGGCAAGGATCGTGAAGAGATGAAACGCATGGCGGATATTTTTCGCGGGCGTATTCTCGACGTGACCGAATCCATCTATGTCATCGAATTGACGGGAACCAGCGCCAAGCTGGATTCCTTCATCAACGCCCTGGATACAGGGCTGATTCTGGAAACTGTGCGTACCGGAGTTTCCGGCATTGGTCGCAGCGACCGCATTCTCAAAGTCTGATTCCCCCCATTTTTACCAAAAGAGGATTTTTCCCATGAAAGTTTATTACGACAAAGACGCCGACCTTTCCCTCATCAAAGGCAAAAAAGTCACCATCGTCGGCTACGGCTCGCAAGGCCATGCCCACGCCCAGAATCTGAAGGATTCCGGCGTCAAGGTCACGGTTGGGCTACGCAAAAGCGGCGCTTCCTGGAAGAAGGCCGAAGCCAGCGGGCTGAAGGTGGAAGAAATCAGCAAGGCCGTCAAGAGCGCCGATGTCGTCATGCTGCTCCTGCCCGACGAAAACATCCCGCAGGTTTATAACGAGGAAGTCGCCCCCAACCTGAAAAAAGGCGCGGCGCTGGCTTTCGCGCACGGGTTTAACGTGCATTACAACCAGGTCGTCCCCGCGAACGATATTGACGTCATCATGATCGCCCCCAAAGGGCCGGGTCACACCGTGCGTTCCGAATACCTGAAGGGCGGCGGCGTGCCCTCGCTGATTGCCGTGCATCAGGATAAATCCGGCAAGGCGCGTGACATCGCCCTCTCCTATGCGGCGGCCAACGGCGGCACCAAGGGCGGCGTCATCGAAACCACCTTCCGCGAAGAAACCGAAACCGACCTCTTCGGCGAACAGGCCGTGCTTTGCGGCGGCGCGGTGGAGCTGATGAAAGCGGGCTTTGAAACCCTGGTCGAAGCGGGCTACGCGCCCGAAATGGCCTATTTCGAGTGCCTGCACGAAATGAAGCTGATTGTGGATTTAATCTACGAAGGCGGCATTGCCAACATGAATTATTCCATTTCCAACAACGCGGAATTCGGCGAATACGTGACCGGCCCGGAAGTCATCAACGACCAGTCGCGCGCCGCCATGAAAAACGCCCTGAAGCGCATCCAGAACGGCGACTACGCCAAGGCATTCATCCTCGAAGGCCGCACCAACTACCCCGCCATGACTGCCCGTCGCCGCCTGACCGCAGAGCATCCGGTAGAAAAGGTCGGCGGCCAGTTGCGCGACATGATGCCGTGGATCAAGAAGAACAAACTGGTTGACCAAAGCAAGAACTAAGCAACCAACAGCCCCGCGCCGGACAGCCCGCGAGGACTGTCCGGTATATCCAAACATTCCAAGATGACATACAATAACGCTTGGTGTACTTGTCATCTCGATTGGAGTAACCATGAAAGCTATAATATTTCTCATTGGACTTATCGCAATGGAATGCTGCGCCAATGAACCTGTACCCCGACTCACAGGGGAAAGACTAATACAATATTTTTTCTCTGAAAAAGCCCTTGAAAACGAATTCGCCAATGGCTACCTAGCAAGCATTGTCGATGCCACACAAGGCGATTTTGGGTGTGCCACATGGAAACAAAAGCCGCATGAAATTGACGCTGACATTGCCCATGAACTACGAAAATTACCACAAGAACGCTTGCGTGAAAAAGCAAGTGTATTAGTTACCGAAGCATTGAAAAAAAAATTTCCCTGCAAGTAAACTCGAAAATTTTTTAGGAAAATCATCATGGCAAAGCCGTTGTATGCGACTGTTAGAGCAAACTTTTCAAGCACCAGAGAGCTTTCAACAGAAGATTTGTATAAAGAAATTGGATGGGATGACGTTATAGGCAAGCCCCAATGGAGTAACACGTGTGCTGTTCGAATGAGTTTGGCCTTAGTCAAATCTGGTTTGAATATCAGAGGCAACATGAAAATCCTCAAAGGAGCATATAAAGGTCGGGAGATTGAGACAAATCAGATGAAATTAGCCAATCTTCTGAAAAATGAGATTTATCTCGGCGAACCGAAGAAGTATTCAAAGAGTGCTGAGGCTGAAGACAAAATAATGGAATAGTTTCTTTCCAAGATATGCCAGGTTATCGTGGAGGACATATTGACCTCGTGTCTCCCGCAGCGAGTAATATTGGTCTATTATGCGCCACTCACTGTTATTGGGATGCTGCAGAGGTTTGGTTCTGGAAACTCTCGTAATCGAGCCATAACAACAGTGACTACACCCTCTCCTTTTCTCAACAAAATTTCATAACGGCAAAGCCGCTCCAATTCCTTTTCACCCACCCAATATCCAATGCCTGACTACCCCCACCCCCTGATCGCCAAAGAAGGCTGGCCCTTCATTGCCATTTCTTTCGCACTCGCGCTGGGCGCAACGCTGCTCTTCGCCCCTGCCGTGGCATTCATCTTCGGCGTGATTTTTATTTTCGTCCTGCAATTCTTCCGCGACCCGCCGCTCGCAAGCTTCTGGCAGCTTTTTGTTGCGGATATTCATGTCCATTGTTGCAAATCATAAAGGAAAAGCTCATGAAACCCGGCATCTCAACAATGAGAACGCTTGTCGCGCTCTTTAGCCTGTCGCTTCTGGCTGGCTGTGTATCACAGACGGTTATAGAAGGCAGGGCCAAAATAATCGATAGTGAGTTCAACAGTAGTACAGGCTATGCTGCTCCTCTAATTCGTTATGGCAGCGATGCCTTTAGCGACTACGAGGGCCAACTTATCTCATGGGTAAACAAATCTACTGGCGCAGTTACGCATGAATTTCACAGTGTATTCAAACATCGTGGCGAGCAGCATTGGGCGGTTTATGACTATGTCAGTTTCCCGAATAACGCACGCCTGAGTGGCGTGCGCCTTGCTGTCGAAACCGTGAGTCGGAAATCCAGTCATGGAGCAAGGTGTCCTCGCGATTCAATCTGTAGTTACACAGAAGAATTGTCAGTGACTTTGCCGGAAGCGTTGCTGACAGGAATAGGCGCGACAACCGGCCTGCGTATGCATTTTAATGCGCAACAGGGAAATAAGGATGTGACGCTAGGAATTTCGCCTGAATATGTGCGCGAACATCTCCAAAATATCGGCAGGAAACAAGCCGCAAGCGTCACGCCAGATTCTCAATCAGGTCAAAAAACCAAAGCCACTGCCGCTGTAACCGATTCTGCTATATCTTCAACCGATAGACGTGATTTCACCGCCGCAGATTTGGCGAAAATGGAAAAAGGGATAACCCGCTTTGAAGATGTCAAAGAAATTCTTGGCGCGCCATCTTTGTCCACAACAATGTACGGTCACATAGTGCGCCTTTGGAGTTTCAGCAAAGAAGGCACAAAAGATGCCAGGAAAATGATTATTCTGCGCTTCGACAGCAGCAGTGACATATTTTTAGGCATCCTCAGCGTTTCTGGCATCGACATGCCAAATGATCTTCGCGAGCGTCTTTCTATCCCTTACTGATTGCCTCAATCCACTACAACCGGCGCAAGGTTTATGTCCGCGACGGATGGAAGCAAAAAAGGAGAAACGGATGACCCAGGTCTGCAAGGCAACGCCCGAAGCGCAAGTGATTCTTCGAGCCTGGATGCCGTTCAAGGAAACGGTGGGCGTCACTTCGGTACATACAGAAACGGATTACGCTCAGGCGCGCCAAACTATCGAAGTCCTGCTGAACGAAATCGGCGACAATGAGCAACACCCACTTGCCGATGTGCTGGATTATCTCGCCGACCAGATGGCCGCCTACGAAGATGAACACTACCTCATCCCGGAGTCCGAGCCGAAAGCGGTGTTGCGTTTTTTGATGGAACAGCACGACCTGAAACAGGAAGACTTGAACGACTGTGCCTCGCAAAGCCGCATTTCGAACATCCTGAATGGTCGACGCGACATCAGCAAGGATGATTGCCAAAAAACTGGCGCGACGATTCAACGTCAGCGTGGCTTTATTCCTGTAAGCAAGCCATTTGCCAACACCCCCATAAATGTGGCATAACCCCTGCCTTCTGATACCTGACCTCTGATCCCTGATGCCTGACTACCCCCACCCCCTGATCGCCAAAGAAGGCTGGCCCTTCATTGCCATTTCCTTCGCACTCGCGCTGGGCGCAACGCTGCTCTTCGCCCCTGCCGTCGCGTTCATCTTCGGCGTGATTTTTATTTTCGTCCTGCAATTCTTCCGCGACCCGCCGCGCCGGATTGCCGGTACGGACGCCTACGATGTGGTCGCGCCCGCCGATGGTCGCGTCATCGCCATCGAAGAATGCGAAGACAACTATCTGCAACGCCGCGCCCTGAAGGTCAGCGTGTTCATGAACGTGTTTAACGTCCATTCCAATCGTTCCCCCATTGACGGCGAAGTCAAACAGGTCTGGTACAACCCCGGCCAGTTTGTGAATGCCGCGCTCGCCAAGGCGTCGACCGCGAACGAACGCTGCGCCATACACCTGAAAAGCGCCACCGCCGACGGGCAGGATGTGACCTGCATTCAGGTCGCGGGGCTGGTTGCCCGGCGCATCCTGAATTACATGGAACCCGGCATGACGCTTACACGCGGGCAACGCTACGGCTTCATCCGCTTCGGTTCCCGCGTGGATGTTTACCTGCCGCTGGATGCCGAAGTGCGCGTCAGCATTGGCGAAAAAGTGTATGCTTCGAGCACCTTGCTTGCCCAACTCGCCAAAAATCCTCATGCCTGAACTGAAACCCCGCAAAACCCTGTTCAATCCCGAACTCAGACGTCGGGGCATTTATATCCTGCCCAACCTGTTCACCACGGCGGCGCTGTTTTTCGGGTTCTTCGCCATTGTGCAGGCCATGCAGGGGGATTTTGAAAAAGCCGCTGTCGCCATCTTCATCTCCATGATTCTGGACGGTCTGGACGGTCGGGTGGCGCGACTCACCCACACCCAGTCCGCTTTTGGCGCCGAATACGATTCGCTCTCCGACATGGTGTGCTTCGGCGTCGCCCCGGCGTTGGTGGTTTATGAATGGGCGCTGATGAGCCTGGGGCGCGTCGGCTGGATATCCGCCTTCATCTTCTGCGCAGGCGCGGCCTTGCGTCTGGCGCGCTTCAACACCATGCTGGAAGTCATCGACAAACGCTATTTTCAGGGCTTGCCCAGCCCTTCTGCGGCCGCGCTGGTGGTCGGCTTTGTCTGGGTGATGATGGATCTCGGCGTGGCGGGCGCGGACGTGCGCTGGCTGGCCGCCGCCGTCACGGTGTTCGCCGGACTGTCGATGGTCACCAGTGTCCGTTTTTACAGCTTCAAGGACATCAATCTCAAGAAGAGCGTGCCCTTCGTCTTCGTATTTGCGCTGGTGCTGGTCTTCGCCCTGATTTCCTCGTATCCCGCCGGCGTGCTGTTCGGCATCTTCTGCGTCTATTCCCTCTCCGGCTACGTGCTGGCGTTGACGCATCTGGTGCGGCGAAGGGCGGGGGGCAAAAAACCGGGTTCGGCGTGAACTCAGCGTCGGCGTTGCGCCGCAAATAAAACAACAACGGGGCGGCAGGTGTAAACCTGCCGCCCCGTCAGGGCAATCGCATTTGACTGACTCCGAGACCCTGGCCGCAAACACCGCCATTCCCCTGCAAAGGAATGACGGCAGGTAGGGCGGGATCGAAGAAACCGCCGTTTGTTTAACCTGCGGCGCTTTCGGAGAAAGCGCCCTACCTGAACCCGTCCTACCTGAACCCGCTCAGGCTGCGATTCCGGAAGCGCGGGGCACCAGCCCCGCGCTCCTGGAAAGCATTCGCGCCGTTGGACGACGCGTTCGACTTTTTGGCGTGAAGCGCCGCAAACGATACTGCCACCTCATCAACCGCTGATTGCCAACGCGTTTCCTCAAAAGCTGACGACATCTGCGTGTGCGAGTGCCCTGGCC
>JAISRR010000207.1 GCA_031273565.1 Zoogloeaceae bacterium | reverse complement strand
TTGATGGTGATGCCGCGCGCCTTTTCTTCCGGCGCCGCGTCAATCTGGTCATACGCCTTGGCCTCGCCGCCAAACTTGCGCGACAGCACCGTGGTGATCGCCGCCGTCAGCGTCGTCTTCCCGTGGTCAACGTGACCTATCGTGCCTACATTCACATGCGGTTTCGTCCGCGAAAATTTTTCCTTAGCCATCTCAGCACTCCCAAAACCAAACAAAAAGAAGAAAACCGTCTACCAGAAACAGAAAACCAATGGTGCCCATGGGCAGGATTGAACTGCCGACCTCTCCCTTACCAAGGGAGTGCTCTACCACTGAGCCACATGGGCACACCTGCAAAATTTTTACCGCCAACCGCCATCAATTGCCGCCAATTGTCCTGAAGCCTGAAGCGCTGGAGCGGGTGAAGGGAATCGAACCCTCGTCTTAAGCTTGGAAGGCTTCAGCTCTGCCATTGAGCTACACCCGCTTCACCTTGTCCGCCATTCAGCCTGGCGTCGACGACCTGGTGGAGGGGGAAGGATTCGAACCTTCGAAGGCAGAGCCGTCAGATTTACAGTCTGATCCCTTTGACCGCTCGGGAACCCCTCCAAGCAGAAACGCGACATTATCCTGATCGGTCTGAAGGCTGTCAACAGATTTGGAGGACATGCATTATAGTCCGGGAAATCAGAAATAAAAGTAAAACTCAAGCTCAAATTCAGGGCAATCGCATTTGACTGACACCGAGGCCTTGGCCGCAAACACCGTCATTCCCCTGCAAGGGAATGACGGCAGGTAGGGCGGGATCTACGATACCGCCATCGTTGACATGCGGCGCAAGGTAGGGCGGTATCGAAGAAACCGCCGTTTGTTTAACATGCGGCGCTTTCGGAGAAAGCGCCCTACCTGAACCCGTCCTACCTGAATCCGCTCAGGCTGCGATTCCAGGAGGCATTCGCGCCGTTGGACGACGCGTTCGACTTTTTGGCGTGAAGCACCGCAAACGATACTGCCACCTCATCAACCGCTGATGGCCAACGCGTTTCCTCAAAAGCTGACGACGTCTGCGTGTGCGATTACCCTGAACTCAAATTTGAGACCGATCAACGCCCGTCATCTCCGGAATCGGGAAACTCGCGTTGCCAACAAACCGGAAGGCGGACGCATGGATGGGCAGGAACGCTACACGCCGGGCTGCATGCCCATGGACGACATGCACAGGGCGTTCATCGAGCGGGTCAGCGCGCTGGCGCAACGCATGCGGCGCGTGGGCTATTCGCCCTGCCGCCCGCAACGATCTTCCAATGCCGATTGACAGAACCGCACGCGCTCCCGACAATCTCCCATTGAGCATTGGAGCAAGTCATGGGAAACAGCCGACGCGGTAAACAATGGCGAAAAACAGGGATAAAGCAGCGTTTCCGACCCGGCCTTTTGGTCAACGTTGCGGTACTGGCCTGCGCCCTTGTCATCTTTTACCAGATCTGGCTTGCGCGCGTGGAGCAAACGCTGGCCCAGTCCGAACAACGCCTGCAACTCATGCGATCCAGCATCAATCACGCCCTCACCGATGGCGTCGCGGCGAATATCCGTCTCTTGCGCGTCGAAGCGGAACGCGAGCTGGCACATGACGACCGTTACCAACCGCAACACTTTATCACCATGCTGCGCGCCCATGCGGATGGCTTCATGACCAGCCACACCCCCCCAGGTTTACCCGCCGAACATGCCAGCTATCTCTTCGGTCAGGGTGAAATTCCGTCGGCCAACAGCGCGCGCGCGCTGGAAATGAGCGACGCCCTGGCGCTCATGCCCATGATGGCGGAAATGCAAAAACTCATCCCGGATGTAAGCTGGATACATTACACCTCGCGGCAAGGTTTCACCAACCTGTATCCCTCGCCCCAACCGCAACAACTGGAGTGGGACGAGGCATTCGCCAACACCCTCCTGACGCAACTGGCTCCCGCGCAAAATCCCGAACGCGCCATCCGCTGGCTGGATGCCTACATTGATCCCGCCGGTCTGGGCGTCATGATCAGTCTGGCCGCGCCGATTGATGACGCAAAAGGCAATTACCGCGCGCTCGTGGCGCTGGATTTCACCCTTGCCACCCTGAAGCATTTTCTGCATCTTCCCCCGCCGGAGTTCGGTGATGACTATCTGCTGAACCAGAGCGGACAGGTGTTGTTGAGTTCCCGGAAAATCAGCAACGACCGTGTGCGTCATATCCGTGAGGTGTTGCCGGACAGACAGGACATGCTGACAGACGCGACCATGATGCTTCCGTCCGGCAGATGCGCGCAGTACGACAACTGGTACATCTGCAATGAAAATTTGCAGGATATCCCCTGGCGCTTGGTGCACATCATCGACCGCACGCAGGTTTACACGGCTGTCCTGAAAGAGATGCGCGCCGAGAGCGCGGGTCTGCTGCTGCTCTGCCTGCTGCTCGCGGCGCTGGAATTGCGTCGCCGCACGAACAGAATCATGCATCTCCAGAATACCCGCTACTACCGCATTATCGAAAATTCCGAACAGGGATTCTGGAGCCTGGATCTCGAAACGCACAAATTCCGCGCCAGTCCGCGCTTCAACAATCTTCTGGGTTACGCGGAGGACAAATTGCCGCTGCCCGGACAGGACTGGCGAGGACAGATTTTCGAAGAAGATGTCCCGCGCATCCGCGCCGCCCTGCGCGACCTGTTGCGCCGCCACAAACCTTTTAAACAGCAGATCGAGTTCCGGGTGCGCTCCAACACTGGCGCATGGCGCTGGCTGCTTGCCCAGGGGCGTCTGGGCGACTGGGATCAGCATGGACGCGCCCGCATCATGTCCGGTTCCCTCACGGACATTACCGAGCGCCGCGAAGCTGAAGTGGCGCTGCTGCTCGCCAAGCAGGAAGCCGACCGTGCGCGGCAGGTGGCGGAAAACGCCAATGTCGCCAAATCGCGTTTCCTCGCCGCCGCCAGCCATGACCTGCGCCAACCCTTGCAAGCCAACAGCCTGTTCGTCTCGGCGCTGGCGCGCACGTCCCTTGACGCCGACCAGAAAAGAATCGTTCGCCACATGGCATTGGCCACCCAAACCCTGGGCGAACTGCTGGACGCACTGCTGGATATTTCCCGGCTGGACGCGGGCGTCATCTCTCCGCAACTGGCTCCGATTGAGCTATACGACATTTTTCAACGGCTCGATAACGAATTCGCTTCTCTGGCGTTAGAGAAAAAGCTGCGCTTCAAACTCTTTTTCCCGGCACAACCTCTGGTATTGCTGACCGACCAACACCTGTTGCTCGGCCTGTTGCGTAATCTGGTCAGCAACGCCATCCGCTACACCGACTGGGGCGGCATCCTGATCGGCGCGCGTCCGCGCGGCAACAACCTGCTGATTCAGGTCTGGGACACCGGCATCGGCATCAAGGAAGAATTCATGCCGCGCATCTACGAAGAATTTTTTCAGGCGGACAACCCGCAGCGCGACCGCAACCAGGGGCTTGGCCTAGGACTTTCCATCGCCCGTCGCATGGCCGACCTGCTCGGCTATCGCCTGCTCTGCCAATCCCGTTACGGTCGCGGCAGCCTGTTTGAAGTCACCATTCCCCTCAATGCGGACGGACAGCGCGATGTCCTCGCGCCCAGCGAAACCGGGGACAATGACGACCCCGACTTGAGCGTGCTGAATGGTCGCCATTGCATTCTGATTGATGATGACCCGCTGGTGGTCAGCGCACTGGATGTCTGGCTGAGCAACCACGGCATCAAGACCCACTGCTTTTGCGACAGCGACAAAGCCTTGCTCGATCCCGCCATCGCCACCACCGATTTCTTCATCACCGATTTCCGCATGCCCGGCGAAACCAACGGCATCGACTTTCTGAACGCCGTGCACAACCGCTTGCAACATCCCGTCTGCGCGATCATTCTCACGGGCGACGCCTCGGTCGAACAACTCGACGCCTTCGCCAACCTGTGCTGGCCGGTGCTGCATAAACCCATACAGCCCGACCTCCTGCTGGAAACCCTGGCGCGTCTGTGGCATAAACAACACCCATACACCTATGAACCAGGAAACTGATGCCTCCCCGCCCTCCGGCGTGCGTATTTCCAAATTGCTCGCCAAACGCGGTTACTGTTCCCGCCGCGAAGCGGATCACTACATCGAACGCGGCTGGGTCTTCGTTGAGGGCGTCAAGGTGAGCGAACTGGGGACGCGCGCGCATCCGCACGCAAAAATCACCCTCGCCCCGGAAGCCCGCCGCGCCCAGTCACAACGGGTCACGCTGCTGCTTAACAAACCCGTCGGTTTCGTTTCCGGCCAACCGGAACCGGGCTACGAACCGGCGGTCACGCTGATTCGCCGGGAAAACCAGTGGCGCGACCCGGCCCATCCCGACGCCCCGGCCTTCGACCCGCGCTGCCTGCAAGGTCTGGCCCCGGCAGGCCGTCTGGACATCGACTCCACCGGTCTGCTGGTGCTCACCCAGGATGGTCGCACCGCCCGCCAGTTGATTGGCGAAAATTCCGGCGTGGAAAAAGAATATCTGGTGCGCGTCGAGGGCGAACTCCGCGCGGGCGGGCTGGAGATGCTGCGCCACGGGCTGTCGCTGGATGGCAAGGCGTTAAAGCCCGCGCGCGTGGAATGGCAGAATGCCGACCAGTTGCGTTTCATCCTGCGCGAAGGCAAGAAACGCCAGATTCGCCGCATGTGCGAACTGGTGGGACTGAAGGTGACGGGGCTGAAGCGGGTGCGCATCGGCAAAGTGCGCCTGGGCGACCTGCCGCCAGGACGCTGGCGGTTTTTGCGGGCAGACGAACGGTTTTGAGTTTCAGGGATCAAAGGCAAGATGAGCCACGCAGACTTGCAAGGCGTTTCGGGATTGATCCCTGATCCCTGATCCCTGATTCCTGATTCCTGATTCCTGATTCCTGATTCCTGAACCTGATAAACTCCGTCCCTCACTCACGCCCGCATTTCTCATGGATCTCATTTTGTTATTGAAAGCCCTCATCCTCGGTATCGTTGAGGGGCTGACCGAATTTTTGCCGATTTCTTCCACCGGACATCTGATTATCGCGGGCAATCTGCTCGATTACACGGACGAACAAAGCAAGGTGTTCGAAATCGTCATCCAACTGGGCGCTATTCTGGCGGTGTGCTGGCACTTTCGCGCCCGCGTCGGCAAGGCGCTGGGCGGATGGCGGAGCGACCCGGTGCAGCGGCATTTCTGGAGTCTCCTGATGGTTGCCTTTCTGCCCACCGCCGTGTTGGGCGTGCTCTTGCACGGCTTTATCAAGGGCTATCTCTTCAACCCGGTTTCCGTCGCCATCGCCCTGATCGGCGGGGGCCTGCTCATCCTCTACATCGAGCGCCGACCCGCCCCGAACCGGGTAACGGCATTCGACGACATGGACTGGCGCGACGCGCTGAAAGTGGGCTTTGCCCAATGCGTCGCCATGTGGCCTGGCGTCTCGCGTTCCGGGGCCACCATCATGGGCGGCATGTGCTTCGGCTTGTCGCGGCAGGCCGCCACCGAGTTTTCCTTTTTTCTGGCGATTCCCACCATGTTCGCCGCCACGCTCTATGACGTGATGAAAAACTGGCAATCGCTGCGTCTGGAAGATTTCCCGGTTTTTGCCGTTGGCTTTGTCGCCTCCTTCATTTTCGGCCTGCTGGCGGTCAAGGCGCTGATTCGCTTCATCTCCCGGCACACCTTCGTCGGCTTCGCCTGGTATCGCATCGTTTTCGGGGGGGTGGTGCTGCTTTGGGCCTGGCAGACAGGTCAGATCACCAAGGCCTTGGGTTGATGCCCGCCACTTCGATCCTCTACCTGCACGGCTTCGCGTCCTCGCCGCAGTCCTGGAAAATCGGGGCGTTGCGCGAAGCGATGACGGCGCGGGGACTGGCCGACCGCCTGCTCGCCCCCTTGCTGCCCTGGCCGCCGGAAGACGCCATCGCCCTGCTGGAGCGCCTCATTGCCGAAACACCCGGCGCGGTCACGCTGGTCGGCTCGTCTCTGGGCGGTTATTACGCTTCCTGGCTGGCCGAACGGCACAATCTCCGGGCGGTGCTGATTAACCCGGCGGTGGCGGCGCACCTGAGCCTCGAACGCTATCTCGGCATCCGGCACAATTTTCATACCGGCGACCGCATCCGGGTCGAACCCGCGAATCTGGATACCCTCAAGGCGTTCGCTGTCGAAAAACCAACGCCGGAACGCTACCTGCTCCTGCTGGAAACCGGCGATGAAGTCCTCGATTACCGGAAGGCAAAAGCGCATTACGCGGGCGCGACCATGCGGGTGTGCGCGGGGGGAAATCACGGTTTTACGCGCTTTCCTGAATTCATTGCGCAACTCCTCGAATTCGCCGGTTTATAATTTTGCAATGAGCGCAAACTACGTATTATTTGAAGAAGACAACAGCTTCAAGGCGGGCAGTATCCTCATGGACAACGAAACCTCCCTGCAGGTGGAGATGCCGTCCGGCAAACGCGGCAAAATCAAGGCCGCCCAGGTGTTGCTCCGTTTTCAGCATCCTGCGCCCGCGCAGATGCTTGCCGACGCCGCGCCGCTGGCGTCAGAGATTGATGTGGAATTTTTGTGGGAGATTGCCGGTGAAGGCGAATTTGCTTTTCTTGATCTGGCCAGAGAGTACTACGGTCACGACCCTGCCGCGCCGGAAGCGGCATCGCTCCTGCTCGCCCTACATGGCGCGCCGGTTTACTTCCACCGCAAAGGCAAGGGGCATTTCCGCAAGGCCCCTGCCGACATTCTCAAAGCTGCTCTGGCAAGCCTTGAAAAAAAACGTCAACAAGCGCTCGCCATTGAAAACTGGGTGGCTGAACTAGGCGCCGGACGCCTGCCCGCCGAACTGGCGCCCTACGCCGGAACCCTGCTCGGCAAGCCCGACCGCAACCGACCGGAAATCAAGGCGTTTGAAGCGGCGGCGGCGGCTTCCCAATGCAGCCTGCCGGAACTCCTGCTGAAAACCGGGGCGTTGAAATCGCCCTATGAAGTCCATCTGCGCCGCTTTCTGTCCGAACAGTTTCCCAAAGGCACGGCCTTTCCGTCCATTGCCCTGCCCCCTTTACCCGACGACCTGCCCCGCGCCGATGGCGTGCGCGCTTTTTCCATCGACGACGCCGCCACCACCGAAGTCGATGACGCGCTGTCGGTCGCGCCGCTTGCCGATGGCGGCTGGCGCATCGGCATCCACATCGCCGCGCCGGGTTTGGCGATCACCCACGGCAGCCCCGTCGACGCCATTGCCCGCGCCCGTCTTTCCACGGTTTACATGCCGGGCGCGAAAATCACCATGTTGCCGGAAGCCGTGGTAAACGCCTACACGCTGGAAGGGGGCCGCGATTGCCCGACCCTTTCGCTCTACCTGACGGTCGACGCCGGATGGAACATCACCAACACGGAATCCCGCGCCGAATTGACGCCCATCGCCGCCAACCTGCGCCACCACGAAATCGAACCCTGGTTCAACGCAGAAAGCGTGGGCGGCGCGTTGCCGGATGAACCCTTCCGCGACGAATTGCTCACCCTCTGGCATTTCGCCAATGCCTGCGAAGCGCGACGCGGCAAGCCTTCCGCCAGTCAGGGCGTCAACGATTACAACTTCGAGATTGAAGGCGACCTCGCCGACCCGGAAGCCTGCCGGGTCAACATCGTCGCCAGAAAACGGGGCAGTCCGCTCGACAAGCTGGTGGCGGAACTGATGATTATCGCCAACTCCACCTGGGGCGGCCTGCTCGCCGATCTTGGCGTCGCCTGCCTGTATCGGGCACAAACCGGCGGCAAGGCGCGCATGAGCACCGCGCCGCAACCGCACGAAGGTCTGGGGGTGCCGCAATACGCCTGGATGACTTCGCCGCTGCGCCGTTATTCCGATCTCGTCTGCCAACGCCAACTCATCGCCGCCCTGAACGGCAAACCGCCGCCCTTCGCGCCGCGTTCCGCCGAACTGTTCGCCGCCATGCGCGATTTCGAGGTGACTTACGCCGCCTACGCCGAGTTCCAGCGTAATCTGGAACGCTACTGGTGCCTGCGTTACCTCGCGCAGGAAAAGCTGCGTGAAGCCATCGTTATCGTGCGCCGCGACGAACTGGTGCGCTTTGAAAGCCTGCCGCTGTTCGCCCGCATTCCCGGCGCGACGGGATTTGCGTCGGGGCAACGCCTGCGCGTGGCGATTGACGGGCTGGATGATCTGGAACTGGATGTGCGCTGCCACATCATTGAGACGCTGGATCGGCAGGAAATCGCGGATGACGAAGACGACGACGAAACGGCAACGCCCTCCGTCGACGAGGCCACCTCCGTTACCGATACCGCCGCCACCGCTGACGCCGGAACCTGAAACCGTGTCCCTGCTCCGCCTCCTCACCCTTCCCGGCCGCGCCCTGACGCAGCTTGCCGGTTCAGTGCAGGCGCATTCCTTCGGCGTCGCCCTCACCTTTTCCATCCTCCTGCACGGCATCGCGGTGGGCAGCAACTTCTCCTCCGGTGATCCTCCCCGTAAAAAAGTGCGCGACCGGGGGCTGGAGGTCATTCTGGTTAACAGCCATTCGACCAGCACGCCCGATCCCAAACATGTACAGGCATTGGCGCAGACCCATCTGGATGGCGGCGGCAACACCGAGCAGGACAGGCGCGCCAAAACTTTCCTGAAGCCGGATCAGAACGCGCAGAACGGCGACCAGCTCGAACAGATGCGCCGCCGGGTCGAGGCGCTGGAAGCTGAACAACGCGAACTCACCGCCCGGAACAGCAACATCAAGACCCGCGTGCAGGAAAAAGAGGTTTTCGACACCACCTCCGCCACGCCGACGGACGGCCTGGACATGCTCGAATCCGCCCGCGCCATGGCCCGGCTGGAGGCCGAAATTGCCAGAAATATCGACGAATACAACAAGCGACCACGCAAAACCTTCATCGGCGCGCGCACGCAGGAATATCGCTTCGCCCAGTACATCGAAGACTGGCGGCAGAAAGTGGAACGCTGGGGCACCCTGAATTACCCGGAAGCCGCGCGTGGAAAACTCTACGGCACGCTGACGCTCACCGTCACCCTGAACAAAACCGGCGAAGTGCTGGACATCAACGTCGACAAACCCTCGCCGCACAAGGTGTTGAACGACGCCGCCATCCGCATCGTGCGAATGTCCGCGCCCTACGCGCCCTTCCCGCCCGCCATCTCGCGCGATACCGACCAGCTCGTCATCACCCGCACCTGGACTTTTACCAGAGGCGACAGCCTGGAAACGCGTTGACGCTGACAGAAGACAGAAGACAGAAGACAGATGACAGAGGACAGAACAGTCAGCGGCGCAAACGCGCCGGACGAGAAGGCACAACCATCCGGGGGGGAAAATTTGTCCACCGCGAAGGCAACGCCTGAGCAAACCTTACTGTCCTCTGTCTTCTGTCCTCTGTCCTCTGACACCTACGTCGTGTTCGGCAATCCCGTCGCGCATTCCCGGAGTCCGCGCATTCATGCCGCCTTTGCCTTGCAAACCGGCGAAGCCTTGCGCTACGAAACCCGCCTCGCCCCGCTTGACGGCTTCGCGGACGCCGTGCGCCGGTTCATCGATGAGGGTGGCAAAGGGGCGAATGTCACCGTGCCCTTCAAGGAAGAGGCGTTTCGCCTCGCGGACGAACTTTCTCCCCGCGCCCGCGCAGCCGGGGCGGTCAACACCCTCTCTTTCACGGCGGGTCGCATCTTCGGCGACAACACCGATGGCGCGGGTCTCGTGCGCGACATCGAAGCCAATCTCGCTTTCCCCATCGCCGGACAGCGTGTGCTGCTGCTTGGCGCGGGCGGCGCGGCGCGCGGCGTTCTCGCGCCCCTGCTGGCATGCCATCCGGCAACGCTCGCCATCGCCAACCGCAACGCCGACAAAGCCAGGGCGCTGGTCGCGTTGGCGGAACCGGCGCAATGCCCCGTTTGTGGAACCGGCTTCGCGGAACTGGCCGGGCAGCCATTCGATCTTGTGATCAACGCCACCTCCGCCAGTCTTTCCGGCGCGTCCCTGCCCCTGCCCGATGGCCTTTTTGCGCCCGGCAGCCTCGCTTACGACATGATGTACGCTCAGGACGAAACGCCCTTTCTCGCCCAGGCGCGTTTTGCGGGCGCGGCGCGGCGGGCGGATGGTCTTGGCATGCTGGTGGAACAGGCGGCGGAATCCTTTTTCGTCTGGCGGCAAAAACGTCCGGAAACCCACGCCCTGCTGGCGGAATTGCGCGCATCATGAAGCCCCGGTTCACCTCCGGCCACGCCACCCCAAAACGGCGCGGCGTGCTGTTCCACTGTTTCAAGTCTCTGCAATGGGCGCTCACCTTCGCCGTCCTCATTTTTCTGCTTGTTCAACTCTGGTTTTTCGGCTGGCTGTTGTGGTGGAAATGGACGCCGCCGCAGGAAACCCATTTCATGAGCATCCGGCTCGCCGAACTGCGCGAGCAAAATCCCGACGCGCGCCTGGATTATCAATGGGTGGATTACAACCAGATTTCCGACAACCTGAAACGCGCCCTCATCGCCGCCGAAGACGCCCGTTTCGTCGATCATGAAGGATTCGACTGGGACGGTATCCAGGTCGCCCTGCAAAAGAACCAGAAAACCGGACATTTTGTCGCCGGCGGGTCCACCATCTCGCAACAACTGGCGAAAAACCTGTTTCTGAACCCGCACCGATCCATGCTGCGTAAAGGGCAGGAAGCCCTGATTACCCTGATGATCGAGGCGCTGTGGGACAAGGAACGCATTTTCGAATGCTATCTTAATGTCATTGAGTGGGGTAATGGCGTGTTTGGCGCGGAAGCCGCTTCACGCCATTATTATCGCGTCAGCGCCAACCAGCTCTCCACCTGGCAGGCCGCGCGTCTGGCCGCGATGGCCCCCAATCCCCGTTATTACGACACGCATCGCAAGGCAAGCGGCCTCGCCCGCAAAACCGCCATCATCCATTCGCGCATGGGCGCTGCACAGTTACCGGTTCAGAGGACAGAAGACTGAGCTCAGTCTTCTGTCTTCAGTCCTCTGCCCCCCGCCGGGAGCAAGGGAGGCGGCGGCAGGCCGGATTCGCCGTGTTCGATGCGGTAGAGCCAGGCGAGCAGCTCGGCGACAGCGAGGTAGAGTTGGCTGGGGATGTGCTCGTCAATGTCGACCTGCACCAGAAGCGAGAGCAACTCCGGCGATTCGTGCACATAAACGCCGTGTTCCTTCGCTCTGGAGATGATTTCCTCGGCAATCAGCCCGCGCCCCTTGGCGACCACGCGCGGCGCGGCGTCTGTCTGGCGGTAGGCCAGGGCGACGGCTTCGCGGCGCGTTTCGGTTTTTTCAGGCTTCTTCGGGCGACGCATGACTTTGTTCCGTGCGCGGGCGGCTGACGGCAAAGGCGGAAAGTTTCAGCCCGGCGGTAGCGAACTGCTTTTGCAGGGGGCCGTTGGCGGCGTTCAGCAAGGCTCGCGTTTCGGCATTCCCGGCGCGCAGTTTGATCTCGATATCCTTGCCGCCGATCAGACGCAGGGTGGCGTCCACGCCGCCCAGACGCGGCAGGGTGAGATGCAGATGGGTTGTCCAGTTGGGCGCGATATTCTCGCTTTGCTCGCGACCGCCCTCTTCTTCCACGATTTCCCAATCCATATTCTGCCCCGGCCAGATCTGGCCTTGCCAGACATAGCTGTTGGTCGCCAGCGCCTCAAGCTGCTGCTGCACCAGCGGCGTCAATTCCTGCGCGACGACCAGCCCCATGCTGACGCGCAACGCGCCGCTCTCGACCGCCGCGCCGGATGCCGCTGGCTGTCCGGCGACATTCGCTTGTGCGGCGGCGGCGTTACCTTGTGCGACCGCGCGGCTTTGCGCCGCAACATTGCCCGCGCCCCCGGCTGCGGCTGCGGCTGCGGCTGTCGCTGTCGTCGTCGTTGCCGCACCCTGCTGCGGCCCGGGCGCGTGCGCGGCGGGGGAAAGTCGGCCCTGTGGCTCGGCGAGCAGGGTTTCGAGCGGGGCCTTGCCCGCCACCCATTGCGCCTGATGCGCCTCGTAAAACATGCCGCTTTTGACCAATGCCGCTTTCAGGGCCGGCGCAAGATCGGCGGCTTGTGCCGGGAAACGGCTGACCACCGGCTGGGCGTTATTCAGTAACGCGGGTTGTGGACGCTTGCCGCCCTCTTTATCCAGACTGCCGAGCAATTCCGAGATCAGGCGACCCGTAACCGTCAACCGGGTGGCGACCGAGGCGTTCGCCTCGCCCTCGGCCGCGCCCTGCGTCCCGGCCTGCGCCGCCCGCCCCGCCACCATCGCCAGCGTCATCTTGCCGTTCTGTTCAACGACTTCCAGTTCCAGCGTGTCACCCGCTTTGGCGGCAAAGGGGAGCGACAGGGTCAGATCGCGTCCGGCGATCGTGGCGCGATAAGCGCCGTTCGGCAAGAGCGCCTGAATGGTCGCCGCGAGCCGTTGACCGGGCGCGAATTCGTTCAGGTTCAGGGCATCGGAAACCTTGTTCACCGGCCCCGCAGGTTGGGTGAGCAACGCGTTCGTCAGGGTCAGGCGGGTAACGACATCGGCGGGAATCATGCCCGGCTCCGGCGTTCAGACGGAACTTGCAGGCGAAGCGGGGCTGCCAAAAGCTTTCAGCAGCGTGGCGATGTCTTTGTGCAGGGGAACGGCCAGTTCGTTGATGGCGGCGATGTGGGCCAGCCCCGCTTCGAGGGCGGCGCGATCCGCCGCTGTCGGCGTCGGCATCAACCCCTGCCGAACCTGCGCCTCCAGTTCTACCGCCGCTTGCGCGGCGGATGACCATTCCCTGGCCTCGGCGCGACGGGCGATTTCAGCCAGGATTTGTTCCATGTTTTCGTAGGGGCTGCGGCTCATGACAAGCTCACCGTTGTTGCTGCTTGTCAGGATTGATCTGCCGCCAGGCGTCGTGAATCTCGCCCAACAGGGATTGCACCTCGTCTAACGTGGGCACGTCGTTTTTCATGTTCGCCCAGAGCAGACGGGAAACCATGTAGTCGTAAAGCGCCGCCAGCCGTCCGGCCAGTTCGCCACCCGCCTGAATGTCCAGACTGGCTTTCAGGCCATTGGCGATGATGTCGATGGCTTTGGTGATATGCGAACCACGCTCGGCGAAATGCCCCTCCACCGCATGCACTCTGGCCACGGCAATCGCGCTTTGCGCACCCTCAAAAAGCAGGATGATGAGACGATGCGGGCTGGCGGCGCGAATATCGGATTCGCGCGCCAGCTCAGCGTAGGCGTGGGTGGGATTCTTGTTGCTGCCAAACATCAGGTTCTCCGGCAAGGATAACGACTTGCTGCTAATTACTACTACCGTATGAAGTCGGCAGCGAGGCCAGGCTTGAGGCCAGAGAATTACTCAGGGAATTCATCTTGGAAAGCAAGACATCCAGAGCGGTGAACTGGGCGCGGTAGCGGGCTTCGACTGCCTTCATCCGCAAGTCTAACGCTTCCTGACGCTTTTCGACATCCCGCACGTTCATTTTCAGGCTATCTGTGTTCGATTGTATCCTGCCGCCCGTGCCGACGATTTCGTTCAGTTTCGAGTCGAAGGCCTTGCCCACCTCGGCGGTCAGATTGGCGACCCCTTCCGGATTTTTGGCAATCGCCGCCGCCAGCTTGTCGGCGTCGATGGAAAGCGAACCGTCCCCGGTCTTTGAAACCGTGATGCCGATGCTGGAAAGCGTCTGCCGGTCAGTCCCCGCGCCAAGGCCGGTGTCGAACACCAGACGGGACAACGCGCTTTGCGTATCGCGCAACACGCTGTTGCCTTGCAACGCCCCCGCCACCTTGGTTTCCGGGTCGTAAGCGCCCAGGGATTTGATGCTGCTGTTGGCATCGTTATACGCCTTGACGAAGGCTTCCAGCGCCGATTTCAGCTTGGTCTCGCTCTCTTTCGAGATGGAGAGGGTTGTGCCATCGACGCCCGTTGTGCCGGTCAGATCAAGGGTCACCCCGTCGATCACATCAGTAATCTTGTTCGACGAACGGGTGATGTCGATGCCGTCGATGCTGAATTTGGCCTCCTTTGCGGCTGTCGTATTGAACGCCAGGCCGCCGCCGCTCGCGGTGAACGCCTCCCCGTCCGCGCCGGACAGCACCAGACGCTTGCCTGCCGCACCCTCATTGATGATGGTGGCGCTGACGCCGCTTTCTTCCGTTTTGGCGTTGATGGCGTTACGCAGCCCTTCCAGCGTCGTTTGACCGGAAATCGTGATATCGGTGCGCGTGCTGCCGCTCGCAAATTCAATCTTGAAATCCGTGCCATCCAGCGGATTGTCGCCGAGGACGGCGCCCGAAACGCTTTTCTGAGCCTGCGCCAGTTGCGTGACCTTGAGGTTGTAACTCCCCGCAACCGCGCCTTCGCCGACGGTGACCTTGCCGACTTTTTCGTCCAGACTGCCCGTATAGGTGGCGAATTTCTCCGCCGCCGATTGCAGCGTGGCGGGCTTTAACGCCTGAGCCGCCGTTTGCAGAGCGGAGAGTTTGCTGCTCAGGGTGCCCAGGCCGGAAATTTTGGCATTGTAAGAAGCGAGTTGCTGCGTCAACAACGCCTCTTTCGGCTTCCGCTCAGCGGCGACGAGCTTGCTGAGCAAGCTTTCCAAATCTATGCCGGAACCAGCGCCCAGCGAGCTAACAGATGCCATGATGATTCTCCTTGTTGCAATTTCAATTTACCGCGCACCATCATGCTTTCTGGTGGATGAGCAGCCCTTTCAGTTTATCCAGCGCCTTGGCGAGCGCCAACGCCTCTTCGGAAGGCAATTGCCGGATGACTTCCTTGGTGTCGTTGTCCGTGACCTTGACCACGACCCGACCACTCTCCTCGTCGACCGAGAACGCGAGCGAAGTATTATAAGGCTTGATGAACTCGTTCAGGTTTTTGACCCCTTCCCGCACCTTCTGCCGCGTTTCTTCTTCCGCCTTTTTTTGCTGCTCGGCGGCTTCCTGCGGCGAACGCGGCACGACCTCTTCGGCCTCAACCTTTTGTTCCTTCGCCTGCCGTTCCTGAACCTCGGTGGCCTGCGCGCGATCCCAACCGGTTGCGCCCGCCTGCTCCCGACCCACGACCGGAGGTGAAACTTCCTGCTGGCGCGCGCCATCGGCATTGCCGCCCACGCCGGTCGCCAGGGTTTCCCGGCTGACCGGCGCAGTCGGCGCGCGACCTTGCGTCGCCGTGGTGGCGAGGGGGGTAACAGGTACTGCACCGATACTCGTGATGTCCATGTCCATCTCCTTCTGTATCTGCGGCAAGGGGCACAGCAGCCGGAACGCTGTCGTGCCCCACCCGTCAGTCGGTCAGCGGGTTATCGCAAGAGCGAGAGCACGTTCTGTGGCAGTGCGTTCGCCTGCGCCAACATCGCGGTGCCCGCCTGTTGCAGGATTTGCGCGCGTGACAACTTCGCCGTTTCAGCGGCGTAGTCCGCATCCATGATCCGGCTCTTGGCGGCTTCGGTGTTTTCCTGCGCGGCAGAGAGTTGCACCAGCACGCCTTCAAAACGGTTCTGGATGGCGCCCAGGTCGGCGCGGTAGCTGTTGATGCTGTTGATGGCGGTGTCCAATGCCGACATCGCATCCAGTGCAGCCGTATCCGCACAGAGGTTACCCAAGCTTGACACGTCCAGAGACTGAATAGTGACACTGATGCGCGAGTCGGTATCTACGGTCGTCGCGCCGATCTGGAAGCCGATATTCGAAAAAGTGCCATTCAGCAACGCTCTTCCATTGAAGTTGGTCGCCGTGGTCACACGCTCCACTTCGCTTCTCAGTTGTTGGTATTCCGCGTCCAGAGCGGCGCGGTTGGCTTCGTCGTATTGCCCGGAAGCCGATTGCACCGCCAGTTCGCGCATCCGTTGCAAGTGCCCGCTGATGGCGTCGAAGCCCGCTTCCGCCGTCTGCGCGGCGGAAATGCCGTCATTGGCGTTCCGCATGGCGACCACCATACCGCGCGATTGCGCGTCCATATTGGAGGCAATCGCCAGACCGGCGGCATCGTCCTTGGAACTGTTCACCCGGAGGCCGGAAGACAGGCGTTGCAGAGCCTGATTCAGTGAGCCTTGCGAGGTGTTGAGATTCCGTTGCGCGTTCAGGGACGGAATATTGGTGTTAATGATTTGAGGCATTTTAGTTCTCCTTCACGAAAAGTTCTTAAAAATCAGACCCGGCGCGTTCTGTGCATCCGAGCGTCCTGAATCTGCTTATGTGTTCTTACGGCGCGTGTGGAAATTACTTTAACAATTTTTCCAGGGTTCAGGATTCAGAGGACAGAGGACTGAAGACGGAGGACAGTAAAGTCAGCGGCGCGAAGCGCCGGGGATATGGAACTCCTTCTGGCGCTTTGCGCCACCTCCCTCGGAGAGGGAGGCTCAATTGGCGGCGCGTTGCGCCGGAAATTTTACTGTCCTCCGTCCTCCGTCTTCAGTCCTCTGACCACCGCCACCCCATGCGCGCCCAAATCCTGCGCGGTTTTCAGGGTGTTTACGCCTTGTCCGCCGATGGCGAATACGGGCAGGCGCGTGTTTTCCAGCAGTTGCGCGAACACTTCCCAGCCCAGACCGGGATGTTCCGGGTGGCTGGGGGTGGGCAGCACCGGGCCGAGCAGTGCGTAATCGAGTTCCAAGGCCTCGGCCTGCGCGAGTTCGGCGGCGTTATGACAGGACGCGCCGACCCAGGGAAAATTCGGGCGTTTCGCGCTCTGCGCCAGCGCCCTGCTGGTCAAATGGATGCCGTGCGCGCCAATCAGACGGGCGAGTTCGGCGGCTATGCCGCTGCCGTCTTCATTCAACACGACCAGCGCGTTTTCGGACGCGGCCATTTCCATGACCGCGCGGATAAATCCCTGTTGCCGGGCGACGGGAAGGTCGTGTTCACGAATCTGGATGAAGCGCAAACCCTGTCGCAACGCTTTTTCCAGACGCTCCAGTTCCGCGCGGACGCCATTTTGCGCCGCCCGGGTAATGCCCATGCGGGCAGGCAGGGCAAGCGCCTTCAGGATGGGCAGATTGGCGGGCAGCATGGGCGCCAACTTGCAGGGGCCATTCGTGTTCAGCCAGCAAACCGCGCTGTGTTCCAAGGGGGCGCTCACGCCAATTTCGCCTTCCCAGGTGGTGACGCGCCAGAACCGGATATGCACATGCGCGTGCGGGTAATCAAAATCACGGCACAACCACGGGCTGGCCTCGGTCACGCGAATGCCCAGTTCTTCCCGCAACTCGCGGGCGAGCGCCTGCCGGGGCGATTCGCCCGCTTCAATCTTGCCGCCGGGGAATTCCCAGTAACCCGCGTAAGCCTTGCCCTCTGGCCGACAGGCGAGCACGAAATGCTGCGCGTCCCGACTCATGAGCACGGCGGCGACCACTTCGACGTGAGGAATGGAGGTCATGGCGACGCCTTGCGTTTTTTGGCGCGAGCCGCGCCGTTATCCTGGGTTTGTCCGGCGCGTCCGGCGTAGTCGCGGGCGAATTGCCAGGCGACGCGACCGCTGCGCGAACCCCGGCTCAAGGCCCAGTTCAGCGCCTCCCGCCCGGCGGCGGCAATGGCTTTGGGACGGCAACCGAAAAAAGCCAGCCAGTGCGCGACAATGGACAGATAAGCCTCCTGATCGAAAGGGTAGAAAGAAATCCACAGACCGAAGCGGTCGGAGAGCGAAACTTTTTCTTCCACGGCTTCGCCCGGATGAATTTCGCCGTTGTCGGCGCGGGCGGTTTCCAGATTGTCGGCGAAGTAGTCCGGCATCAGGTGGCGACGGTTGGAGGTCGCGTAGATGAGCACATTTTCCGGCGGCGCGGCAATGGAGCCATCGAGCGCGGATTTAAGCGCCTTGTAAGCGTTTTCGCCGGATTCAAAAGACAAATCGTCGCAGAACACCAGGAATTTTTCCGGCCTTCCGACAATCTGGTCAATGATTTCGGCAATATCGGTCAAGTCTTCCTTGTCGACCTCAATCAGCCGCAAGCCCTGCCCGGAAAATTCGTTCAGCAGCGCCTTGATGAGCGAGGATTTGCCACAGCCGCGCGTGCCGGTCAGCAGCACGTTATTGGCGGGCCTTCCCTGCACGAACTGGCGGGTGTTGGCGACGACGCGCGCCTTTTGCTCGTCGATGCCGGTCAGGTCGGCAAGGCGGATGGGGTGCAGAAGTCGCACTGGCGTGAGCGCGCCGCGACCCTGGCGGACTTTCCAGCGGCAGGCGACGGTTTTTCCCCAGTCCGGCAAGGTCGCAACCGGCGGCAATTGCGCCTCGATACGGGCCAACAAGGATTCGGCGCGTTGCAGCAGCCGGTCGAAACGCTCCGGTTGTGGCGCGGAAGAAGAAGTCGGGATAGACATGACAGAGGTTATACTTGATCCAGAATTGCCAATCTAGCCACAGCCATGCAAAAAAGCCAATCTTTCTGCAAAAATTTTTTTATCATTTTATGTTCCCTGTCCCTCGCCGCCTGTGCCCTGCCCTGGCGGGAGAAAACACCGGAAGCGCCGTCCACCGCCACCCCGTCTGCCGCCCAAGCCAACGCCTGCCCTGCCGTGACCGAGGCCATGACCTGTCCGGTCTGTCCGGCGTGCTCCGCCAGCCTCCCGCCGACGCCCGCTGAAACGCGCGGAGAAGCCTCCCCGCCGCCCCCCCGTCTTGAGGCCGCGACCTGGGATGACCTGCCGGGCTGGCGGGAGGATTCGCTTGCCGCCGCCTGGCAGGCTTTTCAGACTTCCTGCCGGGGGATGGCGGACAAAGCGCACGGCGCGACATGGCGGGAGGTGTGCCGGCGCGCCAGAACACTGAAGGGCGACGAAGCCGGAGCGCGTCGTTTTTTTGAGGAAAATTTCACGCCCTACGCCATCATCGAAGCGGATGGTCGCGTAAACGGTCTGGTAACGGGTTATTACGAACCCCTGATCCGGGGCAGCCGCCAGCGGGATGCCCGCAATCAGACGCCGGTATTGGGCGTGCCCGCCGACATGCTGACCATCGAACTGGGCGATTTGTTCCCTGAATTGCAACATAAGCGCGTGCGCGGGCGCATTGAGGGCAACAAGGTCGTGCCGTACTGGAGCCGCGCCGAAATCGAGGCGCAAGCGCATGACGTTTCTGGTCGCGTGCCGGGCAGGGTGCTTTTCTGGGTGGAAGACCCGATAGAATTTTTCTTCCTGCAAACCCAGGGTTCAGGCCGGGTGGAATTGCCCGATGGCAGCCTCGCGCGCATCGGTTACGCCGACCAGAACGGGCATCCGTTTCACTCCATCGGTCGCGTCCTGATCGAACGCGGCGAATTGAAGCCGGAAGAGGCTTCGATGCAGGGCATACAGGCCTGGGCCAGAGCGCATCCTGGCGAATTGCGCGCGCTGCTGGATAAAAATCCCAGCTACGTGTTTTTCCGCGAATTGCCGGACAGCAGTCCCGATGTCGGCCCCATCGGCGCGCTGGGCGTGCCGCTGACGCCGGAACGCAGCATCGCCGTGGACGCGCGCTATGTTCCCCTGGGCGCGCCGGTATGGCTGGCGACGACCCGCCCCAACAGCAATGCGCCGCTGAATCGCCTGATGCTGGCGCAGGACACTGGCGGGGCCATCAAGGGGGGCGTGCGCGCCGATTTTTTCTGGGGTTTCGGCCATGAAGCCGGACAACGCGCCGGTCGCATGAAACAGCGGGGACGCATGTGGGTGCTGTTGCCGGAAGCCGCGTCGCCGTAATGTTTCCGTCCGCCGGAATCCGGTTTCAGGATGCCCGAAAAACAAAAGCGACAGGCATGCCTGTCGCTCATTTTTTCCCCGCGTGCTTTTTCAGCGGGAAAGGGTATCGCCAATCACGCTGCCCAGCACCGCGCCCGCCGCAGTCGTGACGAGGCGGCCATTGCCGCCGCCGAAGCGACTGCCGATGACGCCGCCGGCAACCGCGCCGATCACCTGCCCGGCGCTCAAGCCACTCTGACCGCTTTCCACAGGCGGCGCGGGCGGCGGTTCCGGCGGATACTGCTGGATGACTTGCGGCGGCGCGCCTTCGTACACGACAACCGGCGGAGCGGGATAGTAAACCGGCGCGCTGTAGTAAACCACGGGGGTCTGATAAACCACCAGCGGCGCGCGATACACCACGCGCGGCGTGGAAACGACAACGCGACGTTGCGGCGCGTGACGTGTGACAACGGGCGGTCTTTGCGCGTGGAATCTTTGCGGTTCGACCCGATGTGCCTGCTGCCTTTGCTGCATCTGCTGCCCCTGCCGGGAATGCCCGTCCGCCAGCGCGTCCGCGCTGAATCCGAGACAAAGCACAAGAGAAAGCAGGGAACCGACGGTCAAGGTTTTCATGATGGTCTCCATGTATATGGAATACGCCGACTCCAAAAAAATCCCCCGCCACCGGGAGGGGGCGACGGGGGCGATATCTCGAGGGGGCTTCGAGAGGAGGGCATAACCAATGACTGCACTCTAGAGGAAATTCCCGATTAAAGATGTCAGGTTTCGTTGCACGCCTGTAAAAAAATGTTACTTGCAAGGCATCAGAAAACCGGCGGCCCCGCCTTATCAATCACCCGACGCAGCACAAAGCTGCTATGCACCCCGGTTACACCGGGAATGCGGGTGATGCGGTCAAGCAACAGGGCGCGATAGCTTTCCATGTCGGCGACCACGGCTTTCAACTGATAATCCGCGTCCTGCCCGGTAATCAGCAGGCATTCGAGAATTTCGGGGATCTCCCGCACCGCAGCTTCAAAGCCCGCGAAGCGTTCGGGCGTGTGCGCGTCCATCGAAATATGAATCAGCGCCATCAGCGTAAAACCCAGCTTTTGCGCGTCCAGCAGGGCGCGATACCCGAGAATCAGGCCGGAATCTTCCAGCGCGCGCACCCGGCGCAGGCAGGGCGAAGGCGACAGGCCGACACGCAAGGCCAGATCCTGATTGCTGATGCGACCCTCCGCTTGCAGGATGTTCAGAATTTCACGGTCATAACGATCAAGCATGTCTCACTCATGTTTTTACAAAGATGACAATATTATTCCCGTATTTTCATAAAGATTGCAATTTTATTCTAATGATTGGGGATTCGAAGGGGAAAAACGCAAGCACTTTGCCGACCTTTTTCCGTACCATTTTCATTGTTTTTTCCACCTTCTCTTCAGGAGCTTTTTGCATGCAATCGCCCGCCGCCCCCAAATATCATCCTTTCCCGCCGGTCGCCATGTCCCGCCGACATTGGCCGGAAGCGTGTCTGACCCGTCCTCCCATCTGGATGAGCACCGACCTGCGCGACGGCAATCAGGCGCTCTTTGAGCCGATGAACGTCGAAAAGAAATTGCGTTTCTTCAACATGCTCTGCGCCATCGGCGTCAAGGAAATCGAGGTTGCCTTTCCCGCCGCCTCGCAGACGGATTTCGATTTTACGCGCGGACTAATTGAAGGCGGCCATATTCCCGATGATGTCGCCATCGAGGTGCTGACCCAGGCGCGTCCCGCCCTGATCGAGCGCACCTTCGCCGCCCTCGCGGGCGCGAAACAGGCCATCGTGCATCTGTATACCGCCACTTCCGCGCCCTTCCGGGAAATGGTGTTCGGCATGAGTCAGGCCGAACTCATCGACATGACCGTCGATTCTGTCCGCCACATCAAGACCTGCGCCGAAAAAATGCCGGAAACCCGCATCATTTTCGAATACAGCCCGGAAACCTTCACCGCCACCGAGCTTCCCTTCGCGCTCGAAATCTGCGACGCCGTGACCGCCGCCTGGGGCGCGGACGCCGACCATAAAATCATCCTCAACCTGCCCACCACGGTGGAAATGGCGACGCCCAACATCTACGCCGACCAGATCGAATGGATGCACCGGAATCTCGCCCGCCGCGAAAACATCATCCTCAGCCTGCATCCGCACAACGACCGGGGCACCGCCATCGCCGCCGCCGAACTTGGCCTCATGGCCGGGGCCGACCGGGTGGAAGGCTGTCTGTTCGGCAACGGCGAACGCACCGGCAATGTCGATCTCGTCACCCTGGCGCTGAACCTCTACACCCAGGGCGTCGAGCCGGGGCTCGATTTTTCCGACATCAACGCGGTCGCGCGCACCTTTGAAGCCTGCACCGGCCTGCCCATCCACCCGCGCCATCCTTATGTCGGCGACCTCGTGTTCACCGCCTTTTCCGGCTCGCATCAGGACGCCATCAAGAAAGGCATGACCGCGCAACGGGAAAACAACAGCCCTCGCTGGAACGTGCCCTACCTGCCCATCGACCCGGCGGATGTGGGGCGCAGCTACGATTCGCTGATCCGGGTCAACAGTCAGTCCGGCAAGGGCGGCATCGCCTGGCTGATGGAATCCGCCTACGGCATCGTCATGCCGCGCCGCTTGCTGGTGGAGTTTTCCGGTATTGTGCAACGGCAGATGGACGACGCGGGTCGGGAAATGAGCGCCGCCGACCTTTGGCGATTGTTTTCCGCCGCCTATCTGGAAACGGACGCGCCGCTCGCCTACCGGGGGCATCAGCTCGCCGCCGACGGCAAGGGGATCGCGCTGGAGGTGGTGTTTGCAGGGAAATCTGAACGCCTCACGGGTCAGGGCAACGGCCCCATCGACGCCGCCATCCACGCCCTGACGGGCATCGGCGTCACCGCGCAGGTGTCGAGTTTCGAGGAGCGCGCCACCCGTTCCAGTCAGGAAGGCGAAGCCAGCGCCGCCGCTTTCATGGAAGTGCGTGTCCGGGCGGACGGTGAATTTGGCGGACCGCGCTACGGCGTCGGTCTGGACGATGACATCGTGACCGCTTCGCTGAAAGCGCTGGTGAGCGGCATCAACCGCTTGTCCCTGCAAGCGTATTGCCATTGCTGAAGCACCCTCACCGAGGGAAGCGCACCGAAGGGGCGGAGGGCGTAGAACTTGTCCAGGAGCGCGGATGCTCACTGCCCCGCACACCCGGAGTGGCTCGTCATGGGTGCAGAAGACAAGACGATGTGGGGCAACACGAGGCTTCCTTTCCGTCAGGATGAACGATGAACCCGAAAGCGTCGTGACCTTTACCGAACGCCCTGCGGGACCATGCGCCTCATGTGCACTTGCAACAAATGCGCGCGTCGATTTACCCGAAATCGTCAAAAAAACTTTACATACATACATGAATGTATCCATAATCTGCCCCTTCTTTTCCCAAAATTCATTCTCCACGGAGCCTTGAGCCATGTTTTCAAATAACAAGAATGTTTCTCGTCGCCGCCTGGGTCACCACCTGCTGCCGCTGATTCTGGGCGGCGTCTTGTTGACCGGGTGTTCCAAATCCGACGCCCCGCCACCTGAGCAACCGGCGTTGCCGGTGACGGTGCTGAGCGCACAGCCGCAGCGGGTGCCGCAGACGCTGGAAATCATGGCGCAGACGGAAGGCGCCAAGGAAACCGAGGTGCGGGCGCGGGTGAGCGGCATTCTGACGAAGCAGTTGTATCGTGAAGGCGAGGTGGTCAGGGAGGGGCAGCCGTTATTCCAGATTGACCGCGCGCCTTACGAGATTGCGCACGCGGAGGCCAAGGCGCGGGCTGACCAGACGGCGCGGGAGATGGCGCGGGCGCAGAAACTTCTGGAGATTAATGGCGTCAGTCGCCGCGAGTATGACGATGCGGTGAGCGCCAATGAAATGGCGCAGGCGGCTTTGCGGCAGGCGCAACTGAATCTTTCCTGGACTTCGGTCACCGCGCCGGTCAGTGGCGTTTCCGGGCGGGCGGACAAATCGGTGGGTAACCTGATTACCACGGGTGTGGATAGTCTCCTGACCCGCATTTACCTGAACAATCCGATATGGGTGCGTTTTTCCCTGTCGGAAGGCGAGGCCGCCAGATTGCCGGGCGGACGGCTGACGCCGGAAAGCATCAGCGACGTGGAACTGGTGCTGGCGGACGGTACGATCTATCCGCAGCACGGCAAGATCAATTTTCTGGCTTCCGCCATTGATACGGTGTTGGGCACGCAGCAATTGCGCGCCGAGTTTCCCAATGCCGAGGGCCACCTGTTGCCGGGACAGTTTGTGCGGGTGCGCCTCACCACCGGGGAGCGCGAGGGCGTCTATCTGGTGCCGCAAAGCGCCGTGTTGCAGACCGCACAGGGCGACATGCTGATGCTGGCGGACAAGGATGACAAAATTGTCGAGCGTTCCGTCCAGTTGGGCGAATGGTCGGGCAAGGACTGGATTGTGCTCTCCGGCCTGAATTCCGGAGACCGGGTGATTATCGACAACCTCCTGAAACTGCGGCACGGCATGCCCGTCGCGCCCCACGCGCCCCAACCGAAGGCGGAGGCCGCCGCCGCGTCAAGCCAGCCCGCGCCCGCTGACGCCCAACAACACTAAGGGGCCGTCATGTCCAGGAAAAAATCCTATTTTTTCATCGACCGTCCTGTTTTTTCCTCGGTCATCTCCATTGTCATCGTCATTGCCGGTCTGGTGGCGGCGAATGTGCTGCCGGTGGCGCAGTATCCGCAGATCGCGCCGCCGACCATCGTGGTGGTCGCCAATTATCCCGGCGCGTCGGCGGAAACGCTGGCGCGCACGGTGGCCGCGCCCATTGAAGACCAGTTGAACGGCATTGAGCACCTTGCCTATTTCAATTCTTCCGCGTCGGCGGACGGGCAAATCAACATTATCGCCACCTT
>JAISRR010000166.1 GCA_031273565.1 Zoogloeaceae bacterium | reverse complement strand
ATATTTCATCATGACCGCCCGCCTCGCTTTCAATTCACTTTCTACGCCAGTGCCTACCGCCCCAGCGCCGCCATCAAGGTCGCCTGGGCGTTTCCCGGTTTGGCGCGCAAGGCGCGTTTGCGGGTGTAGCGGCCTTCGCCGGACATCTCCCACGCCAGTTGGTTGTCGGCCAGATAGTAGCGCAAGCCTTCCTGCATGACCCGTTTTTTGAGTCGGGGGTCGAGCACGGGAAAGGCCAGTTCGATGCGGCGGAAAAAGTTACGCTCCATCCAGTCGGCGCTGGAAAGATAGAGTTTTTCCTCGCCGTCGGCAAAGAAATAAAACACCCGGTGATGTTCCAGAAAACGGCCAATGATGGAGCGCACCCGGATGTTGTCCGAAAGCCCCGGCACGCCGGGACGCAAGGCGCAAACGCCGCGCACGATAAGGTCGATCTGCACGCCGACTTTGGAAGCCTCGTAGAGCGCGTTGATGGTTTCAGGTTCCAGAAGCGCGTTCATCTTGGCAATGATTCTGGCTTTTTTGCCGGCGCGGGCATGTTCCGCTTCCGCCTGGATGTGGCGGACGATGTTTCCTTGCAGGGTAAAGGGCGCCTGCCATAAATGCCGCAGGGCGCGGGCCTTGCCCAGCCCGGTGAGCTGCTTGAAAACTTCCGAGACATCCTGGCCGATTTCCTCGTTGGCGGTCATGAGGCCGAAGTCGGAATACAGGCGGGCGGTGCGCGGGTGGTAGTTGCCGGTTCCCAGATGCGCGTAGCGGCGCAACTGGCCATCTTCCCGGCGCACAATCAAAAGCGCCTTGGCGTGCACCTTGTAGCCCACCACGCCATACACCACATGAACGCCGACTTCTTCCAGCCGGGTCGCCCAGCCGATATTGGCCTCTTCGTCAAAACGGGCCATCAGTTCCACGACGACGGTGACTTCCTTGCCGTTCTGGGCGGCGCGGATCAGGGAGTGCATCAGCACCGAATCCGCGCCTGTGCGGTAGATGGTCATCTTGATGGCGGCCACTTGAGGGTCGGCGGCGGCTTGCTGCAACAGGTTGATGACCGGGGCGAAGGACTGGTAAGGGTGATGCAGCAACACATCGCCCTGACGAATCAGGGCGAAAAGATCGGGATTCTGGTTCAATCCCTTGTCCAGCCCCCTGGGCAGCCCCGGCGCGTAGGGGGGAAATTTCAGGTCGGGACGGTCGATGTCGTCTGGCGCCTGCATCAGACGCACCAGATTGACCGGCCCCTGAACCCGGTACAGGTCGGCTTCGGCCAGCCCGAACTGCGAGAGCAGGAAATTCGCCATGCCGGGAGAACAATTATCGGCGACTTCCAGACGCACGGCATTCCCGAAATGGCGATGCGTCAACTCGCCCTGAAGTTTGGTGCGCAGATTGGTGGCTTCTTCCTCATCCACGAACAGGTCGGAATTGCGCGTGACCCGGAACTGATAGCAGCCCAGCGCCGTCATGCCGGAAAAAAGCTCTTCCACGAATTCATGCAAAATGGAAGAGAGGAACACAAAACCATAAGGGCATTCCGCCAGTTCCGGCGGCAGGGGCACCACGCGGGGCAACATGCGCGGCGCTTGCACGATGGCGGCGTCGGAACTTCTGCCAAAAGCATCCTTGCCCTGCAATTCCACGGCAAAATTGAGGCTTTTGTTCAACACGCGCGGGAAGGGGTGGGAAGGGTCAAGGCCGATGGGCGTCAACACCGGAATCATCTCGCGGACGAAATAATCCCGTATCCATGCCCGCTGCGCCTCGTTCCAGACAGAACGGCGGATAAAGCGTATGCCCTCGTCGGCAAGCCGGGGCAGCAGTTCCTGATTGAAAATCTGGTACTGTTCCTCCACCAGCGCGTGCGCGCCGACGCTGACCTGCCGAAAGACTTCCTGCGCGGTCTTGCCGTCGGTCGTCAGGGTATGCGAATCTGCCCGAATCTGCTCTTTGAGGCCGCCCACGCGAATCTCGAACATTTCGTCCATGTTGCTGGAGACGATGCACAAAAACCGCAGCCGCTCCAGCAACGGCGTCCGCTCATCCCTGGCCTGCGCCATGACCCGCTGGTTGAAGGCCAGAAGGCTCAATTCACGGTTCAGATAGTTGCCGGGAGGAAAGGGGTGGTGGAGGGGTTGGTTCATGGGGCGATTTTCCAGAGCATATTTTTATAACGATACCAGTTTTTGCGGAATTGTAGATGATACAAGTCAGAAACAGGAAAAATCGCCTGTGTTTGCCTTTTGTTTGCGAGGTGCGCCGCGCAAGGAATGTCTCGTACATCGGAAATTTGCCATGAGCGCACATACTGTCTTTATTATCTTCCGTCCTCTGCCCTCTGAAATCCAAATCCCGCCCCTTAATCGCCACCACTTCCTCCGGAGTCTCCTTCATCAGAGAGAGAAAGGAAGGAGAAGACCCACGTTCCCGGCCTGCTTCCCCCCTGACAAGGGGGGATTGAGGGGGGTTTGGGGCGTTGAAAATTTGCGGCGAATCCCCCAACCCACCAACCCCCTTGTCAGGGGGCAAATCCTGCGGTGGGGTGGGGATGCCCCCTGGGAGCGCGGACGTTCTCGTCCGCTTCCACCCCAACCCGGCGCAAAGCTCCTCCCACTTTTACAGCGCCTCCATTTCCGCGTCCGCCATCAGCATTTCCGCGTCCTTTTTCCCGAAGAGCCAGAACATGGCGGGGGTGAGGAAGGTGTCGAGCAGCGTGGAGCTGATGAGTCCCGAGAAGATCACCACGGCGACCGGGTGGAGGATTTCGGTGCCGGGGCGTTCGGCCTCGAAGAGCAGCGGGGCGAGGGCGAAGGCGGTGACGAGCGCGGTCATCAGCACGGGCGAGAGGCGTTCCAGCGAGCCGCGCAGGATCATTTTGTGGTCGAAGGCTTCGCCTTCGGTGCGCATCAGGTTGATGTAGTGGCTGACTTTGAGGATGCCGTTGCGCACGGAGATGCCCGCGAGGGTGATGAAACCGATCAGGGCGGCGATGGAAAGCGGCTGGCCGGAGAGCCACAGGCCGATGACCGCGCCCACCAGCGCGAGCGGGATGTTGACCATGATGAGCGCCGAGAGCCGCGCCGATTTGTAGCGGCTGTAGAGCACGACGAACATCAGCGCGAGCGAGACGAGGGAGAGGAGACCTACCAGCCGTGAGGCGTCTTCCTGCGCCTGAAACTGCCCGCCCAAAGTGATGAAATAACCTTCAGGCAGGGTGGTTTCATTCACCACTTTGCGGATGTCCGTGATGATGTCGGAGAGGGCGCGGCCTTGGGCGTTGGCGGAGAGGACGATGCGGCGCTTGCCGTCGTCGCGGCTGATCTGGTTGGGGCCGTCGCCGTCCTCAATGCTGGCGATGCGCGAGAGCGGGATGCGTCCCGTGGGCGTATCCAGCAGAATGCGGCCCAGCCCCTCAAGGGAGCGGGAGGATTCCGGCAGGCGCACCACCAGCGCGAAACGCCGTCCGCCTTCGACGATCTGGGTGACTTTCTCGCCCTTGACCAGCCCTTGCAGAGTCGCCAGGATTTGCGGCGTGGGTACGCCGTATTGCGCCGCTGCCGCGTAGTCGACGCGAATTTTGATTTGCGGCGTCAACACCTGCTTTTCGATTTCCAGATCGGCGATGCCGGGGATGCCCGCCAGCCGGGCGCGCAGGGCGTCGGCCTGTCCGCGCAGGGTATCGAGGTCTTCGCCGAAAATCTTGATGGCAATCTGCGAGCGCACGCCGGAGAGCATGTGGTCGATGCGGTGCGAGATCGGCT
>JAISRR010000055.1 GCA_031273565.1 Zoogloeaceae bacterium | reverse complement strand
ACGGACGAAGACGAAGTGATGCTGATTACCACCGGCGGCGTCCTGATTCGCACCCGCGTCTCCGAAATCCGCGAACTGGGACGCGCCACACAAGGCGTGCGCCTCATCGCGCTGGACGCAGGCGAAAAACTGACGGGACTGGAAAAAGTGGCGGAAAGCGGCGAAGAGGATGAAGCAGGGGCGGTGGATGAAACAGGGGAGGCGTCCGCAGACGATCGCGCCGCCGATCATGCCGATGATGGCGCAGGCGAGTTATCGTAGGTTCAAATTTCAAATATGCAAGATTGGGCTGAATGAAATGAGCGCCACAGGATTTTGCTGTGGCGCTCGCAGGTTCAGTCCGGTTTACGCTTGTTGCGCCACCTGCAGAGGCAGGCGCAATTTTTTACAATACCCTTCAGTTTTATCGGCTCAAACTCCTGACACAGCTCCAAACCATCAGCTTGCGCATGGTGATATTCAATAGAGATCATGGCGGGACATCCCGGATACTGTCATCAGAACAGCGTGATCGAATTGCAACAGGCCACAGGGTAGCCTGAATATCAGTAACCTGTCACTACAGAAGGGTTAATTTGCTGGACATGCAGGGTAATTATGACCAGACTTGGCAGCACCGCAACCCGTCCATCTCATCGAGGAGGAATCACCCATGGGTAACGAAAGCAAATGTCCTTTTCACGGCGCTCGCACGGTATCCGGCGTTCAGTCCGATCAGGATTGGTGGCCGAACCAGTTGAACCTCAGGATTCTGCGCCAGCACTCGTCGAAATCGAACCCACTGGGGGAAGATTTCAATTACGCCGAGGAATTCAGAAAGCTCGACTACGCCGCGCTGAAGAAAGATTTGCGGGCGCTGATGACCGATTCGCAGGACTGGTGGCCAGCCGACTGGGGCCATTACGGCGGCCTGTTCATCCGCATGGCCTGGCATAGCGCGGGCACCTACCGCACGGGTGACGGTCGCGGCGGCAGCGGACGTGGTCAGCAACGTTTCTCCCCGTTGAACTCGTGGCCGGATAACGTCAATCTCGACAAGGCGCGTCGCCTGTTATGGCCGATCAAACAGAAATACGGGCAAAAAATCTCCTGGGCCGACCTGATGATCCTGACCGGCAATGTCGCGCTGGAAACGATGGGCTTTCGCACCTTCGGTTTCGCCGCCGGACGCGAAGATGTCTGGGAACCGGACGAAGACATTTACTGGGGCAGTGAAAAAGTCTGGCTGGCCACCAGCGACAAACCCAACAGCCGTTATTCCGGCGACCGCAATCTGGAAAACCCGCTGGCCGCCGTGCAAATGGGCCTGATCTACGTTAACCCGGAAGGCCCGGACGGCAATCCTGATCCGGTCGCTGCCGCTAGAGACATTCGGGAAACATTCGCGCGCATGGGGATGGGCGACGAGGAAACCGTCGCCCTGATCGCTGGCGGTCACACCCTGGGCAAAACCCACGGCGCTGGCCCGGCGGACAAAGTGGGCGCCGAGCCGGAAGCGGCCCCGATCGAGTCGCAGGGTCTGGGTTGGGCCAGCAGTCACGGCAGCGGCAAGGGGGCCGATGCCATCACTTCCGGGCTGGAAGTGGTGTGGACGCAAACGCCGACCCAATGGAGCTACTTCTTTTTTGAAAACCTGTTCAAGTACGAATGGGAACTCACGAAATCCCCGGCTGGCGCGCATCAGTGGGTCGCCAAAAACGCCGAAGCCATCATCCCTGACCCGTTCGACCCCGCGAAAAAGCGCAAGCCCACCATGCTCACCACCGACTTGTCGCTGCGTTTCGACCCGGCCTATGAAAAGATTTCGCGCCGCTTCCTCGATCAGCCGCAAGCCTTCGCCGAAGCCTTCGCCCGCGCCTGGTTCAAGCTGACGCACCGCGACCTTGGCCCGAAAGCGCGTTACCTCGGCCCCGAAGCGCCAAAGGAAGATCTGATCTGGCAAGACCCGCTTCCCAGAGCGACGCATCGCCCGAACGCCGCCGACATCGCCGAGGCCAAAGCAAAGATTGCGGTCTCCGGGCTGTCGGTGTCCGAGTTGGTATCGACCGCGTGGGCTTCGGCCTCGACTTTCCGTGGCAGCGACAAGCGTGGCGGCGCCAACGGTGCGCGCATCCGTCTGGCGCCGCAGAAGGACTGGGCAGTCAACGAGCCGCCCAAACTGGCGAACGTGCTGGACAAGCTCACGCAAATCCAGCAAGCCTCGGGCAAGTTGTCGCTGGCGGACATCATTGTGCTGGCGGGCGGTGTGGGCGTCGAACAGGCGGCAAAAGCAGCGGGCTTCGGCATCGAAACCTCGTTTACGCCGGGCCGCGTCGATGCCGTGCAAACGCAAACCGACATCCATTCCTTCGCCGTGCTGGAACCGCTCGTCGATGGCTTCCGCAATTTCAGCAAGCATAAGTACGCCATTCCTGAAGAAGCGATGCTGATCGACAAGGCGCAGTTGCTGACCCTGACCGCGCCGGAACTCACGGTACTGATCGGTGGCCTGCGTGTCATCAACATCAACACGGGGGGCGATAAAAACGGGGTGTTTACCGCCACACCCGGCGCGTTGACCAACGATTTCTTCGTCAATCTGCTGGATATGGGCACGGTGTGGACAGTGGCGGGCGACGTGTTCGAGGGCAAGGATCGCAAGACTGGCGCGCTGAAATGGACGGGCACCCGTGTCGATCTGGTGTTCGGTTCAAACGCCGAATTGCGCGCCGTGGCCGAAGTCTATGCCAGCGGCGATGCGAAAGAGAAGTTCATCAAAGACTTCATCGCCGCCTGGGCCAAGGTGATGAATCTCGACCGCTTCGACGTGCGCTAAGACACGCTAAAATTTTCGGAAACGGGCGCATTCGCTGTGCCCGTTTCTAAAACGCCTTATATCGGGTCGCCGGATTGGCGCAGGCGTTTTTGATTGTTTTTCGAACGCTTCCCGATGTTACAATCCCTCTCCTTGTGTTTCTTCGTGCCCTCTCTTTTGGTCGTTCATGTACATGGAATTTTGTGGGTTTTCCCTGCGTAACCATCTCTTCGTCGCGCCCATGGCCGGGGTGACGGATCGGCCTTTTCGCCAGTTGTGCAAGCGATTGGGCGCAGGGCTGGCGGTTTCCGAGATGGTGACATCCAATTCGCTGCTCTACGGCAGCGCCAAGACCCGGCGACGCGCCGACCACGCGGGTGAGGCAGAACCCGTTGCCGTGCAGATTGCCGGGGCCGACCCGGCCATGCTGGCCCAGGCCGCCCGCTACAACGTGGATAACGGCGCGCAGATCATTGATGTCAACATGGGCTGTCCGGCCAAAAAAGTGTGCAACGTGATGGCCGGTTCCGCGCTGATGCAGGATGAGGCGCTGGTTGCCCGCATTCTCGATGCCGTGGTGGAGGCGGTGCCGGAGACGCCGGTGACGCTGAAAATCCGTACCGGCTGGAACCGCGAACACAAAAACGCGCTTGCCATTGCCCGCATTGCGGAAGATGCCGGCATTCGCGCGCTGGCCATCCACGGTCGCACGCGTGCGGATCAGTACACGGGTGAGGCGGAGTACGACACCATTGCGGAGGTCAAGGCGGCGGTCGCCATTCCGGTTATCGCCAACGGCGACATCACCACGCCGGAAAAGGCGAAATATGTGCTCGACCTTACCCACGCCGATGGGGTGATGATCGGTCGGGCGGCGCAGGGACGGCCTTGGCTGTTCCGGGAAATCGAACATTTTTTAAAGACCGGTGAAAACCTGCCTCCCCCGCAGGTAATGGACATTCACGCGGTTTTGCAGGAGCACTTGCAGGATTTGTATGCGTTTTATGGTGTGGATACGGGGGTGAAAATCGCCCGCAAGCACATTTCCTGGTACACCCGTGGGCTGGCAGGATCGGCGGCCTTTCGCAAAAACATGAACACTTTGCCTTCCATCGCCTCGCAACAGCAGGCGGTGGATGATTTTTTCCTGCGTTTGGCGCAGCATTCCGGGCATCCTGAATATCCGGATGTGATGGATACGCTGGCGGACGTCAATTCTCTGGAGGCGCTGGCGGCATGAGCCAACACATTCAAGCGGAAAAATGCTCGCACCAGGAGATTCGTCGATACGAAGATATTTCGCTCTGCATTCGTAGCGCGCTGGAGCAGTATTTCCTTGATCTGAACGGCGAAAAGCCGAACGCCATCTATGACATGGTTATCAAAAGCGCCGAGCGGCCCATGCTTGAGATCGTGCTGAAGCAAGCTGGCGGCAACCAGACGCAAGCGGCGGAGATGCTGGGCATCAACCGCAACACCCTGCGTAAAAAACTGATTGAATTCAACCTGATCTGATCCTCACCCGGATTTTTCCCCCGTATTGCCATGAAAATTCAACAAGCCTTGATTTCCGTCTCCGATAAGCGGGGCGTTCTCGAATTTGCCCAGGGACTGGCCGCCCAGGGCGTTTCGCTGCTCTCCAC
>JAISRR010000191.1 GCA_031273565.1 Zoogloeaceae bacterium | reverse complement strand
CTGATCATCGGCGCCATGATGAGAAAACTCATCCATGTCGCCTTCGGTGTCCTCAAATCCCGCACACCATTTGACCCCACCCTCCATGGCGCTTGACGGGGATAACAGTATCTACCTTTCCGTCGTATATTTGAGGCAGGCCAGGTTCAGGCAGGCCAGGTTCAGGCAGGCCAGGTTCAGGCAGGATGGGTTCAGGCAGGATGGATTCAGGCAGGATGGGTTCAGGCAGGATGGGTTCAGGTAGGGCGCGTTCTCCGAACGCGCCGCATGTCAACAACGGCGGTTTCTTCGATACCGCCCTACCTTTCCCTACCTTTGCGCCGCAACTGGCGGTCAGCGATTTCCTCGTTGCACTTGCGGCGTTTCGGGTCAGGAAGAAACGTGTAATGGGCGCAGTCATGGTCAGCCTTCGGCTGCTTTGCACTCAAGCGCCGCATGACGAACTGTCTTCAGTCCTCTGTCTTCTGAACCGCCTCAGCGAGTTTTCCCCACGCGGCCTGCGTGGGTGGCAGGCCGAAGCGGAGCAGGCCTGCTTCCGGGAACAGGCGCGTCAGGATGGCGCGTTCGCGCAGAAAGTTGAACAGGGGACGGGGGGCTTTCAGGGGCAGCGTGACAAACAGGGGGCAGGCGGCAGGCGGCTTTTCCTGCGCCAGCGGGGTGAGCAGGGTTTTCAGGCGTTGGCTGTCGGCGGCGAGGCGGCGGCGGGCGTCCTGCTGCCAGTCGTTATCTTGCAAGGCACGGGCGGCGACCCAGCGCGCCGGGTGGCTGACCGGCCACGGCCCCAGTTTCGCCGCCAACGCCGCGAGCAGGTTTTTGTCGCCCAGCAGAAAACCCGCCCGCACGCCCGCCAGACCAAAAAACTTGCCGAGTGAGCGAAACACGACCAGATTCGGGTAAGCCTCGCTCCCCGCCTGGTCGCTGACGGAATGTTCCGGCCAGGCGTCCGCGAAGGCTTCGTCGACGAACAGCCAGCCGCCCCGGCGCGCCAGTTGTTTGGCGGCTTCCAGCACCGCTTCGCGTTCCAGATGATGCGCGGTCGGGTTGTTGGGGTTGCAGAAGAGGACATACGGCGTCATGGTCGCCAATGCCCGTTGCAGGTCGCCTGCGGGCAGTTGCCGCACCTTGTGCCCGGCCATGCGCCACGCTGCCGGATGTTCCGCGTAGAGCGGCGCGAGGCAGGCGAGGGCGGCGGGGGGAAACAGCCGGGGCAGGGTTTGAATCGCCGCCTGCGAACCGGGCAGGGGCAGGAGGCGCGGGTTGTTGTAGTACGCGGCGGCGGCGGCTTCCAGACCGTCGTCGGCTTCCGGCAGGCGTTGCCAGACTTCCGGCGGCAGCGTCGGAAAGGGGCGCGGGGAAGGCCAGCCGAGCGGATTGATGCCGGTGGATAAATCCAGCCAGGCTTCCAGGGGAATGCCGCCCCGACGCGCCGCTTCCCGCAGCCGCCCGCCGTGTTCAGGCATGACAGAAGCCCACGCCCGCGATGAGAAACAGACAGACCCACAGCCACAGGCCGCGCCGCACCAGACAAATGGCGGCGCGAAGGTGGCGATGGTCGGGGTCTGCCCCATGCCCCAGACGCGGGCGGGGTTCTTCTTTGTCTTCGTAAATGGCGTTGCCGCCCAGCAACACGCCCAGACTGCCCGCGCCCGCCGCCATCACCGTCCCGGCGTTGGGGCTTTCCCAGGCGGAAGACTGGCGCTTCCAGCAGTCAATGGCGCGGGCGGGATTGCCGAGCAGCGCGTAGGTCAGCGCCGTCAGCCGGGCGGGAATCCAGTTCATCGCGTCGTCCAGTCGGGCCGCCATCCGGCCAAAGTAAAGAAACCGGTCATTCCGGTAGCCCCACATGGCGTCCAGCGTGTTCGCCAGCCGCAACAGCAGCGCGCCGGGGCCGCCCAGCAGGGCAAACCAGAACAGGGTCGCAAAAATGGCGTCGTTGCCGTTTTCCAGCACGGATTCCACTCCGGCGCGGGCTACGCCGGTCGCGCACAGGCGGCTGACATCGCGGGAAACCAGATGACCCACGCGGCGGCGGGCTTCCGGCAGATTGTTGGCCGCCAGCGGACGCCGCACGGCTTCTCCGTGCTGGAACAGGCTGTGCGCCCCCAGCGAGAAATAACACAGGATTACATCCACATACCACGCCCAACCCGGCTGCGCCCGCCACCAGAACGCCAGCGCAACCCAGGGAAGCACCGCCAATCCCCAGCACAGCCCCCCATAAACGCAGACCGTGCGCGGGTAAAAAACGCTGGTTTCGTCGTATTTTGGCGGTGGATTCAGCGCCGCCTCGATCCCGTTCGCCAGACGCCCAAACCCCACCAGCGGATGAAAACGCCGCGCCTCGCCCAGCAGACGATCCACCGCCACCGCCGCCCATGCCGCCAGCGGCAGATGCAGGGCAGGGTGCCGGGTCAGAAGGTCGGTCAGAAAGTCCATGCTCAATCCGTCGGCGGTTGAAACGCTTCCGCCCAGCAGTTCGGCGTTTCGTAGAGCCGGACGCTGTGCAGTCTCAACTGCTTACCGTAGCTGTCGCGGTAGGCGGGCGCGAGGCGGTCGAAGGCGATTCTCGCCAGATTTTCCGCCGTGGGGACGCAATCCAGAATGACCGTTTTATGCTCGGGCAGGCTGGCGAGAAAATCGACCACGGGCTTGTCGCAGCGATAGACGAGAAAGGCGTGATCCCAGGCGTCGACCAGCCGCGCTCTGGCGATGGCCTTGATGTCGGAAAAATCCATCACCATGCCGCAGGCGGCGTCGCCTTCGGTTTCCGTTATTTCCCCCGTGAGGGTGATTTCGATAACGTAGCGGTGCCCATGCAGGTTGCGGCATTGGCTCTTGTGGTCGGGGATGCGGTGCCCGGCATCGAATTCCAGGCGGCGGGTGATTTGCATGGGTAAAAGGTGACAGGCCATTGTGCAAAGCGTTAAATTATAACGTTCTGTTTTCACCTCAGGGGTTTTACGGCATGAACGATACGCTGCTGACGGTGGTCGACCACCGGCGCGACCAGGCGGGGCTGAACTATGTTTATCCCGTGCTTTCCCGGCGCGCGCGCGGCGTTTCGATCGGCGTCAACCTGAATCTGAACCGCGCCTGCAACTGGGCTTGCGTGTATTGTCAGGTCGAAAACCTGCGGCGCGGCGGGCCGGACGCGATTGACCTCGACGCGTTGGAACGCGAACTGGATGTTTTTCTCGACGAGGCGTTACGCGGGGATTATCTGACGCGACATGTGGCGGAAGCCGGGTATCGGCGGCTCGCGGACATCGCGTTTTCCGGCGAAGGCGAGCCGACCAGCGCGGCGGAATTCGCTGACGCCGCAGCGCGCGTGGTCGCTGTGCTGGAACGCCACGCGCTCAAGGGACGCCTGCCGTTGCGCCTCATCACCAACGGCAGCCTCATCCACAGGGCAACGGTGCGGCAAGGCTTGAAAACGCTGGCGGCGGCAGGCGGCGAAGTCTGGTTCAAGGTGGACAGGGGCGACGCGGCGGGCATGCTGGCGGTCAACAGAACACCGGGCAGGCCGGAGCGGGTGATTCGCAATCTGCGCCGCGCGGCTGAACTGGCGCCGGTCTGGGTGCAAACCTGCTGGTTTGCCCGCGATGGCGTCGCGCCGGACGCGGCGGCGGAAAACGCGTATCTGGATTTGTTGGCGCAGGTGGCGGATGCGATTGAGGGCGTGCATCTCTACGGGCTGGCGCGACCTTCGCATCAGGACGGCGCGGAGCAACTGGAGCGGATTGGCGCGGCTGAACTGGAAGCCTGGGGGCAGCGCATCACGCAAAAAACGGGCGTCAGGGTGATGGTTTCACCCTGACGCTGCGTGCGCTCTATGGTTTCACGTCGTCGAATCAGGCGTTCTTTTCCGCCTTCAGCTTGCTGTGTGCGGTCTTCTTCAGCGTCTTGAAGTTGTCGGGTTCGTACTTCTTCAGGTACTCGACCACTTCAAAGTCTTCACGCTTGATACGATGGATGTCGATCTGCTCAACGTGAACCAGACGCAGCAGTTCACGCACGGGCTTGGGCATGTTGCGCCCGCTTTCGTAGCGGGAGCCGCCGCTCTGAGTGACGTTGATGCGTGACCAGAACTGCTGCTGGTTCAGCCCCAGCTTGCGCCGGATTTCACGGGGATCGAAGTTATCTGTACTTTTCGCATTGCTCATGTTTTTTCCTCTCAAGTCATTGTTTGTCAATAGAAAGCGGCGTTTTGATGAATATAACTAAAGTTATATGACCGGAATTATATACAACTGGATAACATAATTGCAAGTGTCCTTTCGCATTTACATTTGTAAAAATTGTTCTCCACTTGAAACTTCTTTTCCATTAGTATCAGAAGGTTTTACTATTCACTGTATTTCACGGATTGGATCAGCATGGCCTTAATCGTTCAAAAATACGGCGGCACGTCGATGGGAAGCCCTGAGCGCATCCGTAACGTCGCCCGGCGCGTGGCAAAGTTCAGGGATGCGGGGCATCAGGTGGTGGTGGTGGTTTCCGCCATGAGCGGCGAGACCAACCGCCTCATCGCCCTGGCGAAGGAAATCCAGGCGCATCCCGACCCGCGTGAGCTGGATGTGGTGATCTCCACCGGCGAACAGGTCACCATCGGCCTTCTGTGTATGGCGCTGAAGGACGCGGGCGTCGACGCCAAAAGTTATACTGGCGGACAGGCGCGCATCCTGACCGACAACACGTTCAACAAGGCGCGCATTCTGAATATCGAAAGCGACAACCTCCGTCGTGATCTGGATTCCGGCAAGGTCGTCGTTGTGGCGGGATTCCAGGGCGTCGACGCGGCAGGCAACTTCACTACTCTGGGGCGCGGCGGTTCGGATACCACCGGCGTTGCTCTGGCGGCGGCGCTCTCCGCCGACGAATGCCAGATTTATACCGACGTGGATGGCGTCTACACCACCGATCCGCGCATCGTCTCTGAAGCCCGCAAGCTGGATGTCATCACTTTCGAGGAAATGCTCGAAATGGCCAGCCAGGGTTCCAAGGTGCTGCAAATTCGCTCGGTTGAATTCGCCGGCAAGTACAAAGTCAAACTGCGCGTGCTCTCCAGCTTTCAGGACGAAGGCGAGGGCACGCTGATTACTGTTGAGGAAGGCAAGCAAATGGAAGAACCGATCATTTCCGGCATCGCATTCAATCGCGACGAGGCCAAACTGACCGTGCAGGGCGTGCCCGACCGTCCCGGCATCGCTTACCAGATTCTGGGGCCGGTTGCCGACGCCAATATTGACGTGGACATGATTATCCAGAACGTGGGACATGACGGCACGACCGATTTTTCATTCACGGTGAACCGTTCCGAGTTTGAGAAAACCAAAGCGGTGCTGGAAAGCGTGCGTCAGCACATCGGCGCGCGCGAGATCGTTGGCGACAACAAGGTCTGCAAGGTCTCCGCCGTGGGCGTCGGAATGCGTTCCCACCCCGGCGTCGCCAGCCAGATGTTCCGCGTGCTGGCGGAAGAGGGCATCAACATCCGCATGATTTCCACGTCCGAGATCAAGATTGCCGTAGTGCTGGACGAGAAATATCTGGAACTGGCCGTGCGCGTGCTGCATCGCGCCTTCGGACTGGATCAGGGCTGAAACCCGAAATTTGACCAGAAGGCGCGAACCCTTTATGATGCGCGCCTCTCCGTGGAGACGTGGCCGAGAGGTCGAAGGCACTCCCCTGCTAAGGGAGCATACGGGCTAAAACTCGTATCGAGGGTTCGAATCCCTCCGTCTCCGCCAGCAACATTCCAGAGAAGTCCGTTAAAGCCCGGAAAAGCCAATAAACACAAGGCTTCCGGGCTTTTTCTTGTCCAGTGCAGTCCGCTAAGTATTTTTACAATCCGGCGCTTTTGGGTATCATGGTGGGTATCAAGATTTTTGGTATGGGTATCAGGTCGATTTTGATACCCACCGTGATACCCATAGAAGGAGATACCGCCATGCCCAAACTGATCTTGCCACTGACTGACAAGCAGGTACAGAACGCCAAACCTGACCCGACGAAGCGGATTACAACGTTGTTTGACGGCGGCGGGCTGTACCTGGAGATTCTCACCAATGGGGTAAAACGCTGGCGCATGAAGTATCGCTATGGGGGCGAGGCAAGGCTGCTGACCTTTGGCACATACCCGGCAGTTAGAGTCTGTTGACAATCGCGGGCGCCATTCTATGCCATAGTCAATTTGTGTTAATTTTTTCGTTTACTTTCAAGGCTTTACAAAGGGGCTGTTCACTTCTGAAGGATTGTGGTTATAT
>JAISRR010000149.1 GCA_031273565.1 Zoogloeaceae bacterium | reverse complement strand
TTCAACGGTCGCATCAGCGAACTTTGCCAGCAAACCCGTTTCAGGAGCAGCGCCGAACTCGAACAGACCTTGATGAACTATCTACAGGCTTACAATCACTTCATCCCGCAACGGGCCATCGGCTACCAATCCCCCATCGATGCCCTCAAATCATGGTATGCTCAACATCCTGATCTGTTTGTTAAACAGGTTTATAAACAGGCGGAACTTGACACGTCATCCGGCGCTTCCAGCACGTAGCCCATGCCGCGCACGGTGCGAATCAGGCGGGGGGTGAAGGCTTCGTCCATCTTGGCGCGCAGGCGGCGCACGGCGACTTCGATGACGTTGGTGTTGCTGTCGAAATTCATGTCCCAGACCATCGAGGCGATCAGCGAGCGGGGCAGCACTTCGCCCTGACGACGCATGAAAAATTCGAGCAGGGCGAATTCCTTGGCGGTGAGTTCGATTTTCTGTCCGGCGCGCGTCACGCGGCGACGCAGCAAATCCAGTTCGAGATCGGCTGCCGTGAGCACATTCGATGCGCCTTGTGCCGTTTCCGCTCCGGTTTCTCCCGGTTTTCCGCGCCGCAGGAGCGTGCGTATCCTGGCCAGCAGTTCCGCGAAGGCGAAGGGCTTGACCAGATAATCATCCGCGCCCAGTTCCAGCCCCCGCACCCGGTCTTCGATCTGATCGCGGGCGGTAAGGAACAAGACCGGCAGATTCCTGCCCGCGCCGCGCAAGGTTTGCAGAATCTGCCAGCCGTCCAGTCCCGGCAGCATGACATCCAGAATCAGGAAGTCGATGTTCTCCGTCAGCGCCAGATGCAGGCCATCCACCCCGGTGCGCGCCAATTCCGCGCCAAAACCGGCTTCCTGCAAGCCCTGACGCAAATAATTGCCGGTCTTCGGATCGTCTTCAACAATCAGGATGCGCATGGGGTAACTCGATGAAAGGGAGGAAAGGAACGCAGGGCGGCACATGCCCTTCAACCGGGCGGATACAAAACGCCGCACGCTTTTGCCAACCCGGACAGCCGTTTATCCAGCGTCCACAGCCCGGTGTCTGGCGTGATCAGCGTTGAGGCGAGCAGGGTCAGGTCGACCAATCCGCAGCCCAGCCCATAGAATTTTCGGCGTTCGATGAACGCCATGACTTCATTCCAGCTCACATGCAGGGACAAGGGCAGCAAACCGAGTTCGCGCAAGGTTTGACGGCGCGGTTCGGGGGGGGGGCCACAGGCCAGTTCGAGGCGCACCATCGGATGGGTCAATACCCGTTCTTCCAACAGCAGTTGCGCCAGGTGGGCGTTGCGATTTCTGAAGTGATCGACCCATACCGAGGTGTCGACGAGCGCATTCATGGTTGTGTCGTTGGCTGGCGGCGGCGGGGAATGTCCGGCATGTCAGGCCGCGCGCCGCCCAATGCCGCCAGTCGCTTGCCCGCCTGTACCCGGATAAACGTCCTGAGGGCTTCCTGAATGAGCGCGGTTCTGGACATGTCAGGGTCGGACAGTTCCAGTGCCTGGTTGTACAACGTGTCATCAATGGTGATGGTGGTGCGCATGGTCGTCTCCTGCTTGAGCATCAATTCTGATGCAATCATGCGACCGATTTATACATTGCCGCAAGTCTTCATTTTTCTTCCTGACAAAAATGTAATCTCCGGGTCATCCTCTCGTTGGCGGCAGTCTTGCATGATGACGGCTCTTGCGGAGAGTTCATCATCATCATGAAAACGGTTTCTGGATTCGCGTCATGCATGGCATTGGCGTCATTGCTGGCATTATTGGCATTCGGGGAAGCGCGGGCGCTTTCTCTGGAAGAAGCCCTGTTGCGGGCGGAAGCCGCGCCGGAGGTGGTCGCGGCGCGGGCGGGCGAGGCGGCATCACAGGAATTGTTGCGCGCGGCGGGTCAATTGCCCGATCCGCGTCTCGTGTTGTCGGTGGATGATCTCGCGATTGAAGGCGATGCGCGCTACCGCCTGCGGGATTCCAAACGCATGGTCGGGCTGATGCAGGATATTCCCGCCGCAAAGAAGCGTGAGGCCGGGCGGCGGCAGGCGGCGGCGGGACTGGCGGCGGATGGACGCATGCGCGAGTTGGTGCGCCTCGCCGCCCGACGGGAAGCGGCGCTGGCCTGGATTCAGATTTATTTTCTGGCGAAAAAGCAAAGTTTGCTGGAAAAATCGGCTGCCGAAATCCGTTTGCGACAACGTGCGACGACAGCGGCGCTGGCGGGCGGCAATGACCCGGACGAGGCGCTGGAATCGCTGCTCGACCGGCAAATGCTGGATGACGCTTTCGATGTGCTCCGGCGCGATCTCCGTCAGGCACGCGCCCGTCTGCAACGGGTCATTCAGGCGGACGGTTCGGAACGGAACATCGCGCTTGAGGCCACCGGCGAATTGCCCGCGTGGTTGCAAAATCCGGAAATGGCAGCGGCGCGCGAATCCGACGCCGACTCCGGTTTTGACGATGCCGCCGAATTGAGCGCCAGTCAGGCGCGGGTCGGCATGGCGGAGGCGGAGCTTGCCGTGGCGCAGGCCGACAAGGATTCGGACTGGGCAGTGGAATTCGGAGTGGGGCAGGATGCGATGGGCGAGGCGATGATGATGGCGAAGCTCAGTTTTTCGTTGCCGGTATTCACCGCTTCCCGCCAGAACCCCCGCATTGCGGCGGCACAGCGGAAACTCGAACAGAGCGCGGCTGAACATCAGTTGCGGCGGGCGGAATTCCAGCGCCAGCGCGAGGAATGGCGAGCGGAAGAGGCCGCGCTGAGTTTGCGGATAAAGCGCGTTACCGAAGAAACCCTGCCCTTGCTGACACGCAGGATTGCGCTGGCGGAGGCGGCGTTTTCAGGCGGGCGCGGTTCCGCCGCTACGCTCATTCTGGCGCGGGAAAAACATCTGGATGCCCGGATTCAGGCCATCGACCTCGAAGCCGAACGCGCCGCCATCCGCGCCAATCTTTACTTCCTGTTGGCGGGGAGCGCAACGAAATGAACAAAAAAATCATGCTTTCCCTTTTGCTGGGTCTGCTGTCGGGTCTGACGCTCGCCTTCCTGTTCGGCTGGCGACCCGGCACGCCGCACGCCGCCGAATCCACCGTCGCCACGCAACATGCCGAACGCAAAATTCTCTACTGGTACGACCCGATGAAGCCGGAAGCGCATTTTGAGCAACCCGGCAAATCGCCGTTCATGGATATGGAGTTGATTCCGCGCTACGCTGAAAATTTGGCCGACGAAAACCCGAACGCGGAAAAAAATGAAGGTTTTATCATTCCGTCCGGGTTGACCCGGAATCTGGGCGTCAAATTCGGCAAGGTGGAAAAAGGCGTACTGCGCCCTGTCGTTGAAATTTCCGGCAGCGTGGGGTTTGACGAGCACGCGGTCGCCGTCGTGCAGGCGCGCGCGGGGGGTATCGTTGAACGCGCCTATCCGCTTGCCGTGGGTGACAGGGTTGCGGCAGGCGCGCCGCTGGCGGATGTCCGCGTACCGGAATGGTACGCCGCGCAAGGCGAATATCTGGCGCTGCGCGGCGAGCCGCAACTGGCCGCCGCCGCTCGCGCGCGCCTTCTGCAACTGGGCATGACGCCCGCCCAGGTTGCGACGCTGGAAAAACGCGGCGCGCCCAATGCCGTCGTCACCTTTCACGCTACGCGCGCCGGGATGCTCTCGGAATTTGACCTGCGTGAGGGCATGACGGTTGTCGCCGGTCAGACGTTGGCGCGCATCAACGGCCTTGATGCCGTATGGGTTATAGCGCAAGCGCCAGAGGCCGAAATCGCCGGATTGAACGTTGGCGACAGGGCGACGCTGCAATTTGCCGCCTTTCCCGGTCAAACCTTCACAGGCCGCATTAACGCCCTGATTCCCGAACTTGACCGGGAGACGCGCACCCTCAGCGTGCGCATCGCGCTCCCCAACCCGGAAAACACCCTGCGCCCCGGCATGATTGGCTACATTCGTCTGGAACAGGCCGGCGGCGCGGAACGCCTGCTCGCGCCGACCGACGCCATCATCGCCACCGGCAAGCGCCATGTCGTCATCACGGTTGCCGACGGGGGGCGTTTTGTGCCGGTGGAAGTCACGCCGGGAAGAGAGGCGGGCGGCAAAACAGAAATTCTTGCTGCCGCGCTGAGCGATGGCGAACGCATCGTCGTCTCCGGCCAATTCATGATCGATTCCGAAGCCTCGCTGCGTGGCGTGCTGGCGCGCATGGACGGTACGAAGGCGGGCGCGATGCGCGAAACCCGGATTCATCAAGGCGTCGGCACGGTACAATCGGTCGATGCCAACGAAATTGTGCTGGCGCACGACCCGATACCCGAACTGGAATGGCCTGCGATGACCATGCCGTTCGCGTTGGCAAAACCGGAATTGGGCGCGGGTTTGAGGGCGGGGCAAAAGGTGCGCTTCTACTTCGTGCAGCTGGAAGATGGGGCGGTGATTGAGCGGGTGGAGTCGCTGCCCTGAACCGGAAGGGTTTTTTCACAGTTCGATTGAAATCTATGCCAATCTCTCCAAAATGGACAGATTAGTGAGCATAGGCGAAGTGGCGGAAGCGTCAAGCCGCGCAACCATTAACGGCGACTGTTTGTGCACGAACAGCCCGAAATCGCTTGATCCACTGTAAGAGAAAGTTATACTTGCTTTTACAAACCATGCGGAGATTCACCATGAACACCATAACCTTGTCCACCAAAGGGCAATTCACCATCAACAAGACGCTGATGGAACACATGGGCGTCCGGGGCGGCGAAAAAATACAAGTCACAAAAACGCCGGACGGCGGCCTGAAAATTATGCCCGACAGAAGCAAGGGCAGCTTGATGGATTTGGCATGTTCCATCAAAACCGACGTTCATTTAACAGATGAAGAACTGGAGGAATGTATCGCTGATTGCTACGCAGAGGCAGGTATGCAAGGACTTGAAGAATGAGAATTATCATTGACACCAACATTCTTGTACGTTTCCTCCTGGAAACCGAAAAAGGAACCGGGCAGAACAAAATCGCCGCCCATTTTATTGATAAAGCTGACGAAATCATTGTTCCAACACACGTACTTTGTGAATTTGTCTGGGTTTTAGTCAAAGGCTATAAAATGAAACCAGATGTTGTGTATGCCGCTTTGTCCGATTTCTTGCAGCGTGACAAACTGATTACACGAGAGGATGAAATTGAAGCCGGTATGCTCTTTCTCGAAAAGGGCGGCGACTTCGCAGATGGCGTGAACGAATACACAGGCCGGAGCATGACGCGCGGTCGGGCGGTTTTCGTATCGTTCGACAAGAAAGCCGTCAGACTGCTTACAGAGCGTGGATTGTCCGCGATGGTTCCACAACTTTAGAGGATTGACCATGCAATGCCTTCTTCATGCGGTCGGTTTCCGCTTGCGGCAGACGCGGCATGGGAAGGCGCACCTGCGCCATAAGCAGAAACAGGTCTTCTTCGGAATCCAGATTTAACGCTGCCATCGCGCCCCGGTCGTCCAGTCTGCCAAGGAAAAAATCCAGTGGCGTGGCGTAATTGGTGTTTTGGCGCGCGTCGGCGCTTTCATTACTCATGACTGGCTTCCTCAAATTTATCCACCTTCCTCAAGGTTGGAAAAAGGCGCATCCACAGGCTGACGACGCCCAGCGTGCACAGGCCGCCGAGGGCGGCGGCGATGATCGGGCCGAACCCGGCGGCGGCAAAGCCTGCGCGGAATTCGCCCAGTTCGTTGGAAGAGCCGATGAACAGCATGTTGACGGCGCTCACCCGCCCGCGCATGTTGTCCGGGGTGGAAAACTGCACCAGCGCGCCACGAATATAAACGCTCACCATGTCCGCCGCGCCCGCGACCGCCAGGGCGATAAAAGAGAGCCAGAACCAGTATGAGAGCGAAAACACGAGATTCGCCGCGCCGAAAATGGCGACAGCGATGAACATCCGTTTGCCCGCCGCGTGGTTGAAGGGACGCATGCTCAGCCACAGCCCCGCAGAGACTTCGCCGATGGCGATGGCGCTGCGTAACGCGCCCAGTCCTTCGGGGCCGACATGGAGAATTTCCTTGGCGTAGATGGGCAGGAGCGCCACCACGCCGCCCAGCAGCACGGCGAAAAGGTCGAGTGAAATGGCGCCCAGAATGATGGGGCGCTGGCGGATGAAACGGATGCCGATGCCAAAACGTCGCCACATGCTGCCCGCGTCGGTGGCGCGCGGCTCGGCATAACGGGTCGTGACCGGGATGAGGCAGCACGCGCCAAGCAGAAAACACCCCGCGCAGATGGCGTAAGTCAGCGCGCCGCCGCCCAGACTGTAGAGCAGGCCGCCGACCAGCGGGCCGCCGATGGAAGCCGCCCGCATCAACATGCCGTTGGTGGCGATGGCCTGCGCCAGTTGTTCGCGGGGCACGATCTGCGGCAGCAGGCTTTGCACCGCCGGGCCGGAGAAGGCGCGCGAACAGCCGAAAATCACGAGTGTGGCGTAAATGCCGGTCAGCGCCCCGGCCTGGCCTTCCACTCCGGCGGCGGCATGGGTCGAGAGTTGCCAGAGCGCGCTTGCGCAAACGGCAGCCACCATCCAGCTTGCCATCAGAATCGGCTTGCGCGCGTAACGGTCGATCAAGTCCCCCGCTGGCAGGAGCAACGCAAGCATGGGCAGGAATTGCGCCAGCCCCACGTAAGCCAGCGCCATGGCGTCGCGGGTGAGTTCATACACCTGCCAGCCGATCACGACGGCCTGAATCTGGGTGGCGAACATGCCGGTCAAACGCGCCAGCAAAAACGCGGCAAAAGCGGGGTTGTGCCTGAGGTTGCCAAACGTGGTGGTCAGGGAGCGAAGTTTCATCGGTTGGGGCGCGTGCTTTGTTGTAGTTCTGCTGCGAGGGGGGATTGGCGCATATCAACGCGCCGGTCAGATTATCCGCAGACAGGATGGGACAGAGGAGGGCATTTTGCATGAACAGAATAGCTTTGTCTTCGCTGACGCGCGCAGCGCCGAAGCGTGAGCCGGACGCCCGTAATGCACATGTATTTTCACCTGTACGTTGAACGATTACCTTTATGCCGTAAGCAAGATTCCGGTCTGCCGTTGCGAAAACCCGGCAGATCCCGGTTTCGAGCCAAAATGAACGCAGGAGTCGATTGCATGAAGGGTTTCCATTGATTCTGGTTCACCTTCCAGAATCCACCTCAATTTAGTCCTTTGGGCATGGTTTTGGCTTTGATCTGGTGCAGGACGCCATGCGAGGCGCCTTGCGGATGGCCGCAGAAGCGGGCATTCGGGCCATGCTCACGCATCTCCTTGATGACCGGGCTGCACACAGTTTTACCGTTGCTTCGGTTTCATTCCCTCATCCTTGCGCGAACCGCAATTGTTGCTGCCGCTGAAAGACGCGAGGCGTTGGGTTGGCCCGTTTACCGACGGTCTATTTCCCCGTCACCACCTTCACCGCAACAATCGTCTGTTCATCCCGCAATTCAAAGCGCACGACATCGTTTACCCTGAGACCTTGCAGTAAAGCCTTGTCGGTGACGGCGAAAGGCATGGTCATGGCGGGCCAGCCGAGCTTTTCGATGGGGTCGTGCGCCAGGGTCAGGCGCAGTTTTTCGGGGTCGATTTTTTTCACGACGCCTTGTCCGGCGATGAGCGCGGTTGCCGTTGGTGCGGCGTGGTGTTGATGGGCATCGCGCTGCGCCATGGCGTCTGGCGCGGCAATGAGGGCGAGCGTGGCGATAAGCGCGAGGGTTTCAGGGTTCATGGCGGTTTCCTTCCTCGGTAGACGGTGGATGCAAAATCCGTTTTGCTTCCCTGCGGCGCAGGAGCAGGTACAGCACAGGGATGACGAACAGGGACAACAGCGGCGCGGAAATCATGCCGCCGACCATCGGGGCGGCGATGCGGCTCATGATTTCGGAACCGGCTCCGCGCCCCAGAAAAATGGGCAGCAGCCCCGCGATGATGACGGCGACGGTCATCGCCTTGGGGCGCACGCGCTGTACCGCGCCTTCGCGGATGGCGGCAAGCAGGATGTGGTCATGGTCGGGACGGGTTTGCCAGTCGGGGGTTGTGTTCAGGCGCTCTTTCAGATAGAGCAGCATGACGACGCCGAACTCCGCCGCGACGCCCGCCAGAGCGATGAAGCCGACGCCGACCGCGATGGAAAAATGGTAGCCCAGCGCGTACAGAAACCAGACGCCGCCCACCAGCGCAAGGGGCAGGCTCGCCATGATGAGCAGCGCCTCGTCAGCGCGTGAAAAGGTGAAATAGAGCAGCATGAAGATGATGGCGAGCGTGACCGGCACGACTTCCTGCAGCCGAGCGTTGGCGCGTTCCAGATATTCAAACTGGCCGGAGTAGCTGACGCTGACACCGGGCGGCAGACTGACCTGCTCCCGCACTCGCGTCTGGATGTCGTGCACGACGCCCGCCAGATCGCGGTTGCGCTCGGAATTGACGTAAAGCCAGGCGGACAGCCGCCCGTTTTCGCTTTTCAGCATGGGCGGGCCGTCGACGATTTTTACCGCAGCGAGCGTTGCCAGCGTCACGAGTTCACCGCGTGGCGTGACGATGGGCAGGCGTTTCAGGGTATCGAGCGAATCGCGCCATTCGCGCGGGTAGCGCAGATTGATGGGATAACGCGCCGTGCCTTCGATGGTTTCGCCGATATTCCTGCCGCCGATCAGGAGGTCGACGGCGCTTTGCACGTCGTCGATGTTCATGCCGTAGCGTCCGGCGGCTTCGCGCTTGATGTCGATGTCGATATAGCGCCCGCCGGTCAGCCGTTCGGCCAGCGCCGAGGTGACGCCGGGCACATTCTTGATCGCCGCTTCGATGGCGATTGCCGTGGCCTCGATTTGCGCCAGATCCGTGCCCGCGACCTTGATGCCGATGGGACTTTTGATACCGGTCGCCAGCATGTCGATGCGGTTGCGGATGGGCGGAATCCAGAGGTTTGCCAGACCGGGAATCTGCACGGCGGCGTCAAGTTCCTGCACGAGTTTTTCCGGCGTCATGCCGGGTCGCCATTCCGAACGCGGCTTGAACTGGATGACCGTTTCGAACATTTCCAGCGGCGCGGGGTCGGTGGCGGTTTCCGCCCGTCCCGCCTTGCCGAAGACACGGGCGACTTCCGGCACGCTTTTAATCAGGCGATCGGTCTGTTGCAGCAGTTCGCCCGCCTTGCCGACCGAAAGCCCCGGTAACGCCGTTGGCATGTAGAGCAGATCGCCTTCGTCGATGTAGGGCAGGAATTCACCCCCCAATCTGAGCGCAGGCCAGAGCGCGGTCAGGAAGACGAGCGCGGCGATGAGAAGCGTTTTCTGGGGATGCGCCAGCGCCCGGTCAAGCCATCTGGAATAGAGCAGCACCAGGATGCGGGAGAGCGGATTTTCCGCTTCCGAAGGAATGCGCCCGCGTATCCAGTACCCCATCAGCACGGGTACGAGGGTGATGGAAAGCGCAGCGGCGGCAGCCATTGCAAAAGTCTTGGTGTAGGCGAGCGGCGCGAACAGACGACCTTCCTGCGCTTCCAGCGTAAAGACGGGAATGAAGGAAAGCGTGATGATAAGCAGGCAGAAAAAGAGCGCCGGGCCGACTTGCGCGGCGGCTTCGCCGATCACCCGCCAGCGCTCGTCGCCCGTGAGCGTGCCGCCGGGGTGCCGAAGCTGCCAGGCTTCCAGTTTTTTGTGGGCATTCTCGATCATCACGATGGCGGCGTCGACCATCGCGCCGACCGCGATGGCGATGCCGCCCAATGACATCATGTTTGCGGAAACGCCGCCCGCGCCCTGATAGCGCATCACCACAAAGGCCGCGAGCACGCCCAGCGGCAGCGAGATGATCGCCACCAGCGCCGAGCGTAAATGCCATAGAAACAGCGCGCAGACCAGCGTGACGGCGAGGAATTCTTCCAGCAATTTGTGGCTCAGGTTGTCGACTGAAGCCTGAATGAGCGTGCTGCGGTCGTAGGTGGGGACGATTTCCACGCCAGCGGGCAGACTTTGTTGCAGGCGTTCGAGCCGTGCCTTGACCTCGGTAATGGTGCTTAAGGCATTCTTGCCGCTCCGCAAAATGACCACTGCGCCCGCGACTTCGCCCTCGCCATCCAGTTCCGCAATGCCGCGCCGCATTTCCGGCCCCAGTTGGATGCGCGCCACGTCGGAGAGGCGCACCACCGTGCCGACAGCGTTCGTCTTCAGGGGAATGGCGCGAAAATCATCCAGCGTTTGCAGGTAGCCGGAGGCGCGCACCATGTATTCCGTTTCCGCGATTTCCAGCGACGCGCCGCCCGTTTCCCGATTGGCCCTGCCCACGGCCTCGGCGATGTCCAGGTGATTGAGGCCGAAGGCGGCGAGGCGCATCGGGTCGGGCGTGATCTGGTATTGCCTGACCATGCCGCCGATGGAGGCGACTTCGGCGACATTGGGTATGGTCTTCAATTCGTATTTTAAAAACCAGTCCTGCAAGGCGCGCAAATCCGCAAGATCATGGCGACCGCTTTGATCAACGAGCGCGTATTCGTAAATCCAGCCTACGCCCGAAGCGTCCTGTCCCAGCGTGGGCGTTACGCCTTCCGGCAACTGTCCCGCCGCCTGATTCAGGTATTCCAGCACGCGCGAACGCGCCCAATACAGATCGGTGGCGTCGTCGAACAATACATAGACAAAAGAATCGCCAAAAAACGAAAATCCGCGCACGGTTTTGACGCCCGGCACGGAAAGCATGGTGGTGGACAGCGGATACGTGACCTGATCTTCCACAATCTGCGGCGCCTGTCCCGCAAATGGCGTGCGAATGATGACCTGCACATCGGACAAATCCGGCAAGGCATCGAGCGGCGCAAAACGCGCCGCCCACACCCCCCAGGCGCACAACCCCATCGCCGCCAGCAACACGAGCAAACGTTGCCGGATGGAAGCGAAGATGATGCGGGCAATCAGCCCTGGGGGATGGTCGGGTGACATGACAGGCGGCGCGGGCGGGGATAAACGCCATCATGCCGATCCAGCGCCGACGAGAGGATGACCGGAGGATTACAAGTTTGTAATGTTGGCGCGACCGGTAGAAACCGCGCCAACGTCAATGACACTGGCAAAATCTGTCATGTCAGGGCGTTGGCAATGCAAGCCATGCCGGGGGGCGGCGAATGCGTGACGCGCGTTCGGGCAGGGCGTTCGGATGCGCCGGAACCTGTTATCCGCTATATGTTCATGTAAAAATATTCGTTCTTCCATGCGACAAGCATGGGCATACTCTGTCCCTGTCCTTTATCTTTCCACTGCAAGTCATGCCGCTTACCGACCTTGTTCGTCACCTGAATACCTACCAGCACCGCATTCAGCGCCAGTTGCATGCCCGCAGCGATGCGCCTGTTCCTTTTGCCGTGGCGCGGGGCAAGGTGCTGGCGCATTTTGGCCATCTGCAACTGGCTTCCCGGTTTCTGCCCATCGTCGAAACCGCCAGCGGGCAGGCGCATGGTCACGCCGCCAGTCTTCAGGCGTTCGACCTGAACCGCCAGACCCCGCTGGAACCGCAAGCCGTTTTTGACCTGCCCGCCAGTAACGATGAATTCGTCGAACTGGACCGGTTGGTGCGAACCCTGCATGCCCTCAATTATCTGACCTACCCTGTCCGGGGCAATTTGTTGCTCAAGGTTCATCCGCGCCATATCCTGAGCGTACCGGCGGATCACGGGCTGGCGTTTGAAGAAATTTTGCGGGATTGCTGCCTGATGCCGAAACAGATTACGCTGGAACTGGAAATTGACGGTATCGACGCGACGGATCACCTGCAACTGGCCGTCGCCAACTACAAGGCGCGCGGCTACCATATCGCCATCCACCGTTTCGGGCGTCTCAACCTGAATTTTGCCTTGCTGGAGCGCCTGCGCCCGGAAATCGTGCGTCTCGATACCCGCCTGCTGGAAAATCCTGAAACCCTGACCCGAACCACCCGACGCCTTCAATCCCTGGGGGCAAAAACCCTGATTGAAGGCATAGGCATCCGGGCGCTGTGTCAGGGCGCCCATGACTCCGGCATCGATCTGCTGCAAGCCCACGCGCCTTTATCCCGGTTCATCCACGCCCAACAAACGCCCGCCGCCGCATTTGCTTGAGCAAAATTGTACGGGGCATGGCATTCATGCCAGCACGCCTGCCGGGTTATTTTTTTAAAAATCAACAGCTTGTCGTGAATATGTCGGGGTATCGCCTGCCTGTGTCCTGAAAGTGCTGGCGTATTTGTGACTATAAAAGATAAAATATATAAGACTTGTTTTTGCAAGACTGGCGTCGTCGCAGGATGATGGTGTTCACAGCGGGTTTTCTCCGCGCCGGTTTTCCCGCTATTTTTGAGGTGAAAGGAACTTTTATGCTTGCAGCTTACCGTGCCCATGTGGCTGAACGCGCCGCGCTCGGCATTCCCGCTTTGCCGCTTTCCCGGCAGCAAACGGTTGAATTGATCAAGCTTTTGAAGAATCCGCCGCCAGGGGAAGCGGCTTTTCTGCTGGAGTTGTTGACCCATCGCGTTCCGGCGGGCGTCGATGACGCAGCCAGGGTCAAGGCGGCTTTTTTGACAGAGCTTGCCAAAGGCGAGGTCGCTTCGCCGCTGATTTCCAGAGAAAAGGCGACCGAACTGCTTGGCACCATGTTGGGGGGCTACAACGTCAAGCCGCTGATTGATCTGCTGTCCAGCCCGGACTGCGGCGGCATTGCGGCGGAAGGCTTGAAGAAGACCCTGCTGGTGTTCGATTATTTTCATGATGTGGTTGAACTTGCCAAGACAGGCGATGCGGTAACTGCTGCCCACGCCAAAGCCGTGCTGCAATCCTGGGCGGATGGCGAGTGGTTTACCTCGCGTCCCGAAGTGCCCGCCACACAAAAATTGACCGTGTTCAAGGTTTCCGGCGAAACCAATACCGACGATCTTTCCCCCGCGCCCGATGCCTGGTCGCGCCCGGATATTCCCCTGCATGCGCTGGCGATGCTGAAAAATCCCCGTCCCGGCATCGAGGCGGACGAACCTGGCGTGCGTGGCCCGGTGAGGCAACTGGAAAAACTCGCCGCCAAAGGCAATTTGATTGCTTATGTCGGCGACGTGGTGGGCACGGGGTCTTCGCGCAAATCCGCCACCAATTCCGTGTTGTGGTTTACCGGCGCGGACATTCCTTTTGTGCCCAACAAGCGGTTTGGCGGCGTCTGTCTGGGCAGCAAGATTGCGCCCATTTTCTTTAACACCATGGAAGACGCGGGCGCGCTGCCCATCGAAATCGACGCTTCGCAGATGAATATGGGCGACGAGATCGAATTAAGAATCGACGCGGCGAGCGCGCGGGTGACGGCGCTGAAAAATGGCGCGGTGATTGCCGAAGCCGGGCTGAAAACGCCGGTGATTCTGGATGAAGTCCGCGCCGGCGGGCGTATTCCGCTCATCATCGGGCGTGGCCTCACGGCGCGCGCGCGGGAAAGCCTGGGGCTGCCGCCTTCCACCCTGTTCAAACTGCCGCAACAGCCTGAAGACACTGGCGCGGGTTACACGCTGGCGCAAAAAATGGTCGGTCGCGCCTGCGGACTGCCGGAAGGCAAGGGCATTCTGCCCGGCGCCTACTGCGAACCCAGAATGACCACCGTCGGCTCGCAGGACACCACCGGCCCCATGACCCGCGATGAACTCAAGGATCTGGCCTGCCTCGGGTTTTCCGCCGATCTGGTGATGCAATCCTTCTGCCACACCGCCGCTTACCCCAAGCTCGTGGATGTCAAAATGCACCGGGAATTGCCGCCCTTCATCAGTACCCGCGCTGGCGTCGCGCTGCGTCCGGGCGATGGCGTCATCCACTCCTGGCTGAACCGCCTGCTGCTGCCGGATACCGTCGGCACGGGCGGCGACTCGCACACCCGCTTCCCCATTGGCATTTCCTTCCCGGCCGGTTCCGGTCTGGTCGCCTTCGCCGCCGCCACCGGCATCATGCCGCTCGACATGCCTGAATCCGTGCTGGTGCGCTTCAAGGGCAAGATGCAGCCGGGCATCACCCTGCGCGATCTGGTCAACGCCATTCCCTACTACGCCATCAAACAGGGTTTGCTGACCGTGGAAAAGCAGGGCAAGAAAAACATCTTCTCCGGTCGCATTCTGGAAATCGAAGGCTTGCCTGACCTCAAGGTGGAACAGGCGTTCGAACTCACCGACGCTTCCGCCGAACGCTCCGCCGCCGCCTGTACCGTGGCGCTGAACAAGACGCCCATCGTCGAATACCTCAAGTCCAACATCACCCTGATGAAATGGATGATTGTCGCGGGCTATCAGGACGCCCGCACCTTGAAACGCCGCATTCAGGCGATGGAAGCATGGATTGAAAAGGGGGAACTCCTGAAGGCCGACGTTAACGCCCGATATGCCGCAGTGATAGAAATTGACCTCGCCGACGTGAAAGAACCCATCCTTGCCTGCCCGAACGACCCGGACGATGTCAAGCTGCTCTCTGAAGTCGCGGGCAACGCCATCGACGAAGTGTTCATTGGCTCCTGCATGACCAACATCGGCCATTTCCGCGCTGCGGGCAAGGTGCTGGAAGGCAGGACCGACATCCCCACCCGCCTCTGGATTGCCCCGCCGACCAAAATGGACGCCCTGATACTCAGCGAAGAAGGCTACTACAGCGTTCTCGGCAAATCCGGCGCACGCATGGAAATGCCCGGCTGCTCGTTGTGCATGGGCAATCAGGCGCAAATCCGTAAGGGCGCTACCGCCATGTCCACTTCGACGCGCAATTTTCCCAACCGTCTGGGGCTGGATACCAAGGTCTACCTGGGGTCCGCCGAACTCGCCGCCATCTGCGCCCTTCTGGGCAAAATCCCGAGCGTCGCCGAATACACGACGCACATCGAAGCGGTTAACGCCAAGGCCGCCGACATCTACCGCTACATGAATTTCGACCAGATTCCGGCATTTGTGGAGGTGGCGGAAGGGGTGGAGATTTGAGCTACGCCAGCTACTAACCCACCCATGAAAAACGCCCCGCCGAAAAGTACAGAAAAATTCGGCAGGGCGTTTTTTTAATGGCTTAATGCTTGTTCAAATCCACGCTTCCGACTTAAGCATTGATTTTTGAAGGGGCCTCCATGCAGCAAGATATAACTTTTCCACCGCATCCACTGGCTTTCAAATACTGTCAGGGAACTGGCGTCGAACTGGGGCGTTCCCTGCATAATGCTTTCGACCTCGACTGTCCCAATATTGCGCCTTGTGATGGGGTGAGTTTCCTGCATCCCCGCGATTTGGAGGATTATCAGTATTACGTTAGCGAACAGGCGAAATATGGTCATGAAACGGCGCAGGTGGATGCTATCGGGGATTTTCGGCATATTCCGGTTGATGCGGAAAGTCTGGATTACATTGTCAGTTCGCATGTGATTGAACATGAACCCAATCCGGTTGCTGCCTTGCGGGAATCATGGCGTGTTCTGAAAGACGGTGGTGTGTTTTTCTGTATCTTCCCCAAGCGTGATGCAGAAAAAGGTCTGGATGTTTTTCGTCCACTGGCAACGCTGGATGGATTGATTCAAGCTTACGAAGCCGACCGTACCGTGACTTCGCCGCAAGTGGCAAGTTTACCGGATGCAGGTGGATGGCGCGGACACTATTATGTGTATTCCCTGCAATTGATGATGCGTTTGGTTAACTGGGTCAATGCACAGGGGCTGGCATATTTTCGTCTCGAAATGGTGGAGGAGACGGATTGCAAAATAGGCAACGGGCATACAATCGTATTGCGGAAAATGTTGCCGCACGCCATGCCCGATGCAGATTATTCACTCATGCTTGAGTCATGTATCAAAAATGAATCTTATCAGGAGGCGTTATTGGCGGCAAAAATCAGTCTGTCTTTTGATTTTTGCCAACACGCCGTACTCTATGCGGCAGCCATGCTTTCCATAATACAGGGCGACTTGCCGGAGGGTAAGGAGTTTTACCGGCAGGCGCTCATCCAGAACCCGGAATGCGAAGCCTATCGACGGGAATACCATAAGCTTTTCGGCGAGTTTTATCGCAACCCTCTGCCGTGAGATTCAGTCCTGCATACCGGACACCCCACGATACCAATCACAATCCGTCGTGTGATCCATCACCATGCCGCAGGCTTGCATGAAGGCGTAGCAGATGGTGGGGCCGACGAAGGTGAAACCGGCTTTTTTCAGGGCGCGGCTCATGGCTTCGGCTTCCGGCGTTGCCACCGGGAGGTCTGCGCGGCCTGCAAAATGGTTGATCTTCGGCGCGCCGCCGACAAAAGACCACAACAGACCCACCGGATCGGGCAGGGCGAGCCAGGCGCGGGCGTTCTGGCGGGCGGCCTTGAGTTTGGCGCGATTACGGATGATTCCGGCATCCTGCATCCGCGTTTCGATGTCGGCGTCGCTCATGCCCGCGATACGTTCGACATCGAAATCGAACAAAACCTGACGAAAACGCGCGCGCTTCTTCAATACGGTGAGCCAGGACAGCCCGGCCTGAAAGCCCTCCAGACACAGGAGTTCAAACAGCGCCACGGGATCTCTCTGCGGCACGCCCCATTCATCATCGTGGTAGGCGATATAGAGCGGGTCGTCCGTACACCAGAAGCAGCGCGGCATGGTCATCATCCGGGGTGAAAAGTCAGGATTCTAGACAAGCCTGTACAGGATGTCATGTTTTGCGGACGCCGCGTTTGCCAGGTGACTGCAAAAGGGGCAGCGTGGAAAAGAGGAGATGTGTTAGGCTGTGAACTTTCATCAGGCATTTGATCGGAAGAGGGCGACATGCTGAATTTCTCGTCGTTTTGGTTCAATTACCTCGACTACTGCCAGCGTTCCTGGCTGGAGATGACGCGCTTATGGATGCCGTCGATACCGACCCCTTTTTTCGGGGCGCGTGAGTCCGGGGTCGGGTCTGGCGCGTACAGCGGCGGGCAATCGGGGCTGCTGGAAGCCTTTTCTTCCGGCGCATGGCTTTCCGCGTTGACGCCCTGGATGCCCAGAGTTGAAGCCAATATCGAACCCTTTGTTACCGACGCTTCCGCTGGACAGGCGGAGACTGCGCGGGTTTCCATGCGCATTTTCATGCCCTGGGGCGGTGAGCCGTTCTGGGTTGAGGCGCTGGTCGGGCAACACCGCCCCAGGTCGTTCGCCAGACAGGAATCGCCCCTGAGCATTGCCGACCACGCGGTACACGAAGTGATTCCGCGCAACCCGTAGGGGCCTGAAGGCGGGGAAATCGAAAGCTGGCAGGGCTGGCGCAGCATGCTTGATCCGGCATCTTTTCGGTGTCGGCGATTTTTCCAATTTTTTGCCACTCCATCCTCGCAGATGTCTTTTCCTCAAAAACTTTTGCAGCCGTGGCGCTGACCCTGGTCTTGACCTTTTCGGCGGCGGTGGGCGTGTTCTGGTATCTTTTGCGGCCTCCGGTCATCGATTCGACCGTCCGCCCGACGCGCTGATTCGCACCCACAGCCTTGCGCGAAGCGGCGCGGCAGAAGGCCGGAAAGAACCCCAAACTCGGTCGCCCTCCTCGATTCGCGCTCCGTCAGGAGCACTCATCATGATTTTTAAAACAGCTTCTTAATTTCGAACTCAATGTAAATGAATAATAGGGCACAAAATCTTTGAGCCATCCCAAAAATCCGGTTGCGCTCGGAAGAAAAGAATAATGATGAACCATCGCCTGAACAATGACATTACTTCCCCCCTTTTGCTTTGGGTTGCTGGCGCTTCACGCCGCGCGCGGCGCGTCGGTTCAATACCGAGGATTTTCTGGCTTCTTCCGCCTTGTCCGCATAGGGGTTTTCGCTGGTGTTGAACTGAATCCGCAGCGGCGTGCCTTGCAGTTTGAAGACTTCGCGGAAGATGTTTTCCAGATAGCGTCGGTAGCTTTCCGGCACATGATCCAGCGCGTTGCCGTGGATGACGATAATCGGCGGGTTCATGCCGCCCTGATGGGCGTAGCGCATCTTGGGGCGGAAAGCGCCGTGCCGGGGCGGGGCTTGGCGGGCGATGGCGTCCGCCAGTACGCGGGTAAGTTTGGGGGTGGCGAGTTTGGCGGTGGCGGCGGCGTAGGCGCGGTCTACGGAGGCAAAGAGTTTATCCACGCCAGTGTTTTCTTTGGCGGAAATAAAATGCGTGCGGGCAAAATCCAGAAATTTCAGTTTGTGATCGACAGCGGCGCGAATCTGGGTTCTGGCGTAATGGTCGAGGCCATCCCATTTATTCACGGCGATGACCAGCGCGCGGCCCGATTGCAGCACAAAATCCGCCACATGCGCGTCCTGATCGGAAATGTCCTGACGGGCGTCGAGCATCAGGATGACGACATGGGCGTTTTCGATGGATTGCAGGGTCTTGATGACGGAGAATTTTTCGATGCTCTCGAAGACCTTGCCTTTTTTACGCAATCCGGCGGTGTCGATGAGACTGTACGCTTTGCCGTTGCGCTCAAAATCCACGTAGATGGCGTCGCGGGTGGTGCCCGGCAGATCGAAGGCGATGACCCGTTCTTCGCCGATCAGGGTGTTGATGAGCGTGGATTTGCCGACGTTGGGGCGTCCGGCGATGGCGACTTTCAGGCGCTCAGGATGTTCTTCTTCCGCACCGGGTTCGGGAAATTCCGCCAGCGCCAGGTCGAGCAGGCCGCGCACGCCTTCGCCATGCGCGGCGGAGATGGGATGCGGTTCGCCCAGACCCAGTTCGTGAAATTCGGCGGCGACCATCGCCATATTCATGCCTTCAGTCTTGTTGACGGCGATGAAGGCGGGGCGTTCCCGGCGGCGCAGCTTGTGGGCGATTTCCTTGTCCTGCGGGGTCAGGCCGCCGCGCCCGTCGACCACGAAAATCACGACATCGGCTTCAAAAATGGCTTCTTCGGCCTGTCGCGCCATTTCCAGCAGGATGCCTTCTTTCACCAGCGGCTCAAAGCCGCCGGTGTCGACCACCAGAAAAGGCTTGTCGCCCATGCGCCCATGACCGTAATGACGGTCGCGGGTAAGACCGGGAAAATCGGCGACAATGGCGTCGCGGCTTTTGGTCAGCCGGTTGAACAGGGTGGATTTGCCGACATTGGGGCGACCGACCAGGGCGATGGTGGGGATCATGGATGAGCCAGTGTTTCTGCGGGTCTGTCAGCGCACATCCAGCACATACACCCGTCCCGCCTGCGTCTGCACCAGAATTTTACCTCCGGGCAGGCGTTGGGGCGTGGCGCGGATGGGGCTGCCGTCTGTCTTGAAACGTCCGGCGAGCGCGCCCGTGTTTTTGTCGATGAGGTGTACGTAACCTTCTACATCGCCTGCGGCCAGATATTCGGTGCTGGTGACCTGCGGCAGGGTGAGCTGGCGGCGCGGGAGGCTTTCCATTTTCCAGCGGCTGCTGCCGGAAGTGAGGTCCAGAGCGTGCACGGCGCTGTTATCGTCGGTGACATAGACGCTCCGCGTATCGACCGAGAGGCCGGCAGAAGAGGAGATGTCGCGCGACCAGAGGGCATTGCCGCTTTGCGCGAAATCGAAGCAGGTGACGCGACCCTGATAGGCGATGGCGCAACCTGTCGGGCCAGACGTTGCCGGAGACGACACGACATCCGTGACCCGTTCAAGTTCCGTTGCGCCCTTGGGCAGGGCGACCGTGCCTTCCCAGATCGGCGCGCCGTTCTGGCTGGAAAGCGCGACCAGCTTGCCGCCGGGGAAACCGGAGAGGATAAACTGATCCGCCAGCACCAGAGGCGCGGTGCTCCTGAGCGACAGGCTGGGTGAGGGGCGCTGGTAAAACCATTTGCGCTGACCTTCGGCATCCAGGGCTTCGATGTGGTTGTCGCCGCTCCTGACGATGATCAGATCGTCTTCCACCAGCGGCGGCGCGAATATTTCACTGCTGACTTTCGCTTGCCAGAGCGGCGAACCATCGCGGGCGGAAAAGGCCAGCACATCGCCTTGACGGGTGCCGACGACGACGCGCACGCCATCGCTGCCCACGCCAGCGGAAAGCGGCTTGCCCGCCTTGATTCGCCACTGCTGCACGCCGTTTTCCAATCGGGCGATGCTGCCATCGGCGGCGGCGACGAAAATCGCCTCGCCCGCGATGGCGGGATAAAACACCGCTTCACCCGCCTTGCCGATGGAATAGCTCCAGTCTGCCCGCACGTCCGCCGTGACCGTGATGGTCGGGAGTACGGCGGGCTTCGGGCGGTTGCTGGCGAAGGGGTTGGACAACCCGGAACAGCCGGAAAGCAGGGCAGCGGCGGCAAACGCGCCGAGCAGGGCGCAGGCGCAGCGGCGGGTGAAGGCAGACGCTTGCATCAGGCGGCTCCGCTCAGCGCATCGAGTTTTTGCTGCAAAATTATCTCAACCGGGTTGTCAGGGGTTGCTTTTGTTGTGGCGGCGGTCGTTTCGGCGCTTTCGTCCTGCTTCAGGGATTGCAGGGCTTCCTGATAGGCGGTGCGGGCTTCCGCCGGTTTGTCCTGAGCGACGAGGATGTCGCCTTTCAGTTCGGCGTAAGTCGTGGCGAAGGCGGCGGCGGGCTTGTGTCCGAGGCTGTTCAGGGCTTCGTCATAGGCTTTTTCATCCAGCAGCAGGGCGGCCAGACGCAGGTAGGCGAGGTCGGCGAGTTCGTCCTTGCTGTTTTTGGTGGCCCACTCCAGTTGCGCCCTGGCGGTCTTGGCGTCGCCGGATTCAAATGCGTATTTGGCCGCCAGCAACGCGCCCATCGGAGCGTAGGCCGTACTGCTGAAGTTTTCCGTGAGTTCGCCGACCAGGCTGCGCGCCTGCATGGGGTTGTTGCTGGTGATGGCTTGATAGAGGTTGGCGTAGATCACGCCGGCCTGCGAGGATTGCTGCTGTTGCCGCCAGTTCCAGCCCTGCCAGCCGACGACGGCGATGGCGATTACGCAGACGTAGAGGGTGATGCGGGTGCCGTATTGCTGCCACCAGGCTTTGAGGTTTGCGATTTGTTCCTGTTCTTCCAGATTGTATGCGGCCATTTTCAGTTTTTCCTTTCAGTGTTCAGATCAAATTTTTCAGTGAGGTAGTTGGAGATGATGTCGTCAATGGCTTCGGCCTTGATGCGTTGCTGACCAAAGGCTTCGTCGCGCAGGTGTTTGAGTTGCACATCGCCTGTCGCCGCTTCATCGTCGCCGATGATAACGGCGAATTCAGCGCCGGAGGCGTCGGCTTTTTTCATTTGCGATTTGAAACTGCCGCCACCGTCATGCAACAGCACGGTTTTGTAAGCGTCGCGCAGGCGCTCCGCCGTTTGAACAGCGAGACGGCGGGCGGCTTCGCCCTGATGCACGAGGTAGATATCCGGCGCGTCCGGCGGCAGGCCGCCATTCGCTTCAATCAAGCCCAGCAGGCGTTCCACGCCCATTGCAAAACCGCAGGCGGGCGTGGGTTTGCCGCCCAGTTGTTCGACCAGACTGTCGTAACGCCCCCCGGCGCAGATGGTGCCTTGCGCGCCCAAACGGTCAGTGACCCATTCAAAAACAGTGCGATTGTAGTAATCCAGACCACGCACCAGACGCGGATTGATTTCGAAAGGGATACCGACATCGCGCAGGATTTGCTGCACGCCCTCAAAATGGGCGCGCGAGGCTTCGCCCAGATAGTCGAGCAGCCTGGGCGCTCCCGCGCACATTTCCTGCAAGGCGGGATTCTTGGTGTCAAGGATGCGCAGGGGATTGGTGTACAACCGCCGTTTGGCGTCTTCGTCGAGAATATCCTGAAATTTTTCCAGCCAGGTAATCAGGTCGGCGCGGTGGCGGACGCGTTCTTCCGCTTCGCCCAGACTGTTCAGTTGCAGACGGATGCCCGGCAGACCAATATCATCCCAGAGGCGGGCAATCATCAGGATTTGCTCGGCATCCACGATGGGGCCTTTCATGCCAAAGGCTTCCACGCCGATTTGATGAAACTGGCGGTAGCGACCTTTTTGCGGGCGCTCGTGGCGGAACATCGGCCCCATGTAGTAGAGGCGTTGCGTCGTCTGGTTGGCGAGGCCGTGCTGGATGACGGCGCGCGCGCAGCCCGCCGTACCTTCGGGACGCAGGGTGAGTTGCTCGCCATTCAGACTGTCGGTAAAGGAATACATTTCCTTTTCGACAATATCGGTGACTTCGCCAATCGCCCGTTTAAAGAGCGGCGTCGGCTCGACAATGGGCATGCGAATGGGTTTGTAACCATACTGTTGCAGGCGACAGGCAATGAGATTCTCAATGGTTTCCCATGCTTCGGCTTCGGGCGGCAGGATGTCCGGCATCCCCCGGATGGATTGCAAAATCTTGCTCATGCGACGTGCTTTGCGTATTTGCGGGTGACGTAATTTTCGATGATCTGGAGAAATTCGGCGACGATGGTTTCACCTTTCAGGGTCACGGTTTTCTCGCCATCCTCAAACACCGGCGCGGATGGCGCTTCGCCGGCGCCGGGCAGGGAAATGCCGATATTGGCGTGTTTCGATTCGCCGGGGCCGTTGACCACACAGCCCATCACCGCCACATTCATGCGCTCCACGCCCTGATAGCGGGTTTTCCATTCCGGCATCCGGGCGCGCAGGTGCGTTTGCACGGCTTGCGCCAACTCCTGAAAAAAGGTGGAAGTGGTACGGCCACAACCGGGACAGGCGACAACCTGCGGCGTGAAGGCGCGCAGATTGAGACTTTGCAGGATTTCCTGCGCGACGATGACTTCTTCCGTCCGCGACGCGCCCGGTTCCGGGGTGAGCGAAACGCGAATGGTGTCGCCGATGCCCTGATGCAGCAAGACCGCGAGCGCCGCCGTGGAAGCGACAATACCCTTGGAACCCATGCCCGCCTCGGTGAGTCCCAGATGCAGGGCATAGCGGGAACGGGCGGCGAGTTCGCGGTAGATGGCGATCAGGTCCGGCGCGCTGGATACCTTGCAGGAGAGGATGACGCGTTTGCCCGGCAAGCCGATGGATTCGGCCTGTTTGGCGGATTCCAGAGCAGAGGCGAGCATCGCTTCGCGCATGATTTCAGAATTTGCTTTTGGCGCGTGGCGACGCCTGTTTTCGTCCATCAGACGGGCAAGCACGGATGGGTCGAGGCTGCCCCAGTTGACGCCGATGCGCACCGGTTTTTCGTAGCGGCAGGCCAGTTCGATCATGGCGGCGAACTGCTCATCTTTTTTCTTGCCGAAGCCGACATTGCCGGGATTGATGCGGTATTTGGCGAGCGCCGCCGCGCATTCGGGATGTTCGGCGAGCAGGCGGTGGCCGTTGTAATGAAAATCGCCGATCAGAGGCACGGGGCAATTCAGGTCGTCGAGTTGCCGACGAATCTTTGGCACGGCGGCGGCGGCTTCCGGCGTATTCACCGTGATGCGCACGAGTTCGGAACCGGCGCGATGGAGTTCGGCGCACTGGTTCGCGGTGGCGGCGGCGTCTGCCGTGTCGGTGTTGGTCATCGCCTGCACCACCACCGGCGATTTGCCGCCCAGGGTCACATTGCCGATCTGACAACTGTGCGTGGCGGGCTGTTCGGGCAACTTACCGCAAAAACCTGAAGACATGGACATGCGAACGGATCAGGGCAGAACGACGCGCGCGATGTCGCTGTCGGCGTTGGGACGCAGGGTGACGGGCTGTCCCTGATAGCGCAGCTCCACGCCGGAAGCCCGACCGACGATGACGGTCAGGGGCGGTGTACCGCTGACTTCATGTTGTGCGCCTGCGGGATGCTGACCGGAAGACAGCACATGGCCGTTCCTGTCGCGCACTTCGACCCAGGAGGCATTGCTGAAGTTGAGATGTACGCGCGCGCTGCCCGTGGTTGGCGCGGCAGGCGGCGCGACGGACGCGGGTGTCGCCGATGCGGCTGGCCGGGGTATTGCGGGCGGTTGTCGGGGCGCGGGCGGGGTTGCGTTTGCGGGAACAGGAGGGAGGTTGGTCGGTGTGGGCGGCACGCTTGTCTGGGCGGGCGGCAGGGGTTCATTGCCGCCGTCCGGCAGAGGTTGTGCGTTTTCCAGGAACGATTGTGGCGGTTCGAACGGCATATTTTGTTCGCTGCCGGAATTCTGTTCTCCACGCGACTCGATCAATTGTTCCGGCAGGAAAAAATAGAGCGCGCCAGCGATCACGACCAATGCCAGGCCGGCCGCGATGGTCAGCAGATCACGGTTGATGCCGCGTTCCTGATCCGGCATTGCGACATGAGTGGATTCCGGCAGTTCCAGCTTGGGCGCAGCCAGCTTGTCGACGTTGTCCAGAAGCTTCAGTAAAGGTTCGGGGTCGATTTGCACGGCGCGGGCGTAATTGCGGACGAAACCGCGCACGAAGGTCTTGCCCGGCAGGGCAGCGAGGTCTCCCGTTTCCAGCGCGAGCACCTGCTTTTCGCTCAGACGCAGGCGTTGCGCCACTTCAGCAACGGTGATCTGCAAGGCCTTGCGCGCGTTTTCGAGTTGGCCTCCGACCTGGATTTCCACCGCGACCGGAGCGGCCTTCTGCGCGCTGTCGGCGACGGCCTGCGGTACTGTTTCAGTCATTCGTAAGTGCCCTTGAGAAATTCCTGATACTCCATGGAATTGGGATACAAGCGCCGCAATTGCGCGGTCAGGCTCTTTGCCTCAACGTCATGCCCCAGTTTGTGCTCGACGCGCACGCCCAGCCACAAGGCTTCCGGCGATGGCGTGCCGCCGGTTTGCCAGACTTCCATCAGGCGGTTGCGGGCTTCCGTCAGATTGCCTTCCCGGTAGGCAAGTTGAGCGAGGTGCACCTGCACCTGCGGCACCCTGTCCCGCGTGAAGCGCAGCGCCTGAAGCAGATAGGCGCGCGCGGATTCCAGTTCCCCTGCTTTCAGGGCGCAGGATCCGGCGTTGATGTAGGCGAGATCCGGCGTGGTGTAGAGCGGATTTTTAACGGCGCTGAGGAAATAGGGGATGGATTCCTTTTCCCTGCCGCTCTGACAGAGGAACCAGCCGTAATTGTTGTTGATGTCCGGGTCATTGGGCGCAAGGCTCATTGCCCGTTTGAAATCGGTCTCAGCCGTCGAAAATTCGCGTAGTGCAGTCCAGACCAGTGCGCGCACGCTGTAGGCGGAAGCGTAAGTCGGGTCTGCCGCAAGGGCGATTCCGGTTTCTTCCAGCGCGATGCCCATCGCGTCGGACTGATAATAGAGCGCGGCCAGTTCCGTGTGCAAACGCGCCTGGGTGCGGGCGTCGCTGACAATTTCGTTGGAGTGGGTGGATTGCGGCACCACGACCTGCGCCTGGGCCGGCGCAAACACGAAACTCAACAAGCATGCCGCTACCGAGGCCATCACTACGGGGACGAATCTCTTCATGATCTTTGCTCCTCCAGCATGAACGCGGATGTAGCGCGCACACTGCGTTGTGTTTTATCCCGGATTTTCCCGGCCAGTTGCCCACATGCCGCGTCAATATCGTCACCCCGCGTCTTGCGGGTGGTGACCGTGACGCCCGCCTGCATGAGCGTTTCGACGAAACGGCGGATGTGTTCCGGGCGGGCGCGACGATAGGGTGAGCCGGGGAAAGGGTTGAAAGGAATGATATTAAACTTGCAGGGTACCCGCCGCGTCAAGGCGAGCAATTCCCTGGCATCGCGCTCGTGGTCGTTGACCCCGTCGATCAAGATGTATTCAAAAGTTACAAAGTCACGCGGCGCCTTGTCCAGATAACGCAGGCAAGCCGCCATCAACTCGGCCAGTGGATATTTTTTGTTGATGGGCACGAGTTCATCGCGCAGCTTGTCATTGGGCGCGTGCAGGGACACGGCCAGCGCGACCGGACAGGCGTCGGAGAGCGCGTCCATCGCCGGAATGAGGCCGGACGTCGACACCGTGACTCGCCGCCGCGAGAGACCGTAAGCGTTATCGTCCAGCATCAGTCTGAGGGCGGCAACGGTGTTGTCGAAATTGGCCAGCGGTTCGCCCATGCCCATCAGCACCACGTTGGAAATGACGCGCTCGCCTTTCGGGTCACGTCCCAGCGCCTTGTTTGCCTGCCAGAGCTGACCGATGATTTCGGCAGTCGTCAGATTACGGTTGAACCCCTGCCTGCCGGTCGAGCAGAACGAACATTCCAGGGCGCAGCCCGCCTGGGTGGAGACGCAGAGCGTGCCGCGTGTCGCTTCCGGGATGAACACCGTTTCCACGGCGTTGCCACCGCCGACATCGAACAGGAATTTGCGCGTGCCATCGTGGGCGATGCGCTCGGAAATCAGGGCGGGCGGCGTGATGCAGGCCTCTGTCGGGAGTTTTGCGCGCAGGGTTTTGGCCAAATCGCTCATGTCCGCAAAATCCGCCGCGCCAAAACGATGCATCCAGCGCAACACCTGGGTGGCGCGAAAGGGTTTTTCCCCTTGCGCGGCGAACCAGGCGGTGAGTCGGGCGGCGTCGAAGTCGAGCAGATTTTGCATGAGGTTTGCAATGGCGATGGGCTTGCGGCGCGTTGCGCCGCTTGCCGAATGGAAATCAGCGTCCGCTGTAAATGTTCAGACCGGGGAAGAAGAACGCGATTTCCGCCGCCGCCGTATCGGGGCCATCGGAGCCGTGCACGGCGTTGGCGTCGATGGATTCGGCAAAGTCGGCGCGGATGGTGCCGGGCGCGGCCTGCTTCGGGTCGGTGGCGCCCATCAGTTCACGGTTTCGGGCGATGGCGTTTTCACCTTCCAGAACCTGCACCGCCACCGGGCCGGAGGTCATGAAATCCACCAGATCCTTGTAGAAGGGGCGTTCCTTGTGCACGGCGTAAAACTGACCGGCTTCCTGAGCGGACAGCCAGACCAGTCTGGCCGCGATGATTTTCAGTCCGTTGTCCTCGAAACGGGAATAAATTTTGCCGATCACGTTTTTCCTGACCGCGTCGGGTTTGATGATGGAAAGGGTGCGTTCAATCGCCATGCGCTGCTCCATGAGCCAAAGAGTTGAAAAATGAATATCGATTCTACCACGCGGGAGCGGATTTCTGGCGCTCCTGAAGCAGGCAATGGATGAGCGCAGCTTCTTCCGCGCTGATTTCATCCTTGCCGGGCGCGGGGGCAGCGGCGGCATCCTCCGTGTGGGCGCGGCGGACGAAATGCAGCCGGAAAGCGGCCAGGGCGGCTTCCGGCTGGCGCGGATCGTAGCCCAGAGCGGTCAGGGCGAGGCGGGGATCGAAATTTTCCGGTGGCGCGGGGGCGGGGGCTGCGCACCAGAGGCCGAAACCGGCGGCGGCCAGACGCGCCCAGGGAAAGAAGGCGCCGGGGTCGTTCTTGCGACCGGGCGCGATGTCGGCGTGCGCGAGAAAATTGGCGCGGGGAATCTGGTGACGGGCGGCGATGTCGGCAAGCAGGGTGGTGAGCGCCGCAATCTGGATGTCCGGGTAGGCTTCGTCGCCGGTGTTGTCCAGCTCGATGCCGATGGAAGCGGAATTCATGTCCGTCTGGCCGCCCCACCATGAAGCGCCCGCGTGCCAGGCGCGCCGGTTTTCATCGACCAGTTGCAGTATCGCCCCATCGCGGCTGACGAGATAATGACTGCTGACGCTCTTCAAGGGGCTGGTGAGCGTGGCCAGCGCATCCGCCACATTGTCGTTGCTGGTGTGATGCAGAATCACATAATTGGCATGGCGCGCGTCGAAATTCGGGGAAGGCGTCCAGTCGGCCTGGGGCGCGCCCGCGCTTTCCCGTTGCGGAACAGTTACACAGGCGAGCAGCAGCAGGCTGGTGAGGAAAACGATAAAAGCGTGCAATGATCGGTTACGGGAGGGCGTGTGGGGGCGCTTGAACAATGTAGTATCCTCAAAGTGATGTCGGCACGCAGGGTGGCGGGGTCTTGGGCTACAATTATGCCATGTCGCGCCCGCCCGGATTTTAACGGCGGGGTTGGAAATCCTGGTTGCCGGCGAAGCCACGAACAACCGAATTGAGTGAAGCCGCATGAAAAATTTTGTGCTGGTCGTAGACGACAATCTGGTGAATCTGAACGCCATCAGCGGCCAGCTTGAGGAGCTGTATCGTGTTGTCGTCGCCAAATCGGGGGAACAGGCGCTCAAAATTTGCAAACGCGACGCGCCCGATCTGATTTTGCTGGATGTCGAAATGCCCGGCATGGATGGTTTCGAGACCATCGCCGAATTCCAGAAAACGCCAGCCTTAAGCAGCATCCCGGTCATTTTTTTGACGGCGAACCGCGACACGGAAACCGAGATCAGGGGATTGGAATGCGGCGCGGTGGATTTCGTCACCAAGCCCTTCAACAAGGCCATCCTGTTGCACCGTATCGCGCACCACCTGCGCTTTTCCCAGTATCAGCGTTCGCTTGAGCATACAGTCAAGGAATTGGAAGACAGTATCGTCGAAGGGTTTTCGGAAATCGTCGAATACCGGGACGCAAACACGGGCGGGCATATTGTGCGCACCAGTCGCTACGTGGATCTGCTGGGCAGGGAATTGCGCCAGCGGAGTCCGCGTTTTGCCGACGAACTGTCGCCCGCAGACCTGGAAATGATGGTGCGCGCCGCGCCCTTGCACGATATCGGCAAGATCGCCATCAGCGATAGCATTCTGTTGAAGCCGGGCAAGCTGACGGCAGCGGAATTCGAAATCATGAAAACCCACGCGCCCATCGGCGGCAAACTCCTGCGCCAGATGTACAACCGCATGCCGACGCAGCGGTATTTGCAATACGGAATCATGATCGCCGAAGGGCACCATGAAAAATTCGATGGCAGCGGCTATCCCAATGGCGTTGCCGGGGAAGACATCCCGGTCTGCGCCCGTCTTATGGCGGTCGCCGACGTTTATGACGCGCTCATCGACAACCGTTGTTACCGCGCCGGACTGGAGCATGAGGTGG
>JAISRR010000069.1 GCA_031273565.1 Zoogloeaceae bacterium | reverse complement strand
TTACTGGCCTGGCTCAATCGTAAATCCTTCGTTTTTGCCTGTTTGCTGGCATACGCAACGGAAACCGAAAAGCGGGAAATTCATCGCCGCCACGCCAAACCATTATTTGTATTGGGTTTAATATTGGCGCTGCTTGCCTATCTGCCCATCCTGAACCTGCTGACCCCCGGCTTTGCGGCGCTGGCCTACATCCACTACTGCCTCGAAGCCCTGCGCCAGTTACGCGGCGGGGCGTATGCCAGTATTCAGAAAGAATCCGGCGAGAAAACATAATTTGCGATCCGGGTCATTGAGCCGGAAGGTCAGGGGGGTTGTCGTGATGCGCGGGCGTGAAAAAGGGGCGAGGGGTGAAGTCAGCAGCGCGCAGCGCCGGATGCCATGCCGCAAACCTTCACGCCATCGCCCTGACCCGCTTGTCTGCGACATCGGCTACAATCCGTGCCGCGTCATGACCCGTGTAAACCAAAAAACATGATGCCGGGCTGGGGTGTCAACATGGCTCGCATTCCCTTGATATTTTTGCCTCTTCAGCGTATGAAAAACGTCCTTGTCATTTCCTATTCGCAAAGCGGTCAGCTTGACGACATCGTTGCGGCGTTGTTGTGTCCGTTGGTGGAGGCCGGGGTTAATGTCCATCACGAAGTGTTGCGCCCCGTCACGGAATTTCCTTTTCCGTGGCCGTTTTTCGCTTTTCTCGATGCTTTTCCCGAATCCGTGCGCCTTGAGCCGCGTCCCAATCTGCCGCTGTCGGTCGCGCCCGATGCAAAGTTTGATCTGGTGATTCTTGCCTGGTCGGTGTGGTATCTCTCTCCGGCGCAGCCGATGACTGCTTTTCTGCAATCTGCCGCAGGCAAACGGCTGCTGGCGGGGCGACCCGTGGTGAGCGTGGTGGCCTGTCGCAACATGTGGTTGAGCGCGTTCGATACGCTGAAAACGCTGGTGGCGGAGGCGGGCGGGCGGCTCATCGACCATGTGGCGTTTACCGACGAAGCCAACGCGCTCGCCACGTTCATCACCACGCCGCGCTGGATGTTCACCGGGCGGCGTGACCGTTGGTGCGGCTTGCCGCCTGCCGGCGTGTCTGCCTTGCAGACAGCGGGCGCAGCCCGGTTCGGCGCGGCGTTGGAAGCGGCTTTGGCGCGTGACGGGGAAAAGCTCGGTCAACCCCTGTTGACCGGTCTGCGCGCGGTGAAGGTCGCGCCGCATCTGGTGCTTTCCGAACGCGCCGGACGACGGGCTTTTCAGGTTTGGTCGGGGCTGATTCTGCGGTGTGGTCGCGCCGGACAATGGCGGCGCATTCCGGCGTTGACGCTGTTTCTGGTTTACCTTGTGCTGCTGATTGTCAGCGTGGCGCCGCTTAATCTTGCGCTGCAACGTCTCGCCGCGCCCTTGCTTGCCCGCCGCATTGCGACGCTGGTGCGCCACTACGAACAACCTTCCGGCGCGGGCGATGCGCGCATGGCCGCCGATGCGTGAAGCTTTCATCACCGCCACCGCTGTCGCCCTGCCCAATGCGCCGGTCGATAACGATGCCATTGAATCCGTACTCGGACTGATCGGCGGTCAGCCCTCGCGGGCGCGGCGCGTTGTGCTGCGTCAGAACGGCATCAAGACCCGCCATTACGCCATCGACCCGACGACGGGTGAGGCGACCCATACCAATGCCAGCCTGACCGCCGCTGCCGTCCGCGCGCTTGGCGAGAGTGGCTTTGCCGTGGATGACATTTGCTGCCTTGTGACGGGGACTTCCCTGCCCGACCAACTGATGCCCGGTCACGGCGTCATGGTGCATGGCGAACTGGGAAAATTCGCTAATCCGGTTTGCGAAGTGGTGTCGACGGTGGGCATCTGTCTTTCCGGTCTGAGCGCGCTCAAATACGCCTGGCTTCTGGTGCGGGCAGGCGACGCAGCGAACGCGGTGGCGACGGGTTCCGAAATGCCCTCCGGCGTATTGCGCGCGGCGCATTTCGCCGCCGAAAATGCCGCGCGGGTCGAGGCGCTCGCAGAGCGTCCGTGGATTGCGTTCGAGAAAGATTTTTTACGCTGGATGCTCTCCGATGGCGCGGGCGCTTTTCTCGTCGAACCTGAACCGCGCGCGGAACAGCTTAACCTGCGGATCGACTGGATAGACCTGTCTTCCGCCGCGCACCGCCTGCCCACCTGCATGTACGCCGGCGGCGAGCGTAATGCCGATGGCAGCCTGAGCGGCTGGGCGCGTTTTTCGGCGCGCGAATGGGCGGAAAAATCCCTCTTTGCCATTAAGCAGGATGTCAAGCTGCTGGATCAGCATGTCGTCGAAGCCACGCTGGAAAATCCCCTGCGCGCGCTCATCGTCCGGCGCGGGCTACAGGCGGAAGCCATCGACTGGTTTTTACCGCATATGTCGTCGTGCTACTTCCGGCAGCCGATTGCCGATGCGCTGGCGCGTGTCGGCTTGCCGATTCCCTTTGAGCGTTGGTTCACCAATCTGGAAAGCTGCGGCAACACGGGGTCGGCGTCCATTTACATCATGGTCGATGCCCTGCGCCGCAGCGGTCGGCTTGCCGTGGGGCAACGCCTGCTTTGCTTCGTGCCGGAAAGCGGGCGTTTTTCGGGCGGCTTCATGTCGCTGACGGTGGTTTGATGGATGTCGATAACGTCCCGCAAGAAGGGAATGTCACGCTCGCCGGGCACAGCAAAGGCGTTTACGCCCGTGGCGCGGACGGGCATCTTGCGCTGGTCGCCTCGCGTGGCTGGGAAGTCGAGGAAATTGTCACCCGACAGGCGGTAGAGAGGTTCGACGCCCTCGCCGCCGCCGCGCGCGCGCGGGTGCATGCCGGACAAGGCTCGCCGCTGGAATATCACATGTACCACGCCCGCATGGATATTCCCATGCTGGCGCAGGCAAGCGGCATGTGGCAATGGCGGGTGCGCCGCCATCTTCGCCCGCAGGTTTTTCGCAGGCTCTCAGCGACGCTGCGCGCGCGTTACGCGGAAGCGCTGGGGTTGACGCCCGCGCAACTGGACGGGGTGGATTGAAATGACGGCGAATCACTTCATCCACCAGCAGGCATCCCATTGTGAAAGCGGCGTCATGAGCGCCATCGTCCGCCATTATGGATCACCGTGTTCCGAGCCGATGGCGTTCGGGCTGGCGTCGACGCTCACCTTCGCCTATTTGCCGTTTATCCGGATTTACTCGCTGCCGCTGGTGTCCTACCGGATGCCGCCCAAAACCATTATTCGCGGTCTGCAAAAGCCGTTTGGCTTTTGCATGCGCACCGAAACCTTCCGGCGTCCCGAAGATGGCGCGCGGCGGCTCGATGAACTGCTCGACGCGGGCAAAGTGGTGGGCCTGCAAGTGTCGGTGTACTGGTTGCCCTTCATGCCGAAGGATTTTCGCTTTCACTTCAACGCCCACAACCTGATGGCATATGGGCGGGATGCCGCCAGCGGCGACTATCTGCTCTCCGACCCGGTATTGGAAGAACCGGTGCGCTGCGCGCCCGCTGATCTGGCAAAAGCGCGTTTCGCCCGTGGCGTGCTCGCCCCCAAAGGGCTGCTGTACTATCCGACGAGTTCGCCGCGTGAACCGGATTGGGGCAGGGTCATCCCCGCCGCCATCAAAAAAACCGTGCGGATCATGCTGCACACGCCGCTGCCGCTGGTTGGCGTCAGCGGCATCGGCTGGGTGGCGCGCGCCTTCCAACGCCTGCCCGTCGCCACTGACCCGGAAGCCAGCAAGCGTTACATGGGGCATCTGGTGCGGATGCAGGAAGAAATTGGCACGGGCGGCGGCGGATTTCGCTTCATGTACGCCGCTTTTCTCGAAGAAGCCGCGCGCCTCGGCAACCGTCCGACGCTCGCCGCGCTCGCCGGAGAATTGACCGAAATTGGCGACGACTGGCGCGAGTTCGCCCTCGCCGCCGCCAGAATGATTCGTGACCGCGACCCGCTGGACGGCGGACGACTGGCAGAATTGCTGCGCGCGCAGGCCGCGCGGGAGAAGGCGTTTTTTACGGCGCTGGGCAAGGCCGTCAGATAGAACGGGTTCAGGCAGGATGGGTTCAGGTAGGGCGCGTTCTCCGAACGCGCCGCATGTTAACGACGGCGGTATCGTAGATACCGCCCTACCTCTACGCCCGCATGCGTTGATATTTAGCTTAAATACAATTCGCTTTGGTGGCATAATCGCCGTTTCGCATTTTCCTGCCTTCCGCAAAGGAGTCGTCATGAAGCGCAAACGCTGGTCTGGCAATGATGTCGGCATGGGGGGGGGGGGGGGGGGGGGGGGGGGGGGGGGCGGGGGGGGCGGCGGGGGGGGGGGGGGGGGGGGCG
>JAISRR010000066.1 GCA_031273565.1 Zoogloeaceae bacterium | reverse complement strand
TGCTACGAAACCCCCGGCGGCACGATTCTTTTGAAGGCGCACCGCGCCATCGAATCCGTTACCCTCGACCGCGAAGCCGCCCACCTGAAGGACGACCTCATGCCGCGCTACGCCAGCATCATTTACAACGGTTACTGGTGGAGTCCTGAACGCCATGCCCTGCAAGCCCTGATCGACTACACCCAGCAGAACGTGAATGGCAGCGTGCGGCTGAAACTCTACAAGGGTAATGTCATCGTCGCGGGACGCGATTCAAAGACGGATTCCCTCTTTGATTCCTCCATCGCCACCTTCGAGGATGATGCCGGCGCTTACGACCAGAAAGACGCCGCCGGTTTCATCAAGCTGAACGCGCTGCGCCTTAGGATTGCGGCGAATCTGAAGGCGCGCAAGGGCTGATAAAAACACCGGGATATTCCCGTTTATCCAATCAGGGTGGCCCCGTGGTCGCCCCCTCTATTTCACAGGTTCCACTCATGACCGACCACACCCATGCTTTTGATCATGTTTCCGTGCTGAAAACCGCCAATGTTTACTTTGACGGCAAATGCATCAGCCATACCGTGCTATTCCCGGATGGCGCCAAAAAAACGCTCGGCGTCATTCTGCCTGCCACGCTCACTTTCAACACCGGCGCGCCGGAAGTGATGGAGACGGTCGCCGGTTCCTGCCGCGTGCGTCTAAAAGGCGAAACGGAATGGAAGCGTTATGGCGCGGGCGAATCCTTCAACGTGCCCGGCAATTCCAGCTTCGACATCGAAGTGACGGGCGAACCGTATCACTACGTTTGCTACTACGGCTGAGGAGTCCAGAACATGCCCTCTTTTGACTTTACTTCCGAAGCCGACATGGTGAGCCTGAAAAACGCCGTGGATGTCGCCTCGCGCCAGGTCGACAATCGCTACGATTTCAAGGGAACTGCCGCCAGGGTGGAACTGGACGAAAAGAACAAAACCATTACCCTGCACGGGGATTCCGATTTTCAGCTTGACCAGATCAAGGACATCCTTTTTCCGGCGATGGAGAAAAAAGAGAAGGAAAGCGTCAAACGCCTCGACCAGCAGGCCGTACAAAAAGTTTCCGGCAACAAGGTCAGGCAGGAACTCAACATCAGAAGCGGCATCGAAACCGAATTGGCGAAAAAAATCGTCAAGCTGATCAAAGACAGCAAAATCAAGGTTCAGGCATCCATCCAGGGCGACGAAGTGCGGGTGCAGGGCGCGAAACGCGACGACCTGCAAGCCGTCATCGCGCTGGTGACAAAAAGCATTACGGATTTCCCCATCCGCTACGGAAATTTCCGGGATTGATAGCGAAAAATGACGCTTTATGGCGTCATTTTTCAGATTGCCGACAAAGCCGGATTTTCGGAGCAAACGTATTGTGATGCGATTGTGGTCGGGCGGCATCTACGATACCGCCATCGTTGATATGCGGCGCAAAGGTAGGGCTGTTTCTCCGAAACCGCCGTCGTTGACATGCGGCGCTTTCGGAGAAAGCGCCCTACCTGAACCCGCCCTGCCTAACCCCGCGCTCTACCAGATCGGCGGGGACAGGGCGGTTCAGCCGCCTGCTGCAAGGTCGCCAGCCTGCCGGAAACCGGGGAGCGGGTATCCAAAAAACGAAGCGCATGAAAACCTCCGGGCTGAACGGGTTATGGCGTATTGCAAACACTTCAAAATACAATGAGCCGCCTGGCGATGTATTGGATTGACGGGTTGATGTTCGGGGCGCAGCCCTCAGGGACGGAAAAAGCGCCTTAAAATACAACGTTGGAATAATAGGGGCGCGCGGTAATTTCATGTAATGCTTGCTAAAAAGCAAATGTTTTTATATGCTGTCCCGGCTTTAATAACGAAAGGAGCAGTCATGGATATTTCAAATCTCTCTCTGGTTGAACTGAAGGAACTGGAACGCAAGATTCCCAAGGAAATTCGTCGTCGTGAAGTCGATGAGCGCGTGAAAGTGCGCCGCGAATTGGAAGCGCTTGCACAAGCGCGCGGTTTTTCCCTGAATGACGTTGTGGCGGAAGCCCGTACCGGTCGCGTGCGCAGCGTCAGCCGGGGTGTTGTGAGCATCAAATATCGCCATCCCCAACAAGCCGATCTGGCCTGGTCGGGCCGTGGTCGCAAGCCCCGCTGGGTGGAAGCCTGGTTGGCCAATGGTGGTTCGCTGGATCAGCTCGCGGTTTGATTGCGAGTGATTAATGCGTATTCTCCTGAGTAATGATGATGGCTATTTCGCCCCGGGTATTACCTGTCTGGCGGAATCCTTGCAAGACTTGGGAGAAATTGTTGTGGTGGCGCCGGAGCGTGATCGTTCCGGCGCCAGCAATTCCCTGACGCTGGGGCGGCCACTTTCCCTGCGACAGGCGCATAACGGGTTTTATTTTGTCGATGGCACGCCGACAGATTGCGTGCATCTGGCCGTAACCGGCATGTTGGAAGAATTGCCGGACATCGTGATTTCCGGAATTAACCACGGCGCGAATATGGGGGACGACACGATTTATTCGGGTACTGTCGCCGCCGCGACCGAAGGTTATTTGCTGGGTATTCCCTCGCTGGCCGTTTCGCTTGCCAGTACAGAAACCAATTATTTCGCCACTGCATGCAAAGTCGTGCGTGGGCTGGTGGAACGCTTTATCGCCGCGCCTGTCCCCGAACCCGTGCTTTTGAATGTCAATGTGCCGGATATTGCATATGACCAATTGGCGGGTTTTGCCGTGACCCGCCTGGGCAAACGCCACAAGGCGGAATCCGTGGTGAAAATAATTTCTCCGCGCAATGAAACCATGTATTGGGTCGGGGCTGTCGGCACCGCGCAGGATGCGGGTGAAGGTACGGATTTTTACGCGGTGGCGGCGGATTTTGTGTCGATCACGCCCTTGCAGGTCGATCTTACCCATCAGCAACAACTGGCGCGCATCCGAAACTGGCTGGAATGAATCCTTCTTTATCGCTTGCGGGGATTGGCATGACTTCGCGGCGGACGCGGGCGCGGATGATAGACCGCTTGCGCGCCAGGGGCATCGCCGATGAAACGGTGCTGGCGGCCATGAACGCCGTGCCCCGTCATATTTTCGTGGAAGAAGCGCTGTCTTCCCACGCCTATGATGACATGGCGCTGCCTCTGGGTTTTGGCCTTAACCAGACCACGACCATCTCGCAGCCCTATATCGTGGCGCGCATGCTCGAAATATTGCTGAACGGACGGCGAAGTCCGGGCAAAACGCTGGAAGTCGGCGCGGGTTGCGGTTATCAGAGCGCCGTGTTGGGCCATTTGAGCCGCGACGTGTATGCTGTGGAACGCATTGAACCCTTGCTGGCCCGGGCGCGACGAAATCTGGCGCAATTACCCGACATCCGGGTGCATCTCAAGCACGCCGATGGCGGTCTGGGTTTGCCGGAAGCCGTTCCCTTCGACAGCATCATTGTGAGCGCCGCCGCCACTGCCGTGCCGCAGGACCTGTTGCGGCAATTGGCGCCTGATGGCATTCTGGTCTTGCCAGTGGGGGGGAGTGAACAGTATCTTTACCGCATTGAGCGGACATCGCAGGGTTTTGTGGAAACGCGCCTGGAGTCCGTCCGTTTTGTTCCCTTGTTAGTGGGGCTTGCATGATTCACAAAAACGTTTTTTTCTGTCGGGCGCTTTCGGCGTCTCTGCTTTTATCCGGGGCATTGGGTCTGGCCGGTTGTGTCAGCACGTCGCCCGCGCCAGTGGTCGATCATTCTTCAGGGGGGGGGATGAGGCCGATCCAGGCCGTTGGCCCCGGTTTTCACACGGTGAAAAAGGGCGATACGCTCTACAGCCTCGCCCTGGAATACGGTCAGGATTACCGCGACATCGCGGGTTGGAACTACATTACCGATCCCAATCTCATTGCGATTGGTCAGGTGTTGCGGGTGTTGCCGCCGCAAGGCGAGGCGATTGCCGTGACGACCGCCCCGGTCGATTCCGGCGCAGTCGTCGAGCAGCGCCCTCTGGAGGGCGCGCCGCCGCTCGTCGTCATTCCTGCCGCCAATGCCGGTAGCGTGTCCCTGAAGCGCGAACCGCGTGTCAACAAAGAGCCTTATTCGGACGCGCGCTACGCCAGCCTGCAAAAGCCGGGCGTGACGCCAACGCCCGCGCAAACCACGACGCCCGCGCCGACGGCCACCGCCGCCACGACCGACGGGCTGAGTTGGGCCTGGCCTGCCAGCGGCAAGGTGATTGGCAATTTCGCCCAGACCAAGGGCGTGGATATTGGAGGCAAGGCAGGCGATGCTGTTCTGGCGGCGGCGGACGGTCGGGTGGTTTATACCGGCAACAGCCTGCGCGGTTACGGTAATCTCGTGATTATCAAGCACAACGCCAGCTATCTTACGGCCTATGCGCACAACCAGAAAATTCTGGTGAAGGAACAGCAGGAAGTGAAGCGGGGCGCGAAAATCGCCGAGATGGGCAAAACGGATAGCGATGTGGTCAAGCTGCATTTTGAAGTGCGCCGCCAGGGTAGCCCGGTGGAACCCTTGAATTATCTGCCCAAAAAATGAGCGGAGTGCGTGATCTTCCAGAGGAAGACAGCGAGGAAAATGTGCTGTTGCCGAGGGAAGATTGTGCCCGGGAAAGCGAAGAAGAGGCGGCGGATGCGACAGAAGCGGGCGAGGTAGCGGAAGAAGCCGATTTTACCGAGGATGTCACCCAGCTTTATCTGAATCAGATCGGGGGTAAGCCCCTGTTGAGTCATGATGAAGAACTGGAATGCGCCCGCAAAGCGTGTGCGGGCGATTTCGAGGCCCGCCAGAAGATGATTGAGCACAATCTGCGTCTGGTGGTCAATATCGCCAAGCATTATCTCAATCGGGGCATTCCCCTGCTGGATCTGGTGGAAGAGGGCAATCTGGGGCTGATTCACGCGCTGGAGAAATTCGACCCGGAACGCGGGTTTCGCTTTTCCACTTACGCGACCTGGTGGATACGGCAGTTCATTGAGCGCGGCATCATGAACCAGTCGCGCACCATTCGCCTGCCTGTGCATGTCCTGAAGGAAATCAACATCGTGCTGCGCGCCATGCGCCGTCTGGAACCGGAAGCTTCGCGCGAGCGCACCATCGAGCAGGTGGCCGCTTTGCTGAACAAACCGGCGAAAGAGGTCCGGCGCATTTTGCATCTGAACGAGCGCATTGCCTCGCTGGACGCGCCGCTGGAAGTCGATCCCGCGCATTCGGCGGTGGATTTCATCGTCGACGAAAGCGGCGCTGACCCGGAATCCCTGTTGCAGAGTCATGAAATCAATCAGCGGGTCAAGGAATGGCTGGGACAGCTTTCCGAGCGTCAGCGTCAGATTGTCGAACGCCGCTACGGTCTGAACGGACACGAGATTTCCACGCTGGATCACATTGCCATCGACCTTGCCTTGACGCGGGAGCGGGTGCGTCAGATTCAGATGGAAAGTCTTGGACGCTTGCGCCAGATTTTAAAACGGGGCGGCATCACCAGGGAAAACATGCTGTGAGTTCCGGAGAAAGGTGACGGATGCCTGTCATCTGATCCCTGTTTCCTGAACCCCGTATAATGTTGCCTCATGGTTTCCGTTGTTCATTCCGTCGCTGCGCAAAGCGACGATCAACATTCTCTTCAGACCCTCACGGATGGCCTGGGCGTGGGCGAACCTGAACGTCTTGCCGCTGCGCTGGTGTTTGCCCGCGAGATTTACGCCGACGCGAGTCTGGGGAGCGGCGAGGGGGTCTGGTCGCACGCGCTGGGCATCGCCCTGATTGCCACGGGGCTGAAGCTGGATGCGGATTCGCGCATTGCAGCCCTGTTGTTTGCCAGCCCTGCTCATGACGCATCGGCGCTGGAGCGGATCGGCGAACGTTTCGGGCCGGATGTCGCGCAACTGGTGCGCGGCATGACCCAACTGCACCGCCTGCGTCCCATCACCCGCGGTTTTGTGGCGAATGGCGTGGGGAACGACAAAAATGCCCAGGATACCCGCGCCCAGGTGGAAATCCTGCGTAAAATGTTGCTGGCGATGGTCGAGGATATCCGCGTGGTGCTCCTGCGTCTGGCGTCGCGCACCCAGACCCTGCGTTATTACGCCGACGCGCCGGACGATCTGCGCGTCGAAATCGCGCGCGAAACACTGGAACTCTATTCGCCGCTCGCCAATCGTCTGGGCGTCTGGGAACTCAAATGGGAACTGGAAGACCTGTCTTTCCGCTTTCTGCACCCGGATACCTACCGGAAAATCGCCAAAATGCTCGATGAAACCCGTCTGGAACGGGAACAATTCATCGCCGCCGCCATCCTGCGCGTCAAAGGCGAGCTTGCCGAATTGGGCATCGCGGTGGAAATTCACGGGCGACCCAAACACATCTACAGCATCTGGAACAAGATGCGTAAAAAAAATCTGGAATTCACCGATGTGTATGACATCCGCGCCTTGCGGGTGATCGTGGAGAGCGTCAAGGATTGCTATACGGCGTTGGGCATCGTGCATAACATCTGGTCGCCCATTTCCAGGGAATTCGACGATTACATTTCCAATCCCAAAAGTAACGGCTACCGTTCCCTGCATACGGCTGTGCGCTGCCCGGACGGGCGTTCGCTGGAAGTGCAGATTCGCACCTGGGAGATGCACCGGCACGCTGAACTGGGCGTGGCGGCGCACTGGCGTTACAAGGAAGGCAGCAAGCAGAATTCCGGCGATAATTACGACGCAAAAATCGCCTGGCTGCGCCAGTTGTTGACCTGGAAAGATGATGTCACCGACAGTTCCGACTGGGTGCGTCACTACAAGGAAGCGGCGCTGGATGAAACCATTTACGTACTCACCCCGCAGGGCAGGGTGGTGGATTTGCCGCGCGGGGCCACGCCGCTCGATTTCGCCTATCGGGTGCATACCGACCTGGGGCACCGTTGTCGGGGGGCAAAGATTGACGGTCAGCTTGCCACCCTGAACACCGCCCTGAAAACCGGGCAGCGCATTGAGATTGTCGCCGCCAAACAGGGCGGCCCGTCGCGCGACTGGCTGAATGCCACGCAAGGCTACCTGCACACCAAGAGCGCGCGTCTGAAAGTGCGACAATGGTTCGCCAGCCGCGCGCTGGAAGAAACCCTGAGCGAAGGCAAGGCCATCATCGTCCGCGAATTGCAACGTCTGGGGCAAAGCGGCGCCAATGTGGATGAACTTGCCCGGCGCGTGGGTTTTGCCAAGGCCGACGACCTGTTTATTGCCGCCGCGCGCAACGAACTCAACCTGCGCCAGTTCCAGACTGCCGTGCGCGGCGAACCGCCCGCCGCCGTGACGACGCCGGAAATGGCGGTTTCGCTGCGGCGTCCGACGGAAGAAGCCAAGGGCATCCTGATCGTCGGCGTAGACCGCCTGCTGACCCAATTGGCGCGCTGTTGCAAACCTGCGCCGCCGGACGCCATCGAGGGTTTTGTCACGCGCGGAAAAGGCGTTTCCATCCATCGCGTCGATTGTCCCAATTTTCAGAACCTGGCTGCCCGGCATCCCGAACGGGTGATCGAAACCGAATGGGGCGGCGCGGAAGCGGCGGGTGTATTCGCTTCCGACATCGTGGTCGACGCGCACGACCGGCAAGGGCTTTTAAGGGATGTTTCCGAAATTTTCGCCAAGGAAAAAATCAACGTCATCGGCGTCAATACCCAGTCCAAACAGGGCAAGGCGCGGATGGGATTTACGGTGGAAGTCCGCAACCTGACACAATTACAGCGCACGCTGGATCTGATTCACGATGTCAGAGGCGTCGTTGCGGCGCGGCGCGGGTGATTTTCAGAGGACAGAGGACTGAAGGCTGAGGACAGAGGACAGAGGACAGAGGACAGTCGAAATGCGGGCGTAAAGCGCCCGGTAACTGAACTGTCTTCAGTCCTCCGTCATCTGTCCTCTGAACGGGGCGTGACAGGTTCAGGGGTGCAGGCGTTCCATATCGCGGTCCATTGTGCGTGCATATCTACCGCTTCATCGTCGTTTTCGGGTTGGGCATGGCGGATGCATTTCCATAGCGACAGCGCACGCGGGGAGATTTGGCCTGCATTCGTGCCGGGAACCGGTGTAAAGGCGATGCTCTTGTCCTGCTCCTGGTCTTCCTGGCGGGGGCGTGGCGGCATGCGGATGTCCAACATGCGCTGGCTCGCATTGCGCGCAAATTGCCGGTAGTCCTCGCGTTCTTCTGGCTGGATCGAAGTGGCGGAGAGGTCGACTTCCATCTGCCGGGGATCGAGATGTCCACAATAGGGCGGTTTCAGCAGTGGGCTGGTTCGCAGGAACTCTGCCCACTTTTCATCTCCGATGGCAGGGGACGGAAATTTTTCGATCAGTTTGGCGTTTTCCGTAAACATTGGTTGAATCAGCGCCACCGCAAACTGGATAGCCGTGTCTGGCCCGACCGAAGGGACAGGCTCGTCTTTGTCGTCGTACAGGCCGCCAGCCTCCAGCAGGAAATAATCGTTGTATTCGGGCTTGAACTGAAAGCGTCGGCTCTGGAGCGAGGGCCAGGTTTCGGGCCAGGTTTCGGGCCAGGGCGTGTCCTCGGGCAGCGTGGGGAGGAGGGCGGCGTAGAGGGTTTGCGTCTGGATCGGCAGCAACATCGCCTCCCAGTCTGCCGCCACGAAACGCGCGGGTGGCGGCGCGGCGGCGGCAGTTTTTGCTGCGCGCCAGGCCAGGGCCAGGCGTGGCACGGGCGTCCTTTCTTTCCAGACAGGTGGACGCCAGGAAAGGAAAATGTAACCGGAGGGAATCTCAGGGTTGTAACGACCATGCAATTGCACATCAAACGGATCGGGCGTCAGGCACAGACGTTCGCCCTGTTTTTTCCAGTTGCCATACAGGAAGATGACCGAGCGGGCCATGGCGATCGAGAAAGTGACAGCAAAACGCCCATTGTCCGATAGGGTAAGCGCAACGCCCAAGGTGTTGTGATTCTTGCCCACATACCGGTAAACCGTAACGTCGTCACGCTTTCCCGCCTTGTCGGGCGCGGCGCTTCCGAAACCGGGCAGGATGAACAGGGCGGTGATGCAAGCCATACGCAGGATACGGGCAACCGTTTGAATGCTTTGTGTCATATGTTTTCTCCTTGTTTCCCGAACGCAGCTTTCTTTCGTTACCGCTATACGTTCCGGGGTAGAGGGTTATTTGAAGAACTGATTCTTGCCTCAAGCCGAAGGGACTGGCAAATTGTGGTTCCGTCAGTGCCTTGATCATCCGGGCTGGCCCTGTTTCACGATTTCCATCAGCCTGCCAAAGCTGTCCACCACGTCGTATTTGACGTTTTCCGGCGCATATCGCTGATTCATCTCGTCAAAGAACTTGCGGGCGCATTCGATCCTGGTTTTCTCGATCTCGCGCAGTTCCATCGT
>JAISRR010000185.1 GCA_031273565.1 Zoogloeaceae bacterium | reverse complement strand
CCCCTGCGCCAACCATGCGGGCGGTCTGCGTCTGCCGATTTTCTCGCTCACCAACAATTGCAACCTCAAGTGCCCGATCTGTTTCACCCACAACCGGCACGATCAAATCTACAACAAATCGCCGGACGAACTGGAAACGCTGCTGGACATCATCGAAAGCGAAAAACAGGGGCTGGATCTGTTGAATCTCACCGGCGGCGAACCGACCCTGCATCCGCAACTGGGCGAAATCCTGGAACGCTGCGCCCGACGCTCGTTTCGCCGCGTGAGCATGAACAGCAACGGCCTGATTCTGGGCAAAAACCGCAAACTCGCCGAAAAACTCAAAGAAACCGGCGTGCAGGTTATCCTGTCGCTCGACACCTTGCAGGCCGAAAAAAGCCGCCGCATCCACGGCGCGGACATCGTGCAAGGCAAATTGAACGCGCTGGCGACGCTCGAGGAACTGGACATCCCCACCGTGCTCCTCATGGTATGGATTCCCGGACTCAACGACGAAGAACTGCCCGGACTGATCGACGCCTACCTGCCGAAAAAATTCATCTGCGGCATCACGATTCAGAACATGGCCTACACCGGCCAGTACGGCAGCCTTTTTTCGCCCCGCATCCACAGCACGCTGGAAGATGTCGAACAGGGGCTGGCGCGGTGGGGCAGCTTCTCGACCGACGATTTTTTCGCGCACGGCTCCTATCATCCCTTTTGTTATTCCACCGCCTATTTCATCGTTGATGGCGCAGTACGCATTCCTTTTACCCGTCTTGCGCCGGACGACCTGTTGCTCAGGGCGACGGCGGAAAGCTATCTCCTGAAGCCCCTGCCGGAGCTGGAAGCGTGTTTTCGCGCCCGCATCGACGAATTGTGGGCGGCAGGCGCGCCCAAAGCAGAACTTGCCGTACTGAAACGGTTCATCGCCCGTATGGGAGAAGCGGATGCCCGCGCGCCCCGTTTTTTTCACGAGATGGTCAAGACCGTCACCCTTCACGCGCACATGGACGCGGACAATTTCGACCTTGCCCGCGTGAGTCTCTGTGGCGATCTGGTACCCCATGAGGATGGCCGCATGATTCCCGCCTGTTCCTACAATCTGCTGTATCGCCAGCAGGACGCGAGATTCTGGACGGAGGGCGCAGAATGAAAATTCTGTTTTGTCTGGCGCTCGCGCTTTTTCCCGCAGCCATATGGGCGCAGGAACAACCCGCCGCGCAAGCGGTCACTTTGCGGGATTATTACCTTGAATACGAGGTCATTTACAATAGAAGCAATCCGAGACTGTACGAAGGGCTTGTACAGGTTTTCAACAAAAAAACAAAAAAACTCGTGCAAACGCTGAAGACCGATTGTTTTGGCGTCGAGCACGGTGAAAAGAGTGAGCGTTGGGTGGACGTTTTTGGCGTTGGTGATTTCAACTTCGATGGATTTGAGGATTTTTCCTGTTCCGAAGGAATGGGCAACGTGAATGCCTCCTATGCTTACTTTCTGTTCGACCCCAGGCAAAAAAAGTTTCGTGAGGCTTTTTCCCTGTCGGGCTACGACATCGACTTCGATCCGGTCAACAAAACCGCTACCGCGGAAAGCCGGGGCAGTTGTTGCAGTCGTTCCAGAACGATTTATCACGTGAAAAGGGACAGGCTTGTACCCAAACTCGAATGTGAGCAGTACATCGGCCAGATGAATGCGAATACAGGCATCAGCGTGACGCTCGCAGGCCCCGGCTACGCGATGGCTGTTATATTTATTGATGATATGGAGGCGGCGGATACGGAAAACACTTTTTCCGGCCATGTCTCGTTTTCCGAAAATCCCGGCAATGCCGTGTTTTCCGGCAATCCCGCTGGCGCATGTCTCCTGGGCTTGAAGGAAAAGAAAATCCTCTCGCGCAGCGAAGCCGGGGAACCGTCGCGCGTGGCCTGGACGCTGGATGTCCGATGCGCTGACAAGGCGGCGGGCACGCTTTTCTTTTGGCTTTCGGACGAAGACGACAGCGGCAACGTGGATGAATTACTCAAGGCCCGTTACCGTCCGCCGGGCGATGACAAGGAAGTGGCGCTTGAATGGGGATACACCTGCCGCGATTGCGGCGTCAATGGAAAAAACTGCGAACCGGGAGATTGAAAATGAACGCGCGACTTTATTCCTACACCACCGGCTACTGCGCGCAATGCGGCGATACGGTCACGGCGCGGATCATCGGGGAAGACGACGCCATCTGGCAGGAAACCCTGTGCCCCGTCCACGGCAACAGCCGGGCGCTGGTTTCGTCCAACGTCGACTGGTTTGACGCCAGCCGCGAATATGTCAAACCCCGGCAGATTCCGTTCGCGCTCGGCGCGGATGAATTCCGGGGATGTCCCGATTCCTGCGGGCTGTGTTCACAGCACCGCCAGCACACCTGTCTGCCGGTGGTGGAAATCACCCACCAATGCAATATGGCGTGTCCGGTCTGTCTGAAACCGGCGGGCGGCGAATTCGGCATGACGCCTGACGAATTCCGCCGGGCGCTCGCGCGCCTCATCGAATACGAAGGCAGCGTGCCGCTCCTGAATCTTTCCGGCGGCGAGCCGACCCTGCATCCCCGGTTTGCCGAATTTCTGCGCATCTGCAAGGAAATGGGGGTGATTCAGCCTTCCGTTTCCACCAATGGCCTAAAACTGCGCGCCGACCCGGAATTGCGCGCGCTATTTCGTGAAACCGGCACCGTCGTTTCCCTGCAATTCGACGGCTTCCGCCCCGAAACCTGGCAACGCCTCCGGGGAGCGGATTTCTCCGCCACCCGGCAGGAACTCATTCAATTACTGGAAGAAGAAGACATTCGTTATTCGCTCGTCGCCACCGTCGCCCAGGGCGTCAATGACGACGAAATTACCGCGATTGCCGATTTTTTCTTCGCCTCGAAGGCATTGAGCCTGATGTTCCAGCCCATCGCCTTTACCGGCGTGGCCGCCGCCCATTTCGACGAAGGCGCGCGCATGACCATCGACGCGGTGGTGCGCGAACTCGAAAAATCGCGCCACATCAACGCGGGCGATTTCAACCCGCTGCCCTGCGCGCATCCGGGTTGCTTTTCGCTCTCCTACTACTTCCAGATTGCCGAAGACCGCTTCTATTCGCTCAAGGAATTTCTCGGCAAGGAAGCCTTTCTCGATGTCGTCTCCAACCGCAGCCTGCCGGGACTGGACAAGGAAGGGCACGAAGCCATCCGTGGCCGCATCTACGAATGCTGGTCGGCCGCCGACAGCATCGCCGACAACCGTCAGGTGCTCGCGCGCATCAAATCCATCCTGAAAGAACTGGAAGGCCGGAACTTCTCCGCGAAAGCCGCCTTCGATGTGGGCAGCACGGTTCTGCGCAGCGTTTTCATTCACGGCTTCATGGACGCCCGCACGTTCGACCTTGGCCGCCTGATGAAATGCTGCAACCACTATTTACAACCGGACGGGCGGCTCACGCCGATGTGCTCGACGAATGTCACGGGGTGCGGGGCGGGGCGCGAGGTATTGAACGCGCCTGACCCAGCCCTTGGCAACGTATCCCTTGCGCGGAGATTCAATCCGCTTCCGGCTCCGGCAGCATGACCTCAAGCGGCGTTGCCGCTGTAATCGTAATCGGCAATTGCCCGCAGGCGTCGCCGTCGAATTCCACTTCGGCTTGCCCGGAAATATCGACGCGCTCCACATATTCAAGCGGCAACGCCGCGCCGGAGTAGAGGGCGACGAGGTGATGAACAATCCGGTTTTTGATGGCAAGCAGGTAAAAGCGCGGGTCGTCCG
>JAISRR010000118.1 GCA_031273565.1 Zoogloeaceae bacterium | reverse complement strand
TACGGTTTGCAGCTCTGACCCTGGTCTTGTCCGTGCTTATATCCTACCTGGGGCAACCCCTGATTCATGGAAACGATCAGGCCGTCAACGTCATCGTCATGGTGTTCTCGGTTCTTGCGGGCTTTCTCGTAGCAATCATTGCCGTTGTCGGAGACCCCGTACTCCTGCCGCCGGGAACGTGGCGTGCCGCAGAGATCGAACGCGACAAACTCGTCAATCGACTCGTTAGACACAAGTGGCTGTTTGTCGCGTATCTCATAACGCTGGCGTTGATATTCTTCGCCCTCCTCGTCGCTAAGGCTCTACCCGATTGGGGCGTTTGGCTGGAACGCCTCTTCCTGTTCTTCGCGACTTTCTCATTTCTGCTGTCGCTACAATTGCCCAGCGCCCTTATGCAAGCGCAAAGGGAACGCATTGACGCAGTCATAGAGCATCGAAGGCAAACTGATGGAATTCACAATGGGAACGCGAAGGATGGCGAAACGCGGCTCTAACCCTTCGGTCAACCGGACCGCCCGCAAGCTGCGCTTGCGGGTTCCCTCCGCCCTTCGGGCTCCGGCGGCCGGTTACCTCAAACGGTGGACGGCAGTCCCACCATCCCCAGTGCAACTGTCTTCGTTACCTCTGGTTGAACGGACGCCGACTTTCCGTTCGTCCGCTGTCACAAACAGTATATCAGGGATCAGGAATCAGGGATCAAAACCGGGACGACCTTGCAAACTTGCGCGGCCTCCCTGCCGTTGATACCTGATACCTGACACCCTGAAACGGGTTAAATTTCGATCAAATGCACGGGCATGTCGGGCGCGTTGCCTTCGATTGCGCCGTCGCGTACCCATACCGTGGCGTTTTGCGCCGCCTCGCCCCGCACCAGCGCCTGTCCGCCGCCTGGGAACTGGACACGGCATTCATAACTGCCCACGGCGATTACCCTGGCGTATTGCAGGGGGGCGTTGGGGATGAGGTCTTTAAATTCGGCGTAGAGGTTCATCTTGTTTCTACCGTAATGGTTTGGCGGATGACGGGAAAGTTTACCGTGACATTGACATGCCTGACGATGCCGAATGTCTCATGGCCGTCGGAATCGGTGAGCATCAGGAAGGTGCCGGGCAGGATAACGCCGCCGGTTTCCGGCATGACGGGAAGGCTCCATTGCATGTCGCGGCGGCTGCCCACGTCGGAAAGTATCTCTTCGCCTTTCATGCGGGCGGCGTAGACGTCGGTGATGAGGTCGTCGGTAAAGCTTTCGGCGGCGAGGTCGCCCGCCGTGCCCTGGCGGGTGACTTCGCCCACGATGCCGAACTGGTTGCTGCCCATGACATGCACGGCGTTGTATTCCGGCGTTTTCGTCCAGGCGATGGATTCAGAGAGACAGTAATCCAGCGGCAATTCAAGGTCGGGCGTGGCGGCGTTCCAGTGCCACGGCAAGATGGGGTAGCGTGGGGCGATGATGAGGCGCTTTTCGGTGGGATGCGGCTGCACCACGCCGCCGCCCGCGCTGGCGATTTTGGCTACGGCTTCTATGGGCGTGCCCGCAAAGTTCCACGCGCCTTGCGGCACGAACCAGTCCTCCGCCAACTGCCAGTCAATATCCCAGCCTGCCGCGCCGTTATCGATGGTGAAGGGGTTATCAATGGCGGCGATGGCAAGCTGTCGCGCCGTCATGCCGCCGTCCCCGTTGCCCATGCTGATTTTGGGAATGAAGGGGTCGGCAAGTTTGGCGGCCTGGCCTCTTGAACCGATGGACAACCTCGCCTGGTTAAATGCGGTTTGCCGCTGGAAGTCTTCAACCAACAGGGTGAAGTGCTGACCGCAGATGACGGCATCGAGCAGCATCGGCTCGGTAGCGTTCATCAGCAGGGGCATGGCGGCGGCGGGAAGGGTGGCGCTCCAGCCATAGGTGAAGTTGCCCGCGTCGGCGGTCAGGCTGAAACTCAACGCTTGCAGGGGAAGGCCGTCGGAGTGCCGATAGAGCGCGAATTCATTATTCAAGATGAGTGCTCCGGTATTGGGGCGCGGCGGCTTTTCGGGATTGATGGGCGTCCACGGCGCGCAAGGCGGTTCGCCGGTCAGTTTGGCGGTAGAGAAGCAGAGGTCGGGCAGGATGCCGCTTGAATCCACGAAGTACAAAGGCCAGCAGCGGGAGACATGCGGCGGTTCTGGCGGGCGGGCGCGGGAGATGCCGATGCGGGGCACCCTGCCGTCTTCGTGGCGCAGCCGAATCCATGCGCCGGAGGCCACCGCCGCGCCCTCCGCGACGGCGACGATTCTGCTGACGCAGAGCGCGGCCTGGTAGTGGTGCGTCTTCCAGATGGTGATGCGTAGCCCATCGTCAACGGGCAGGGCGAGGAGGGGCGGCGCAATCCGTTTGGCGTCCTGATGCATGGCGCTGAATGCCGCGCGGCGGATCAGCGCCCAGTCGCTTGCAATGCCGACGGCTGCCATGACCGGCGCGCCGTCTTCCCGTTTGATCGCCAGCGGGGTTTCAAGGTGCGCGGTGTTTTCGTCAGGGATGAGGATGCCTTTCGCCGCCAGCACGGCATTCTGGTAGCGGTGCAGTCTGGCGCTGGTCGTCGGGATGGCGTGCCCTATCCCGTTGCCCGTGCCCACGCTGATGCCGCGCGCGAAGCCGATGCCAAAACGGCTTTGGACATAGGGCTTCAGGGCGTCGGGTGCGTCTGGTTCGTCGGGCGGCTGTTCATCCTCCCATTCCGGGCATGATGCTCCGGTCAGCTTCAGGGTGTTGAAGCGGAGGTCAGGCGGGGTCGGGACGCCCCCGATAAAATAGAGAGGCCAGCAAGCGCTCATTGTCGTTTAACGAGAGAAAAGGCAAAACCCTCACAATCGCTCTGTGTTCGATTCTTACGGTTAAGGGTAGGCAAGGGCATATGCAAAAGTTTTCGTGAGAACCTGAGACGATTTAAACGGTGTTTAAACGGGGTTTTGATTTGTACCTGATATCAGGGATCAGGGTGTCAGGGATCAGGGATCAGGGATCAGGGATCAAAACCTGAGCGGGCTTGCAAACTTGCACGGCGGTTCGCCTTTGATCCCTGATTCCTGATTACATGGGTTCGGACGGAACCGGGCGGGCAATCGCGCTGTTGAAGACGCCCTCCGCGTCGTCGGCAATCACGGTGTAGGTACCGGCGGCGATATGCTCGAACAGGTACGCGCCGGTGGCGGGGTCAGGCAGGGCGATGCGGACAAACAGGAATGACGGATTTTTGAGCAAATAGATTTTGCCGGGCATGGGGCTGTTGTCGGCGGCGCGAATGGCTTTGCCGGCAATCCGGTTTTTGCCCCATGCGTTGCCAAACAGGCTGTAGCAGCGGCTGGCGAAGGTGGTATTAGAGGGCATCTGGTATGTCGCTCCAGTCGGAGATGTTAAGCAACTGTGGACAATTTGGAGTTTGGCTCCACGGGTTCATGTAGCGGATGCCGTTCAGTTCGATGACCTCGAAATAATCCAGCGGGTTCGCGCCATAGACTTGCAGCAGGTGGGGGGCAATCCATGCGGGGGAACTGTTGCTGCCGCCGCCCATGATGACGGGCGCAAGGACGGTGTTGGCATTCAGGGCAAGATAAACGCGCGCTGTTGTTGCCCAATCATAATAGAGTGTCGGCGTGCCGTTTTTTTTCACGATGCTTAGGGAAGAACTGCTCTGTGTGAGGACAGAGGTCGCGGCATCAATACCATTAAGCATGCAGATTGCATCCGGCGCGGTCGCGAGGAGGTCGTTCGTGCAATAGTCGGTAGCCTTCCCTTCAGCCGAAATTACGATGGCTTTTGCATTGGCTGCAATCGTCGGACAGCCCAGGTAATCCGCATAGCCAAGACTGTATCGTGACGCGAGAATTTTTGGATCGGCCAACGAGATCAGGTCTCCCCCCGCCGCGAAGCCCATGCTTATAGAATATTCTTCCAGCAAAACATAAAGTCCGCTGGCGTCGTTCTGCCAGAGTTGCGTGGCGCCGTTGCTGTTGATCAGATTCCAGCCCGGCGCGATGGTAAAAGCGCAGGCGAGGTTGTCCCCGTTGCCGTCCGGGATGCCGTAGGCGTCAATGACCAGTTGAATGGGTGAGCTAACCCGCTTTACTCGCCATTCGGCATTTAGCGCCGCAAGCTCGCCCTGTGCGCCGGAAATGGTGACGACATTCTGCGGGTAGAGGTTGTGCGGGCTGGTAAAGGTCAGCGTCGCCTCGGCGTCTTCAACGATGCAAGATATGCCCCCCTGCGTTCCCATGCCGTCGTTTAACAGCGCCATTAGCATGGCGTAGCGTTGGGGAATCGCGTCCAGGCTTTGAAACTGGCGCGCGAAAATCAGTTTGATGTCGGTGGAGAGTTTGGGCATGGCAGTTTTCTTTCAAAGGTTATTTATCGGTTTCAGGTGTTCAGGTATCAGGGATCAGGCATCGACGTCACCGCGCGCCAGAAGTTCCCAGGCATCATTGCCCTCTGCTTCAGTGCCTTGTTGCACGGTCTCGATAATCCAGATGGGCGTTGCTGCCCCGATGGTGTTAAAGCGGATGATGTTGCCGGTTGCCCAGCCCGTGCCGAAGCCTCCGGCGGGGAGGGTGAAATAGGGCACGCCTACCGCCGGATTGATGGGGGCGATGTCGTTTGTAAACCCGCCCTGCCAGACGATACCGGCATGTTCGCCAATGACCGAAATTGAGGTCGTGCTATCGAAGCGAATGCACCATCGCTCGGTAATCGCGCCTTCGTTGGTGACGGAAACGGGGTAGCTGGCGTCGTCGTAAGTGGCGGTGGCGGCATTGCCTTGTTGCACATCCAGCCAGGTGTTGTTCCAGCTTTGCTGGTCGAACATGTTGGTATAGCGTCCGAAGATGTCGCCGATGACCAGCGCGGAACTGACGATGTCGCCTGCCGTAAAGTCGGCGGTCAAGGGCGCGGTCAGGCTGATACGCCCGTTAATCTGCACGTCGGACACGCGGCGCATGTTTTCAATACGGGCGCTGATGGTGACGGGCTGCGCCCATGTGCTGACATCGGTAATAGTAACGACGCCGCTTGCCAGATTCACGTTCCAGCCCTCATGAATGGCATAGCCGTCCGCGCCCAGAATTCGGGCCCGGCTGATGTTGGTTGCGCCCAGGTCGACCGTATTGCCGTTGCTGTAGGTCGCGGCGGCCTGTTCGATCGACTTGCCCAGCACGATGAAGTCGCCCACGCGAAATACCGGCACTCTGCCGTCGGTGGGCAGGCGGGTCGGGTCAAGCCCCAGTTGCGCGGCGTTCATCGGCAGATAGCTATAACCCACGGCGCTATAGCTGGCGCTCGCGGGCAACAGCATCGCCTGTTTATATGCCGCGTCGGCTTCATCTTCGGTCAAGCCCGCGAGGTCGGATTCATTGGGCGCGAAAACCAGATTGAACAGCCCGGTTTCCGTATTGATGTTGCCTTGCACGCGATCCGCCGTGAAGTTGCCAAAGGCATCTGCGGCGACGTTAATCACGGTGCCGTCGGCAAGGTTGCCAACGATGAACAGGGATTCGCCCTTGATGGGGGCAAGCGCGGTACGCCCGCAGAAGAACGCGCGGCCGGAAAGGTTTGGATTCATGAGGCCGCCTTTGAGCGAGAAGGCATAGACGCCGGGCTGCCAGTACGTCAGGCTTATGATCCCGCTGGCGTAATCAATGCTGCCCGACGGCGTGCCGATGCCCGTTGCCGGGTCAGGGTCGCGGAAGATAATGCCGCCCTTGTCAAAGTAAACCGTGCCGTTCAGCGTAAACAGGATGGAACCCGGCACGATCGTCACGCCAATTTGCATCTTGACCAATGGCAATGACAGCGTGGCATTCGAGCCAATATCCAGCGAATGGGAATCCTGCCCATTGGTGAAGGCTTCCATGCTGATGTATTTAATCGCCGTCGCGCCGGTATCCATGCGTAGCAGCGTGCTGGCCTGATGCGCGCCGACCTGAATCTTTATGGTGCGCTCCATCTGATAGTAGTCGTCGTAAGTAGTAAGGGGGGATTTTTCCCAGAACTTCTCCGTGGCGGTGGCATATTCATAAACCGTGGCGATCGAAGCGCGCGCGAAGGACAGCGAGAATTCACCGGTCGCGTAGTCGATGCCGCCCGTGATTCCGTCCGCATAGCCCGCCGCGACCCAACTGCCATTGCCATCATCATGGGCGGTGACTCTCAGAAATTTTTCCGCAAGCTCGTCGCCATTCGCTTTTTGATCGGTGAGCGTTTGCGCGACCAGAAAGGTGCAGGACAACGAGCCGGGCTTGACCGGCGCGTTTGCCAGCGTGCCGGAAATGCCGTTCGAACTGTCGGCAATGCCCGTCCATGACGATACGGATTGCGGCGCTTGCCATGCAAGATGATAGTCGGTGCCGGGCGCTGCCAGCGTATTCGGGCGGAAATACACGATGCCGCTGGCGTAATCTACCGCGCCGCCCGCGTCCCCTGTCAGGCTGTTATTGCCGTTATCGACCGCGCTGCCGCCCTGCCAGGTAATTCCCAGCGTGCCGGGCTTGATCGGGGTATCGAGCGCGATCTCGATGCGCGGCGGCTCGTAGGTATTGCTCGCGGGGTCGATTTGCTGCAGTACCAGTTGCGGCGTGCTCCAGAAGAACATTACCGATGAATAAACATCCGGCAATGCGCCCAGCGTGACCGTGACCGTGCCGGTGGTCATGTTCACGGAGCCGGAGCCAAAGGCGGCGTCGTTGCCTTTCAGGGTGCCGGAGCCGTCATCTTTCAAGGTGTACCACTTGCCCAGCGCCATGAATTCAACCGTGGTTGTGCCAGCGGCGGGGATGGTGGGCAAGGGCACGACCCATGTCGCGCTGCGGTTATCCTCCGTGACCAGGCGTTGCGTTGAATCCAGCAGCACGGCGGGGGTGGCGGCGGGGCGGTAGCTGATGGAAAAGTCCGTATCCTGTGGTTGCTGGTTAAAGGCAATCGCGCCCGTGGTGTAATCCACGGCAGCGACCGGCGCGCCGTTTGCCCAGAGCACGCCCAGGCCGTCATCCGTGACGCCGTTCCACATGGTGGAGGTGGTCAGCCCCGGCATACAGGCGGTGGGCAGGTTGTAGACAAGGCCGCTGCGCTGGAAATCATGCGTCAGGTTGCTGGTTGATATGGCGACGGGGGTCGCCGTTGAACCCGCCAGCGCCCTGTCTGGCAACGGTACTTCGGTAATCGAAGCGGGCACGATGCGGTTCCAGATGCTGGCGATTTGCAAGGTCAGCTCACCCGCCGCGACATCCGCAGCCAGGGGCGACGCGCCGTAATAACGGGCGGAATCGGCGACCACGACATCGCGCACACGCGCCGTGCCCAGGGCTGTATTCGAATCATTGGTAACGGCTTCGCCGCCCGCGTAGTCCGCGCGCAGCGCGTCGGATAGCGTGTAGGTGTTGTAATGGAGCGGGTAGCGGGATTTTTCCTCGCCGCCCGGCGTCATAATGATGAAGTCAACCACACCGGAGGCCGCGACCGCGATGGTGCGAATGTATTGGTTGACTTCGTCCGGCTGGTTTTCGTGGTCGACGATATAGAGCGTCTGACCCGGCGCGGGCAAGTCTTCCTGCTGTTGCGACGCTAACGTGAGCGTCGTCATGCCCGCGAGATGTTGGTTTAACAGGCGACAATTCAGCATGGCGGCCTTGTACAGGTAGGCCTCAATCCGGTTCACCGATTCCGTGCGGCGGCTGAAGTAGTTGTTATCGGTAAACAGGCTCACCGACACGCCGGGATTGGTGGGTGGCCTGGCGATGCAAACATTGGTGCCCAACAGCAGGTCGGTATCATCGGTAGCCACGGTTAAAAAGGCTTTACGTACGCGCACGCGCCCGCCCGCCCTGTCCATTTCGGAGATGTCGGGAAAAATTTCATTGGACGCACCGTCGGCGATCACATTGCCAGTGGCGCGCCCGCCGCCGTCATCGGTATCCTGCATGACCTGCGATTTAACGAATTTGATGTTGCCAGATTGAATGGGCATGACGTGGGTTCCTGTTTAATTGGTGGGAGCTTCATACAACTCGCGTAAAGCATCGATGCGCCCCCGGCAGGCGTCGTGCTGGAGGCGGGCGTTATTTGCCCAAAGCGCGAGGTCGGTATCGGAGGCAAAGGCGGTATCGGCGTCAGCAGTTCCGGCGGCGGCTGCGGACAGGCGGGCGGGATCGGCGGCGCTGTTAAGCAGGCGGACAGCAGCAGCGGCAAGACAAGGCTTGCCCGTTGTAAGTTTGCGTAGTGCATCATCGCGTTCCTGTTTCAGGTTAAGGGCGGTTTGTTCGGCGGCAAGCTGTTTGGCGGCGGCGACATGCCCGTCCTGTTCGACGGCGCGGACATGTTCCAACGCCGTGATGTAGCGGGCGCTGGCTTCTGCTTCGGATTTCGCCAGCGCGGCCTCCATGCGGTTGTCCATCCAGCCCCAAGCGACCCATGCGCCGCTGGCAAACGCCAGCACGCCAGTCAGGATGAGCGCGTTGCCGCCGGACAAACAGGCGGAAAAGAAGGTTTTCAGGGCGGTTATGACGGTAGCGAACATTTGAAAATCCAGGGTTCAGGGATCAAAGACAGGGCGACCGCGCAGGTTTGCAGGGCGTTTCGGTTTTGATCCCTGATACCTGATCCCTGACATCTGCCCCCTGATTCCTGAGCCGGATTTTCCGCGCCCGCGCGTTCAATAAGGGGGGCACATGTTCCCCTGCATCTGCCTTGCCCGCCCTGCACAATGGGCGGCATGAAAAAACCTGCTTTCCCGTACCGTGTTTACGGCGATGCCATTGCAATCCATGCCCGCAAAGTGGCGCACGCCTCGCCTTCGTCCGCGTTCCATGGTCAGGCTGTCGACTCTCCCGATAGCCTCTTGCCCGCGCCTGTCTTCGTGCACCTCCTGCCGCTCTCCGGTTTCAAGGGGCGCGACGGGCGCGGGCCTTTTTATTACGCCTTCCCCGAACTGGCGCAGGCCTTTAAAGCGCGCGGCTTGAAGCTGGCGATTGACCTTGAGCACGCCAGCCTTGAGGCCAGCAAGACCGGGGCGGTCGCGCCCGCATTGGGCTGGATTGTCGATCTTGAACTGACCGACGCGGGTGTGTTCGGCAAGGTCGAATGGACGCCAACCGGCAGGGCATTGGTTGAATCCGGCGGCTTCAAATACCTGAGTCCTGTGTTCGCTTCGGAGCGTCTTGACGGCGGGCGCATTTTCGCCGTGCTGGGGGCGGGGCTGACGCACCTGCCCAACCTTTCTCTTAAACCTGTAACCATGAAGGAACTGGAAATGAATGAAGAAACCTTGAAACTGTTGCTGGAAATTCTGGAACTCCCCGCCGAAAGCGGGGCAGCGGAAATTCTGGCAGGGCTGAAGACGCTGAAGCTTGAACTTGAGGACTTTCGCAGCCTCTTTGCCGACCTCAATAAAGGCGAAGGCGAAGGCGAAGACGAAGATGAAGGCGAAACTGTCCTGCATGGCCGTCAGGACGTGCTGGGCATCCTGACGGCCATGCAGGCCGAGCAAAAGCGCCTCTCTGCCGCCGTGCTTGCTCTCTCTGCCAACACTGCCAGCGCGAAACAGGCGGCGCATTCTGAAGCGTGCGCCCGGGCGGTCGACGCCGCCATTGCCGGCGGCAAGATTCCGCCCGCCGGTCGCGCCTTCCACTTGCAATCCGCAAAGCATGACCTCGCCGCTTTCAAGCGGTTCATTGCCGCCGCCCCGGTATTTCCCGGCTTCGGCAAACAATCCGCGCATCGATCGGCAGCTACCAGTGCTTCCTCAACCCCCGCCAAAAGCCCCTTTGACGTGGCTTTGAAGCGCCAATAATTTCCATTTTTCAATCTTTCAATCGAAAGGCAACCATCATGCATCTTGAAGACCTCTTAACCACTACCGCGCTGTCCACCGAAGTTTCGGCGCTTCCCGCCGCGCCCGGTCGCATTGGCGCGTGGGGGCTGTTCAAAGACAAAGGCGTCGCGACGACTTCCATCGCCGTCGACTTCAAAAACGGCGTGCTTTCTCTGGTGCCCAACACCGCGCGCACGGCTGACCCCAGCGCGCCCGTGCTGTCGACCCGTGATTGCAAAAATCTGGCGGCGACGCATCTGGCATTGCAAAGCATCTTGTTGCCTACCGACATACAAGACTTGCGCGCCTTTGGTCAGGAAGCGACCGAACAGGGCTTGTCGGCCCCGGCGCAAGTCATCAGCGACCGCCTGGCGGAAATGAAGACGGCGCTGGAAACCACGCGCGAATATCAACGCCTGGGCGCGATCAAGGGCAAGATTCTGGACGCGGACGGCACCACGGTGATTACCAATTTGCTGACGCTCTTTGGCATCACGCAGTCAGAAGCCAATGGCAATCTGGTCAAGTTCGACGTTTCCAGCACTGACACGGAACTCTTGCCGACCGCCCAAAACGTGCGCCGCTACGTGGAAAAGAACGTCCCAGGGCTTACCCTGCGCGGCGTGCGGGCGCTGGCTTCCCCCGGCTTTCTGGACGCGCTTCTGGCGAACCCCTCCGTGCGCGAGGCGTACAGGATTTATCAATCGCAGGTCGACGCCCGCGCCGCCTTTGCCGACCCGAAACAAGGGGCGCTGGGCAACTTCTCCGGCGGCTTCTGGTTTGGCGGCGTGGAGTTCGTGGAATACGGCGGCGGCATCGGCACCACGCCCTTCATTGCCGACGGCGAGGCGTATGCCTTCCCGGTGGCGGATGGGGCGTTCGCCTGTTTCAACGCCCCCGCGAACTACAACGAAGCGGTCAACACCCTGGGGCAGCCGTTCTACGCCAAGAGCGAAGCGCGGCCTCTGGGCAAGGGTTACGTGATTGAAGCCCAAAGCAACCCGCTTACCCTCTGCCTGTATCCGAAGGCATTGGTCAAGCTGCAACTGCAACAAACGACGACGCCCTAACCTTCAGGAATCAGGGAACAGGTATCAAAACCGTAGGGGCACGGCGTGCCGTGTCCCTGCCTAACGACAAAGGAATTGAAAATGAGTGAAGCCAAACAAGGGATGCTCTTTGCAGGCACGGCGTATATCGCCATGCTGAACCCGGACACGCAGCAATTCGGCAATTTCAAGCAACTGGAAATCGACCAGTTCGAGATTGCGACGCCTTCCGACAAAATCGAGAAGACTTCCAAGAGCCGGGAAAACTTTGGGCAAGTGTTTTTATCTTACCCGGTGCCCACGCCCGCCACCTTTGCCGTGACCTTCTCGGAAGTCTCGAAAGAGATTTTTGCCATGCTGTTGTCGGGCGCGATTAAAAACCGTAGCGCTGGCACGGTAGACGCCGACATCGTAGTCGCGGCGGACAACATCGGCGACTGGCTGGAAATTCCCGGCGCGTCCGGCATTACCGGCGCTGTCGTGGAAACCGGCGCGGGCGCGGTTGTAGACGGCCTGCTTTACGAATTGAACCCGCGCGCCGGGCTGATTCGTTTCAAGACCGCCAGCGACCTCGCGGGCACGGGCGAAAGCCCGGCAGCGCCCGGCACCTTCAATGTCGTGGGCACTATCCCCGCTGGCACGGGCACGGTGATCGCGGGCGGTCAAGCCTACAACAACATCATGAAAATCAGGCTGGACGGCAAAAACCTTTACACCAATGAGGACGTGCTGGTAACAGTGCCGCGCGCCAGCGTCGCCAGTTCGAATGCCTACAACTTCCTTTCCGGCGAATTCGCCGAGGTACCACTGGAAGGTTCCTTGCTGATTGAGGGTTCCGAACCCGCATTTACGGTCGAGTACCTGTAATCAGGGATCAGGTATCAAAACCGAAGCACCCTGCAAACCTGCGCGGCCTTCCTGCTTTTGATCCCTGATACCTGTTACCTGTCACCTGATCCATAACGGATAACGACATGACCATTGTTTATGCAACCGCTGCCGACCTTGAGGCCCGTTTTGGCGCGGCGGAGATGCTGCAAATCGCGCCCGAACCTGAATTGCTGGCGCAGGCGCTGGTCGATGGTTCCGGCGAGGTGGAAGTGGTGATGAATGCGTTGGGCAAGCGGCTGGTCGCACCCTACCCGGCATTCATTGTTTCCATTACCTGCAATCTGGCGCGCTGGTATCTCTACGAGGATCAGGTGCCGGACGAAGTGAAAAATCGCGCCGACAACGCCCGCAAATTATTAACCCGCCTGGCAAAGGGAGAAATTGCCCTGGGCGCTTCTGCCACTGAAGACTTGCCCTCCGCCGACCGCCCCGTATCCAGCGGCAAGGTAATGACTGACCGCCCGTTAATGCGCTGGTAGTCAGAGGTCAGGTATCAGGTATCAAAACCGAAACGCCCTGCAAACCTGTACGGGTTAAACATCATAAAAGGAGTATCCATCATGGCTACGAAAACGAAAGCAAAACGTCCGGCGCTGTTGAATGTCTGCCAGTCGCGGGCGGAAACGCAAACCGCCATTCGCGAATATGGCGACGTGCAACGGGAATTAACCCGCCTTGAAACGGAATTGAATGACGCGATTGCCCAGTTGGTCGACGCGCAAAAAGAAAGCGTCGACGCCCTCAAAACCAAAGCCGACGGATTGTTAAATGGCATTCAGCTTTGGTGCGAAACCAACCGCGCCGAAATCGTGGAACCGGGGCAAAAAACCGCAAACCTGTTGACCGGGGAAGTCGCCTGGCGACAAAACCCGCCCTCCGTGTCCGTGAAGGGGGAAGAAGCGGTGGTTGAACTCTTGCGCGCGAAAAAGCTCTATGACTTTATCCGTGTCATCGAAAAGGTGAACAAAGAAGCCATTTTGAACAACCCCGAAGCCGTAAATGGCGTTGCCGGTATCAAGGTAATCACCGGCAAAGAAACCTTTTACGTTACCCCTTTTGAAGTCGAATTTTCCGGGAGCAAATAATCATGCGCGTCATTGAAAAACAGTTTAACGACACCCTGAAGCGCGAGATTGAAATACGCGAACTGACCCTTGGCGAGATTCGCGCCTGGCTGAGAAAGTCGGAAACCAAAACGCCGGACGTGGTCTCCACACTGCTCGTGCCGGAGGACGGCATTGATGTTGTATTGGCAGCGACCGACATCAGCGGCAATGAACTGGAAGTTTTAACGCCTTCCGAGATTAAAACCGTAGCGACGGCAGTCAAGGCATTGAACGCGGATTTTTTCGCGTTACCGGGGCGGTTGATGGAATTGGTCGACAGCATGAAAACGCTGGAAGCCAAACCGCCCGCGCCCGGATTGAAGAAGCCGGTTTAAGCCTGATTCAGGCGGGGTTCGCAAACGCCTTTGAACTGCCCTTTGAACTTGTATTACGGGCGCTCAAAAGTCTGGAGGTCAGGGATCAGAGGTCAGGAATCAGGGATCAAAAGCAGGGAGGCCGCGCAGGTTTGCAAGGTCACTCCGGTTTTGATACCTGATACCTGACGCCCTTACTTCTCCCCGCACAGCCATGCAACCGCGCCGAACGGCAGCAATGCCATGACAAACCCGACCGGAAAAACATAGATGCTCGCCAGCCCTGCCAAAATCCCGTCCTCAACGCCGCGCATGACGCAGACGTACATCGGCAATGCAACAGACATCAGCAGAAACCATGTTCCGACCACGTACTTCTGCGCCGCTTTCGGCGTGAGATACGGCTTTAACCTCGTGAGGTAATGCATCATGGCTGAACTCTCCTACAGCATGAAAATGGTGCTGGATGCAAAAGAGATGCTCTCCAGCGCGAACGAAGCCAAGGCGGCGCTGCAAAAGACCTTTGACGCCGCCAGCAAAAGCGCGGGGCAGGCGTCGAAGTCCCTGCAAGAAATGGAAGCGACCTTGCAAGAGGTTAAAGAGGCCTCCGCCTCGCCGTTTCTCTTGAATGATAGTATCAAGGAAGTTGAAAAACTACATGCGCAATGGGAAGAAGCAAGGGCTGAAGTCGCCAATTATGGCACGGCGCTCGCCAGCGCCGCCTCCAGCGCCGACCTCGCCCGTGCGCGCGAAGCCCTGAACATCGTCCCGCACGAACAGATTAAATCCGGTGTCGCAGAAGCAAAAAAAGCCTTTGAAACCCTGAAAGCCTCTGGCACCTTATCGGCAAAAGAACTGGCGCAAGCCAACCTGCGGATGCTGGAAACGCAGCGGGAATTGAACGCCGCCACCAACGGCTGGGTCGCGTCCATCGGCAAGATGAAGCTCGCTCTGGCAGGCTTCGCCGCCGAAGCCGCGCTGATCGGCAAGGCAATCAAGGTCGCCATTGGCAACGAATCCGCGCTGAACGACTTAAACCGCTTCGCCGACTTCGAAACCCCCGAAGCACTGGAAGACTTTCGCGAAACCCTGCAAGACATCGCGCGGGAAACCGGCTTTACCGTGCAGGAGCTTGCCAAGCTTTCCACGGCGGGCGCGCAGCTGGGCTTGCCCACGACGGAACTGGCGAAATTCGCCGCCCTGGTCGCCAAGATGGGCGTCGCCTTTGGCATGAGCGCCGAAGACGCGGGCGCGGCAATGGGCAAACTCGCCGCCGTCTTCAGGCTGTCCGTGCAAGGCATCGCCGAGCTTGGCGACCAGATTAACCATCTGGCGGACAACATCGCCAACGTTGCCGAAAACGAGCTATTGCTGGTCACGCAACAGGTCGGCGGCATTGGTCAGGCCATGGGGCTTTCCGCCAAAGAAATCGCCGGTTTTGGCGCGGCGATGCTGTCGCTGGGCAAGTCGCCCGAACAGGCCGCCACGGCGTTAAACAGCCTGTTTGCCCAACTCTCGAATATCCAGAACGCCACGCCGGAGGCAATCGCGGCGCTGAAAGACATGGACATCAATGTCGACGAATTCGCCGCCAAAATGCGGACTGACCCCATTGCCGCCATTGAGGAATTCCTTGCCGCCGCCAACCGCATGGGCAATATGAAGCTCGCCAAATTGGGGCAGATCGTCGACCGGGGCAGCATCGACGACGTAGCGGCGCTGTCCGGCAATCTGAACCTTCTCAAAGACGCCCTCGCCAAAGCCCGCGACGAAGCCGCCAAGGGCGGCGTCATGGCGAACTTCGAAGCGGGCGCGAACACCACGCAAGCCGCCCTCGACCGCATGATGGAAAGCCTCTTTGCTCTTGCCGATTCCATTGGCAAAAGCTTCTCCCCCGTGGTGCGCTTGCTGGCAGCGGGCATTGTCAAGGCCGCCGACGCCGTAGATTACCTTTATAAAGCCTTTGGCGTCCTCTCCCCCATCCTCTTGACCGGCGGCAGTATCTATATGGGCTTGGGCAGCCTGCGTATTGCCCTTGCCGCTTTAACTGTCGCCTTCCCCGCACTGGCGACCGCCACCAACTTGGCGTCGGCGGCAATGGTCAAGTTTGGCGCTGCCAGCAAAGCCGCGCTGCTCTTCTTCGTGACCAACCCCATCGGTTTGGCGATAACCGGCGTTGCGGCGGCAATCGTCCTGCTGACCGAAAAAGAACGCCTCTACGCCGAGCAGGACGCCGCCCTGTCCGCCCGCCTGAAACAACTCGACGGCAATTTGAGCGCCGTCTACGCCAGCGCCAGAACCCTTGCCACCGAAGGCTTTCCCGAACTTGCGAAACAAGCCAGAGAAGCCGCCCAGGCCATCACGCTGGCAGGGGGCGACCCCGTCGCCTTCGAAGCCCTGAAGCAGAAAACCACTGAAACAATTAACAGCATTCAGCAAAAGCAATCCGATTTGGCGGCGGCGGTCGTGGCGCTGGAAAAAGCCAAGCTGAAAGAAACCCAGCTGGCGTTAAAAGGCATCAAGGAAGAAGAAGAGAAAACCGCCCAGGCGCGGATTGATTCAATCGGCAAGGTGATGTCGCAGCGGCAAAAAGAATTGCAAGACGCGCTCGGCAAAATCAACCAGTTAAGAGCCGCGCAACAACAGGCGGCGGCGGACGAAGCCAGCATCCGCATGAGCACGGCGGATAAAATCCGCGAGCGGCGGCGGCAAGCCATGACGGAAGAGGAGGCGGACGCCGACCGCCGGGCGGAAGCCATTGAAAAAATAGCCCTCGCGCAAGAGCAGTTAACCATCGCGCAACAAGCGGCGGCGGCGGGCGACATGGAAGGCGCTGAACGCGCCGCCCAAAGCGCCCAGCATTTTGCCGAAGCCGCCCAGCAACTGGGCGGTAGTCTGGGCGATGTCGGTCAGTCGACCGAGATCATCGCCAAGGCAGGCGGCATCTCTGAGCGCGCCGCCCACGCCGTTGGCGAAGCCGCCAAAAACGCCGGGGAATCCGCCCGGCAAGCAGCCAAAGACGCTGAAGCCTCTTTGAAGAGTTTGCAACAGCAGATTGACGAGATTACGCAGTCCGAAGCCAAAGCCAAAATAGAAGCCGACATCAGCAGCGCGGAGGCCAGCGTCGCCAGCATCAAAGCCGACCTTGAATCCATTGTCAAAACCTACAAGGCTACCGTAAAAGTCGTCTACGTAGACAGTGGCGGCGGCGGCGAAGCCCACGCGACCGGCGGCATGGTCGGCATATCCAGATTCGCGCGCGGCGGCAGACTTCCCGGCTATGGTGGTGGCGACAAGGTCAAAGCCTTGCTGGAAGCCGGTGAGTATGTCATTCGCAAAGAGCGTACCGCCAGATTCCTGCCCCTGATCAAAGCCATCAACAGCGCCCCGCTTGCCCAATTGCAAAGCCTGTTATCCGGTCTCGCCCTGCCCAAATTCAAGGCAGGTGGCATCGTGCGCCGCGCCGTAGATTCCAGCCTTCCTCAACGCTTCGCGACCGGCGGCATGGCAACCTCCCCCGCCCGCGCCAGCCAGCCAGCCACCACGCAAGTCGTTAAAACCAGCGTCTGCACCATCGTCATGCAAGGCGCGCAACAAAGCTTCGAAATGGTAGGCGAAACCGCCGCCGACGCCCTGACCAACACCCTGAAACAACTGGCAGGCGCAAGACGCCTACAGGCTGGATAACCCACGAAACCCAAAGGAATCATCATGCTTTACGACGCCTTCGACCCCCTGTTAGTACAACTGGCAGAGACAACTGGCATTCCCGCCTATGCATGGAACACCATCCAGTCCGAAAAAGACGCCACGCAAAAAGCCCCCTGCATATTGGTATCCCCCGGCAAAGCCAAACGCCAGCAAACCCAGGGCAGCGCCCACGCCTTTACCCCCAAGACCCTGTGGACAGAGACATGGCAGATCGTCGTACTGGTCAAAGGCGCATGGCGAGAAGGCCGCGCCCTTGGCTTCGCCACTGAAGCCAGCCCCTACGTAGAGGCGACCATCTGCGCCCTCGCAGGCTTCAAAACCGACCCGGATGCCCAGCCCTTTTACATCGGCGACGCCATAACCCCCAGGCTCTTCGCCAACATGGCAGCCTTTGAACTCAGCGCCAGCCGCAACGTCATCGTCAAAAAGCCCGTTCCATGAGCGCCCTTCAATCGACCTTTAACCCAAGCGTAAAACCCCTTTTGAATGCCCAAAAATGCCCGCAGAACGCATCACATTAGAGATAAACGCCGACCCCTTCCTCCCGCTTTTAAAGCGCATGGAAGCCCTGAACGAAGACGCCACGCCGCTGATGGACGCCATCGGCGAAAAACTGGCAGCCAACGCCCGTCAGCGCATCAATAATGAAGAAACCCCAACAGGCGAACGCTTCCGGGAATGGTCAGAGGCATACGCCAGAAGTTACCCGTGGACCGGCGCGAAATCAGGCCACGGCAAAATTCTGGACAGAAGCGGCCACCTGGCCAACATCAGCCACATAGCCGACCATGAATCCTTCACGGTAGGCAGCCCAGCCGAGTATGCCGTCTTCCACGAATTCGGCAAAACAAAGCCCCGTCGCGCCATATTTTTCGCCCACGCGGAATCCGGCACACTGGGCGACGAAGACGAAGAAAGCATCCTCGACCTACTCGAAGCCTTCCTGATTCCAGACGATTAAAAACTAACCCAAAATGAGTAAAAGACAGGGACTTTTCGCGTTATTTACTCACTTGTCAAACAAGAACATCTCTCATCTACCCCCCAACCCCTGCCTTTTCCAAACTTTTAGTTATAATAAACAGATAAGTTATACCCAAAAGTTAGTTCCTGCTCAAACGTTTTAGCAAATCTGCTCAAACTTTTTAGCACGTTACACAAGCGCAATGTTTTGTGCGCTCCGATTATCCGTGAAGAAATCTGCGGAGGTCGCTTACAAGTCACCGGAAGCATGAGTCTCGTTGAAACCAGGGATATTGCCCTGCGGCTACGTTCCGCGATATTGGCCACGCCAACGGAGAAATGAAATCAAAACCATTACCGGGCGCCTCCACGAAGGTTCCCCCGTAAGCAGGCTGCACACGCAGATGTCGTAATCCTTTGAGGAAACTCGTTTTCAATCGCGGTTGATGAGGTGGCAGTATCGTTTGCGGTGCTTCACGCCAAAAAGTCGAACGAGCCAACCAACGGCGCGAATGCCTCATGGGAGCGCGGGGCACCAGCCCCGCTTCATCCGCGAGCCATGCGGGGCTGGTGCCCCGCGCTCCCGGAATCGCATGAGCGCCCAACGCGAAACCACCGAACGTCTCCCACGCGATCGGGTGGAGGCGACCTGAAAGTCAAATGCGATTGCCCTGCCCCCGTAAGCCAGCCTGCACGACCTCCCGCTTTTGATTCCTGATCCCTGACAATCACGCCATCGGTTCGGGATTGCCCAGCGCCGTGGAATGCATGCCGCCATCCACAAAGAGAATTTCGCCATTGACGCCGGAAGCCAGATCGGAGAGCAGGAAGGCGGCGGCGTTGCCGACTTCCTCGATGGTCACGTTACGGCGCGATGGGGCGTTGTGGGCGTTGTAGGCCAGGAGCTTGCTGAAACTGCCGATGCCGGAAGCGGCCAGGGTCTTGATCGGGCCGGCGGAAATGGCGTTGGCGCGAATGCCCTCAGGCCCCAGACAGAAAGCGAGGTAGCGGGTTGCCGCTTCCAGACTGGCCTTGGCAAGGCCCATGGTGTTGTAGTTGGGCATGGTGCGTTCCGCGCCCAGATAGGTCAGCGCCACGAGGGATGCCTTGCGACCTTGCATCAGGGGGCGAGCGCCCTTGGCGAGCGCGGGGTAACTGTAGGCGGAAATGTCGTGCGCGATGCGAAAGGCATCGCGCGTAATGCCATCCAGAAAATCGCCGTCGATGGCTTCCTGTGGCGCGTAGGCGATGGAATGCAGCAGGCCGTCCAGCGCGCCATCCCAGGTATTGCCCAACGTCTCGAACAATGCGTTGATGTCGGCGTCGCTGGATACGTCGCAGGGCAGAACCAGATCGCTGCCGAATTCGTTGGCGAACTTTCGCACCCGTTCTTCAAAACGTTCATTCTGGTAGGTAAACGCCAGTTGCGCGCCTTCGCGACTGCACGCCCTGGCAACGCCGTAGGCGATGGAGTACTTGGAAATCACCCCGGTAATCAATATTTTTTTATCGGTAAGAAAGCCCATTTACGTCACTCCAGTGCTGATTTTGTTCGAAGGGCAGGATTATAGCGAGATTCAGCACGGAATCTAGCGGGATTAACGCAGAATAACCGCTTCCACCCCCTTTTATGCATTTGCCTCCCGTTCAAAGACCTTGATCCGGGAAGGGGTAAGGCGCACGCTCTGGCCTTCGATCAGGCCCTGCGCGGCCAGTTGCTCGCGGCTCATCTCCACTTCAAAATGCTGCGCCCCGGCGTCCAGACCGACGAGTTCAATACGGGCCGCCGCGCCAAATCCCATGATGCGGGTAATTTTCGCGGCGACGCCCACCGGATCGGGTACATCCTGCGAAACGATGGAAAGTTCGTGCGGACGCACAAAGGCGGTAACGTTCACGCCGCTTTCCAGCCTCTGCGCTTCCGGCGCGGCTTCCGCGTGCAGCAGGGTATCACCCACGCGCACGCGGCCTGCTTCGGCGCGACCATGAAAATAATTCACCGCGCCGAGAAAGCCATACACGAAAGGCGTTTCCGGGTGCTGGTACACCGCGTCCGGCGCGCCTTGCTGCTCGACCTTGCCACGGTTCATGAGCACCACGCTGTCCGCCACTTCCAGCGCCTCTTCCTGGTCATGGGTGACGAAAATGGAGGTGATGTGCAATTCGTCGTGCAGGCGGCGCAGCCAGCGGCGCAATTCTTTACGCACCTTGGCGTCCAGCGCGCCGAAAGGCTCATCCAGCAATAGCACGCGCGGCTCCACCGCCAGCGCGCGCGCCAGTGCGATGCGTTGACGCTGACCGCCGGAGAGTTGCGCGGGCAGACGGTCGGCAATCCAGTCGAGTTGCACGAGTTCCAGGAGCGCGCGCACCTTTTCCCGAATGATCGCGTCGGAAGGCCGTTGTTTGCGCGGTTTGACGCGCAGCCCGAAGGCCACGTTCTCAAATACGCTCATGTGCCGGAACAGGGCATAGTGCTGGAACACGAAACCGACCTGACGTTCCCGCACATGGGCGCTGGTGGCGTTCTCGCCTTCCAGAAACACGGTGCCCCGGTCGGCGTATTCCAGCCCCGCGATGATGCGCAGGAGCGTGGTCTTGCCGCAGCCGGATGGCCCCAGCAGCGCCGTCAACTGACCGCTGGGAAATTCCAGACTGACGTTATCCAGGGCGATGAAATTGCCAAACTGTTTATAAATGTCGCGGACTTCAATACTCATGATGGCGTTCCATTTTGCAATTCGTTATCGGTTTCAAGCGCGATGCTCTGTTCCGCCTTCCACTCCACCCAGCTCTTGATCGCCAGCGTCACCAGCGCCAGCAGGGCAAGCAGCGAGGCCACGGCAAAGGCGGCGGCAAAGTTGTATTCGTTGTAAAGAATTTCGACATGCAGGGGCATGGTGTTGGTCATGCCGCGAATGTGCCCGGAAACCACCGACACCGCGCCGAATTCCCCCATTGCGCGGGCGTTGCAGAGAATCACGCCGTACAGCAGCCCCCATTTGATGCTCGGCAAGGTGACGCGCCAAAAAGTCTGCCAGCCGTTCGCGCCCAGAACAACGGCGGCTTCCTCTTCTTCCCGTCCCTGCGCCTGCATCAGGGGAATCAGCTCGCGGGCGATGAAGGGAAAGGTCACAAACACGGTCGCCAGCACGATGCCGGGCACGGCAAAGACAATTTTCAGGTCATACGCCTGTAACAGGGGGCCAAACCAGCCCTGCTGCGTGCCGAAAACCAGCACGAACACCAGACCGGCGATGACCGGCGAAACGGAAAAAGGCAGGTCAATCAGGGTGGTCAGAATCTGCTTGCCGCGAAACTCAAATTTGGCGATACACCACGCGGCGGCAACGCCGAATACCAGATTCAGCGGCAGGGTGATGGCCGCCGTAATCAGGGTGAGTTTGATTGAAGACAGCGCGTCCGGCTCCTGCAAGGCTGCCCAGTAAGCATCCCAGCCCTTGCGCAGGGCTTCCGAGAACACCGCCGCCAGCGGCATGAGCAGGAACAGGGCGAAGAAAGTGAGCGAGAGCGTCAGAACCAGCACCTTCACCCAGGTCGCTTCGCGGGTGGCGGCATTGTTCTCAAAACGGGTGCGACGGTTGCCGCGCGCGGATTTCAAAATCGCCATTCAGCGCCCCTTCCGCACGCGCCCGTTCGACCAGGCTTGCAGGAAATTGATGACCAGCAGCAGGAGAAAGGAAAGCACCAGCATCACCGACGCCACAGCGGTGGCGCCGACATAATCATATTGCTCCAGTTTGGTGATAATCATGAGGGGCGTGATTTCCGAAACGAAAGGCATGTTGCCGGCAATAAAAATCACCGAACCATATTCCCCTACCGCCCGCGCAAAGGCGAGCGCGAAGCCGGTAAGCAGGGCGGGCAGCAGGATGGGCAGCACCACCCGCAGAAAAGTCTGGCCACGATGTGCGCCCAGACTGGCGGCGGCTTCCTCGATTTCCGTATCCATGTCTTCCAGAATCGGCTGCACGGTGCGCACCACGAACGGCAGACCGATGAAAATCAGCGCCACGAGAATGCCCAGCGGCGTATAGGCCACCTTGACGCTAAAACCCAGATATTGGGCGCAGAAAATCGCCAGAGATTCGGCGCTCTCCACACTTCCTCCCAGACGAAGCCAGAGCGCGGGCAGGATAGCGCCGGAAAAAAAACCGGAGGTCTCCAGCATTCTGCCCAGCCAGCCATTGCCCGCGTAGAGCGCGGTAAGCGCGATGCCCGCCACCGCTGTCGGCAGGGCGAAGGGCAAATCCACCAGCGCGTCGACCAGTTTGCGACCGGGAAAGCTGTAGCGCACCAGCGCCCAGGCCAGCAATACGCCAAAGACGGAATTGATGGCGGCGGCCACGAGCGACAGGCCGAAACTGACCTTGTAGGACGCCATGACGCGCGGCGCGCTGACCACCGCCCAGAAATCCGCCACGCTCAGGCTGGATGATTTGATGAAGACCGCCGACAGGGGAATCAGCACCACCAGCGAGAGATAGACAAGGGTATAGCCCAGCGCCAGATTGAATCCCGGCAGGACATTGTGTTGTCTGGAGTGTCTGGCCATTTAACGTCGTTCCGTGATCTGGTCGTAGAGCGCGCCATCGGCAAAATGCGTCTTTTGCACATTCGCCCAGCCGCCGAGCGCGTTTTCCACCGTGAAGGTGCGCACGGCGGGGAAACGGCTCGCGTATTGTTTCAACACCACCGGGTCGCGCGGACGGAAATAATGTCGGGCGATAATTTCCTGCCCCGCTCTGGAAAACAGGAAATTCAGGTAAGCCGTCGCCGCCGCCTGCGTGCCGCGCCGCTTCGTCACGCTTTCGACCACCGCCACCGGCGCGACGGCCTCAATGGTGACGGGGGGATACACCAGCTCAAACTGGTCTCCGCCGATTTCTCTGGCGATCAGCGCCGCCTCGTTTTCAAACGTCACCAGCACATCGCCCATGCCGCGCTGGGTAAAGGTCGTCGTCGCGCCGCGTCCGCCGCCATCCAGCACCGGCACATTTCGAAACAGCGCGGCGACAAACTGTTTCGCCTTCGCTGCGTCGTTGCCATTCTTCTGTAAGGCTTGCCCCCAGGCCGCCAGATAAGTGTAGCGACCATTGCCGGAGGTTTTGGGATTGGGCACGATCACCGATACGCCAGGGCGCGCGAGATCAGGCCAATCTTTAATGCCTTTGGGATTACTCTTTCTGACCAGAAAAACCGGGATCGTTGTGTAAGGCGCGGCCTCGTAGGGAAAACGCTTTGTCCAGTCCGCCGCAACCAGCCCGCCGCGTTCGACAAGAATGTCGATGTCCGGGGCCTGATTCATCGTCACCACATCCGCTTCCAGCCCCGCCGCCACCGACATTGCCTGCTTGCTGGAACCGCCGTGCGACTGGTTCACCGTGATTTTCCCTTTCTTCGCCGCCTGCCACTGGGCCGCAAACGCCGGGTTGATGTCTTTGTACAATTCACGCGAAACGTCATAAGACACATTGAGCAAAGTAAGCTCCTGCGCGCTGACCGGGAACGCAAACAACACCAGAGCAGCGGCAAAAACACATGAAAAACGCGAAGCAGACATAGACACCCCTGAAAAAACAATCAGCAGGCGAGTCTAAACGCCTGCGCCAAAATCAAAAACAACAAAAGATTAATTACTTATTCTTAAATAATATATTTAAACGAGCATATTTATTTAAAATGTTTTAACAATAACTTGACTTAAACATAATGTTTACGGTATAAAACATTTCGTTTTTATGAATTTGCTCAAATTTGTTTGTTCTATCGGGCGCTTCCATGTCCCCTTTCCATTTTGATATTACCCTGCAGGATTTTGAAAGCCGCGTGCTGCAAGCCTCGCTGGATACGCCGGTGTTGCTGGATTTCTGGGCAGAATGGTGCGCGCCCTGCAAAGTCCTGAAACCCATCCTGGAGAAACTGGCGGATGAGTATCAAGGTCGCTTTCTGCTCGCCAAAATTGACGCGGACGCCAACCCTGAGCTTTCCCAATATTTTGGCGTACGCAGCATTCCAACCGTGATCATGCTGGTCGGCGGTCAGCAGCGCGACGGCTTTACCGGCGCACGCTCCGAAGCTGAGGCGCGCGCTTTCATCGACCGTTTTGCGCTTCCTCCGGCACTCGATCCCCGCGCAGAAGCGGCAAAGCTGGCGCAGGCAGGCGACTGGGAAGGCGCGCTCGAAATTCTGCTTCCCGCCATCGCCCCCCGTTCCGGGACCCCCCCCCCCGATGAAGCGCTCAAGCTTGACGCCGCCCATGCCCTGATCGAACGGGGTCGTCTGGAAGAAGCCGAAGCGCTGCTGGCGTCTGATTACGTCATCGAGGCCGGGCGCGCCCATACCCTGAGGGCGCGCATCACGCTGGCCCGTAATGCGGGCGACGACGAACCCCTGCTGGCCCGACTGACGGCCAATCCCGACGACCACGCCGCCCGGCTGATGCTGGCCAAAATACGGGCGGGTCAGGGTCGTGGTGAAAACGCGCTGGAAGCTGCATTGGAAGTGGTGCGCCGTGACCGTCACTTCGATGACGGCGCGGGGCGACGCACCTTGCTTGAACTTTTTGAAGTCATCGGCGTTTCCGGGCAGAACGACGATCTGGTGCGCAAGTATCGCCGCGCGCTCTCGGCGCTTCTGAACTAACGCCTCTGCAAAGGCCCCATTCATCATGCCCAACCTCATACCCAGCGCCATGGATGTTCTCAAACAATTTCGCGCCGTTTTCAACGCCATCAAACAACACTTCCAGCAAGTGGAAAACATTTGCCGCATCAGCGGCGCGCAACTCTGGGCGCTGACCGTGGTGGTGCGCCAACCGGGTTTGCGGGTTTCCGACCTGGCCAAGTCCATGGCCATACACCAGTCCACCGCCAGCAATCTGGTCGAGCGTCTGGTAGAATTGAAAATGCTCAAGAAAACCCGTTCGGAACAAGACCAGCGGGTCGTACATCTCTCCGCCACATCAGAAGGCGTGATGCTGATCGGCAAAGCGCCGCAACCCTTTGAAGGCGCGTTACCGGAAGCTTTGCGGCAAATGGACCCGGAAGATCTGGACCAATTACACGCCCTGCTGGGCAAATTGATCACCATTTTGCATGCCAGCGAAAACGACGGTTCTTCCCCGCTCGCGGAAATCACCGCCTCGCCACTCACCACGTCACAATGATTCGCCGAAAAAACGCCACGAACGCCGCCTGCGGCATGAATATAAATCGAATGCCATCCACCTGCCGCCCGCTCATTTATCTCTCACTCCTGCTCTGCGCCGCCTGCGATACCCTTCCCTCCCAGCCGACCCCCACGGAAGCACCGCCCGCCGTCACACATTCCGCGCCCGCCACACACGCCGCACCTGTCCATACCCCACCGCCCGCCGCAATCCCCGCGCCGACGCCAAGCGAAACGACCGCCTCACCCACCCCGGAGGCCGTCTATATTCTGCAAGCGGAGAAAAACAACCCCCTGCCGGATTCGGTCGAACAATCCCTGCGCGACATCGCCGAACGCATGCAAACCCACCGCGATTTCGTCATTCGTCTGGAAAGCTATGTGCCCAACAGCGGCAGCCGGGAAATGAACATCGGCCTTTCCCGGCAGGCCGTCGCCAGCATCCGGCGTCGACTGGTGGAACTCGGCGTGCCTTCCTACCGCATCAAGCAATCCCTGCTGGGGGCGGAACATCCCGACGCCACCCGTCTGGATCAAAGACGGGTCGAACTTTTCATGCTGCCCCTGCCGCGCTGAACCCAACCCTGCGGTAGACTACTGCGCGTTCACCGTTTCCGCCCGCACAACCATGACCCAGAACCAGCTCAAACAGGCAACCGCTCAGGCGGCGGTCGATTATGTCGCGCAACACCTGCCGCAAGGCGGCATTCTGGGCGTGGGCACGGGTTCCACGACCAATTTTTTCATTGCCGCGCTCGCGCCGCTGAAAGACCGTCTGGGCGGCGCGGTGGCGAGTTCCGAGGCCACCCGGCAGCGCCTGACGCAAATCGGCGTGCCGGTGGTGGATCTGAACGAAGTGGAATCGCTGGCCATCTACGTGGACGGGGCCGACGAAATCGACGCCGGCCTGTCCATGATGAAAGGTGGCGGCGGGGCGCTGACGCGAGAAAAAATCGTGGCCGCCGTCGCCAACACTTTTGTCTGCATCGCCGACGCCTCCAAGCAGGTTGAAACCCTGGGGCGTTTCCCGCTGCCGGTGGAAGTCATCCCGATGGCAACGCGCCAGGTCGCCCGCCGCCTCGCCGCGCTGGGCGGCAACCCCAGACTGCGCGAGGGCTTCGTGACCGATAACGGCAATAGCATTCTGGATGTGCATGGCCTCGTCATCACCGACCCGGTATCGCTGGAAGCGGAAATCAACCAGATCGTCGGCGTCGTCACCAACGGCCTGTTTGCCGCGCGCGGCGCGGATGTGCTTTTGCTGGCGACGGAGGATGGCGTGCGGCGGGTTTTCCGACCGTAGCGCCTATTCCGCTCACCGGGGCGGCACATACCCCGAAATTTTTTCCGCGCCTTCGCCGAAGAAATGGTTATTGACCTGCTCCGTCAGATAGTTGCGGTGGGCGGGATCCGCCATGTTGAGGCGGTTCTCGTTAATAATCATGGTTTGCAGGCGTATCCATTGCTGCCAGGCTTCTTTGGACACCTGCGCGAACAGTTTTTTGCCCAGTTCGCCGGGCAGCGGGGGAAAGTCCAGTCCTTCGGCTTCACGTCCGAGTTTGATGCAATTGACGGTTCTGGTCATGGCGCTTTTTCTCTACAGGAAGGGAAGTGCCGGATTATAGCGACTTCACCAGCACCTTGGAGCGGCGTTGCAGGTTGTACATCTGGCGTTTCTGTAACGGCAACTGGTCGATGTCTTCCAGTTTGAACCCCCGTTCGATGAACCAGTGCACGGCGCGAGTGGTGAGGACAAACAGGCGTTTGATGCCGATGGCGCGGGCGCGGGACTGGATGCGCTCGACCAGTTGTTCGCCGTAGCCCCAACCACGTTGGGCGGGGTGTACGGCAAGGCAGACGAGTTCGGCGACGCCTTCGCCGTAGTCGTAGAGCGCCGCGCAGCCGACGGCCATGTTGTCGTGCAGGATGATGGAAAACTTGTCGATTTCCCGTTCCAGCACTTCACGCGGACGATGCACCAGGGTGCCGTCTTCTTCCAGCGGCTCAATCAGCGCGATGAGCGCGCCGATGTCGTCGGCGCGGGCTTCGCGGATGCGTTCCAGGGATTCGCGCGAAATCACGGTGCCAATGCCCTCGCGGGAGAAAAATTCCTGCAACAACGCGCCATCCTGCATGTAGCCGACCACATGCGCGCGACCTATGCCCTGACGACTGGCGCGCACGATGGAAGGCAGACAGCGGCGGATGTCGGGCGACAACCAGTCGGCGTTCTGCAATTCGGCGGCGGCATCCGCCGTGAGTTCGCCGAGCAGGACGCCCTCCCTGTCGCAAACGCCCTGACTGTCGGTGAGATAGACGAGTTTGTCGGCCTTGATGGCGACGGCGACGGCCTCGGCCACTTCTTCCATGCGCAGGTTGAAAATTTCGCCGGTGGGCGAACAGCCCTGACAGGAGAGCAACACGATGTTGCCCAGCGCGAGTTGCGCCTTCAGCCCTTCGGCATCGACCTTGCGCACCATGCCGCTGTATTGCAGGTCGATGCCGTCCAGCACGCCCAGCGGACGGGCGGTAATGAAATTGCCGCCGATGACGCGAATCTGGCTGCCCGCCATCGGCGTGTTGGGCAAACCCTGCGAGAGCAGCGCCTCGATTTCGAGATAGACGCTGCCCACGGCGTCCAGCACGCAGTCCAGCGTGTCCGCGTCGGTGATGCGATAAGCCCGGTGATGACGGGATTCGATGCCTTTTTCACGCAATTCTTCCTCAATCTGCGGCCGCGCGCCGTGCACCAGCACGAGGCGTATGCCCAGACTGGCGAGCAGGTTGACGTCGTAGGCGAAGGTTTTGACGAGTGGCCCGGCAATGGCCTTGCCGCCAAAGGCGAGCACGAAAGTTTTGCCGCGAAAGGCGTTGATGTAGGGCGTAACCCGCCGAAACCAGTCGACAAACGCCGCCAGTTCAGCCGCCGCCGGGTTTACGTCCGGTTCGTCTTGCGGCGCGCTGCCGCCGTCTGCGCGCTCATTCATGATGGTTTTTTCACTTTGTCCGTGGTTTTGACAGAAACGCTCTCTTTGGCGGGCGCAGCCGGTTTTTTGACGCGGGTTCCGGCGTCGGCATCCGGTTTTGCGGGCGCTTCGCCGGATTTTGCGGGCGCTTTCGCGGCAGCGGCTTTGGTGACTTTGGTGGCTTCGCCCGTTTTGGCGGCGCTGTTGGCGACGACTTTCGTCTCTTTGGCGGCCTTGGCGTCCACCGTCCGCGCGCCGCCATAAAACGCTTCTTCCAGACGCCTGCAAACGGTTTCCAGCACTTTGACCCGCGCAAAATTCTTGTCTTCGGCTTCCACCAGCGTCCACGGCGCCGCACCGGTGCTGGTGCGCTCCACCATGTCGCAGACCGCGCGATGATAGGCTTCCCATTTTTCGCGGTTGCGCCAGTCTTCCTCGGTGATCTTGTAGCGTTTAAAGGCGATCTGCTCGCGCTCCTTGAAGCGGCGCAATTGTTCTTCCTTGCTGATTTGCAGCCAGAACTTGATGACGATAACGCCATCGGCGACCAGTTCGTGCTCAAAATCGTTGATTTCGGTGTAGGCGCGGAGCCAGTCGGCTTCCGAGCAAAAGCCCTCCACCCGCTCGACCAGCACGCGACCATACCAGCTACGGTCAAAAATCGTGGTGCGCCCGACGAGGGGGATGTGCCGCCAAAAGCGCCAGAGATAAGGTTGGGCGCGTTCTTCCTCGGTCGGGGCGGCGATGGGGACGACCTGATACTGGCGGGGATCAAGGGCGGCAACCAGACGGCGGATGCTGCCGCCCTTGCCCGCCGCGTCCTGACCTTCAAACGCCAGCACCAGCGAATGTTTTTTGAATTCCGGCGTGCGCGCCAGATCGGCAAGTCGTCCCTGAGCGCGCGCCAGCCGGGTGCGATAGTCCAGCTTCTCAAGTTTTTGCGTCAGGTCGAGCGCGGTGAGCACATCCAGCGTGCCAATCTTCTGCGTAATCGGCGGCGCGACCGGATAATGCGGTTCCCGCGCCTCCGACAACCGCCGTTGCAGGGCGTTCAGCAGCATTTTGCCGACGGTGAGCGAACGGTAGCGGTCATCGGTGCCCTCGACCACAATCCACGGCGCCCAGGGGGTATTGGTCATGCGCAGGAGATGGGAAGCGACATCCTGCAACTGGTCGTAGGTCTTCAGGCGTTCCCAGCTTTCCTGTGTCACCCGCCAGGCGGTGCGCGGGTCTTTTTCAAGGGCTTTCAAGCGCTTTTTCTGACCGTCGCGCGAGAGGTGGAACCAGAATTTCAGCACCAGCGCGCCTTCGTTGACCAGCATGGCCTCGAAGCGGTTGAACTGGTCAATGCGCTGATCGAAAAACGCCTGATCCATCTCGCCGGAAATGCGCCGGGCGATGGGCAGCGAATACCAGGAACCGGCGAAGATGTGTATCCACCCTTTTGGCGGCAGGGCGCGCCAGTAACGCCACATGAAAGGACGCCCGGATTCCTCGTCGCTGGGCGCGGAAAACGCCTGGGTGGATAAAAAACGGGCGTCCATCCATTCGTAGAGATCATGGATGGTTTCGCTCTTGCCCGCGCCATCGACCCCGCTGATCAGGATGACGACCGGAAAATTGCATTTTTCGTGCAATTCGAGTTGCGCCTGCAACAGGGCTTCACGCAGGACGGCGACCTCCGCCTTGAAGGTTTCCTTGTCGATGACATGCCCCAGTTCTGCCGCTTCAAACATGCGTTACCCCTCTGAATATTTTTAAAAATCGCCCCACAAACTCTGGAGGGCGGCCAGCGCCGCGACGCCAGCCGTTTCTGTGCGCAGAATTCTAGGCCCAAGTCGGACGGAAATGAATCCCGCCCGCGTCGCGGCGGCGATTTCCGCCGGGTCAAATCCGCCTTCCGCGCCAATCAGCAGCGTGATGTTTTTTTCGCCGCTCATTCTACCCCCGTCGGTAAGCGCCGCCAGCGTCGTCGCCCCCTCCGGCGCGAGCATGAGTTTTAAACTTTTTCTCCCTCCCTCTGGATGCGCTTCCGCCAGCCAGTCTTCCAGACCCGCAAAGGGCAGCAACATCGGCAGGCGGTTGCGGCCACATTGCTCGCAGGCCGAGATGGCGACGGCGCGCCAGTGATTTTCCCGTTTTTGCAAGCGTTCGCCCGCGAGGCGCGTCACGCTGCGGCGGCTGGCGAGCGGTTGAAAAGCGGTGACGCCCAGCTCCACCGCCTTTTGCAACGTGAAATCCATTTTGTCCGCCGCCTGCATGGCCTGCGCCAGCGTGACGGACAGGGGCGATTCGCGCTCGATGCCGCGACGCACGCCAAGCCGGGCGCGCGCCTTCGCCCTGCCGGTAATGTCGAGCCAGGCCGGATACTCGCCCCCCTCGCCATTGAAGAGGACAATCTTTGCCCCCGGCGGCAGGCGCAGGACTTGAGCCGCGTGGCGCGCGACGGAATCGGGCAGGTCGATGTCGATACCGTCGGCAAGCGGCAGGGCACAGAAAAATCTGGGGGCTGTCATCGGATGCTATTATGGGCCTCGTTTTACCTTTCTTCACCTTCGCTCACAAGTTTTCAATACGTCTAAAAAATGGTCGCGCTCACCACTCCCGTTTGTGATTTCGGCTGGATCGCCCCGGATTTCGCCCTGCCCGGCGTCGATGGTCGCACGCATACCCTGACTTCCGCCAGTGGGCCGCAAGGCGTGCTGGTCATGTTCATCTGCAATCACTGCCCCTACGTGCAGGCGATTCTGCCGCGTCTGGTCGAAGATTGCCGCAGCCTGCGCGCGGAAGGCATCGGCGCGATTGCCATCATGAGCAACGATGTCGCCGCCTATCCCGACGACGCTTTTCCGAACATGCAGGCGCTGGCCGAAAAACTGGCCTTCCCTTTTCCATACGTGCTGGACGCCGCCCAGACAGTCGCCCGCGCCTATGGCGCCGTGTGCACCCCGGATTTTTTCGGGTTCAATGCCCGCCGCGAACTGCAATACCGGGGGCGTTTCGACGCCTCCGGCCCGAAAGCCGACCCTGCCGCCCGCCGCGAACTCAAGGCCGCCATGCGCCAGATTGCCGAAACCGGTCAGGGGCCGCAGGCACAGATTGCCTCCATTGGCTGTTCATTGAAGTGGTTGCCGTGACGCCACCTTCATTTCCGCTCAAACCTCTGTTGTCGGGTAACGCTGAACATGCCTGACCTTCCGCAACTCCGCCTTGCCGTCGAGCGCGTGCTGAAAACGACCACCGAGCGCGAGATTCTGCCGCGCTTTCTGAACGTGGTCGGACAGATGAAAGCGGACGGTTCCGCTTTTTCCGCCGCCGACATCGCCGCCCAGGAAAGTCTGATTGCCGCCCTCGCCAGTCTGGTCGAACTGCCCATGATCGGCGAGGAAATGCCGACGGAAACCCAGAAAACCGCCTGGGAACGAGGCTATGCGGAGGGCGTCTGGGTAATGGACCCCATTGATGGCAGCACCAATTTTCTCGTCGGCCTGCCGCAATTCGCCGTTTCCGTGGCGCTGGTGCGGCGTGGTCGCCCTGTGCTGGGCGTTTCTTACCTGCCCATCGCGCGGGAAATGTTTTCCGCCGTGCAGGGCGGCGGCGTCTGGCTGAACGGCCAACGCCTGCCCGCCCCTGCGGGCGCGGGCGAAAAAGACCTCGCCGACGCCGTTGCCAGCATTGACTTCAAGCGTCTGCCGCCGCATCTGGCGCTACGCATCGTGCACGAAGCCCCGATTTATTCGCAACGCAATTTCGGCTCCTCCGTCCTCGACTGGTGCTATCTTGCCGCCGGGCGTCTGGATGCCGTCACGCATGGCGGCGAACGCCTCTGGGATTACGCCGCCGGCTGGCTGATGACGGAAGAAATGGGCGGCTGCGTCGCCACGTTTGACCAGGACGATTTCGCCGCGACGCCCCCCTGGAAACGCTCGGTCATCGCCGCCCGCGACCCCGAACTGTTCCGCCTCTGGCGCGACTGGATCAGGCGTCAGATGTCAGGCATCGGGGATCAGGGATCAACCCCGCAGCCGCGCTGAATCCCGAACCCCGTTCCTCCGCCCCCGCTTTTAATACGGATACCTGAAAATCATGCCTGATTCCCGTCCCCGCAACGACAATTTCCTGCGCGCCCTGTTGAAAAAACCCGTCGAGCGCACCCCAATCTGGCTGATGCGTCAGGCCGGGCGTTACCTGCCTGAATACTGCGCGACCCGACAACGCGCGGGCGATTTTCTGTCGCTTTGCAAATCGCCCGATCTCGCCTGCGAGGTCACCCTGCAACCGCTGGCGCGCTACGATCTGGACGCCGCCATTCTCTTCTCCGACATCCTCACCGTGCCCGACGCGATGGGGCTGGGTCTCTATTTTGAAACCGGCGAAGGGCCGCGCTTTCAACGCCCCCTGCGCGAGGAATCGGCCATCAACAGGCTGCTGGCGCCCGACCCGCGCGAGCGTCTGGGTTATGTGCTCGACGCCGTGCGCACCATCCGCAAGGCGCTGGACAATGCCGTGCCGCTGATTGGTTTTTCCGGCAGTCCCTACACCCTTGCCTGCTACATGGTTGAAGGCGGCGGCTCCAGGGATTTCCGCCACATCAAGACCATGCTCTACGCCCGTCCCGACCTGCTGCACCGCATCCTTGACGTGACGACCGAGGCCGTCATCGCCTACCTGAACGCCCAGATCGAATGCGGCGCGCAGGCGGTCATGATTTTCGACACCTGGGGCGGCTCGCTTGCCGACGCCGCCTATGCGGAATTTTCGCTGGCCAAGCTGCAAAACATCGTCGCCGGGCTGCATAAAACCTGGGAGGGCGAAAAAATCCCCTCCATCATTTTCACCAAGGGCGGCGGCTTGTGGCTGGAAAAAATCGCCGCCAGCGGCTGCGATGGCGTGGGGCTGGACTGGAACGTGAATATCGGCGACGCCCGCCGCCGGGTGGGTGACAAGGTCGCCCTGCAAGGCAACCTTGACCCCAATGTGCTGTTCGCCCCGCCCGAAACCATCAAAGCCGAAGCCATCAAGGTGTTGACCGCCTTCGGCGTCAGCGGCCCCGGCAGCACCGGCCACGTCTTTAATCTGGGACACGGCATTTCGCAATTCACGCCGCCCGAACACGTCGAGGCGCTCGTGGAAACCGTGCACAACTTTCGTTTTTGACCCGGATTTCGGCCCCCGATCCCGGAAAATCAGGCCGCGTTATGCACAGCAGAACTGTTTCTTCAGCAACAGCGCCATTCCGCTTGAGCCTTGTCGGTTGACAGGCTTTAAAATATTCTATCCATATGATTTTAAAAGACTTTCAAACTTGCCTGATTTTTAGGCAGGGCAACAACATCCCATATGCGCGGCGCGTTTGGCGGCTGGTTTCAGCCTTTATCCACAAAGTTATCCACAACTTTTGGGGACAGGCGCAAAAAACCCTTGCGGATGAGCGGGTTAGCGCGCTTTTCAAGAAAACGCCGCAACAACCCACGCTAACTGGAGCATCCTCCAAAAGCCTATGACCATCGCGCGTTTGGCTCTGGATGTACCGTTGCATCGGCTGTTCGACTACAAGGTTGAGGACGCTTTACGCCTGCAAGTTGGCCTGCGCGTTAAAGCGCCTTTCGGCAACCGGGAAAAAATCGGCGTCATCGTCGAGTTGGCAAAGCGGAGTGAACTGCCGCCCGAACAACTGAAAACGGCGGAATTGATCGACGACGGGCTACCGCCCCTGACGCCGGATTTTTTCCGGCTCTGCGAATTCGCCAGCCAGTATTATCAGGCGCCGCTGGGCGAGGTCATTTTGCAGGCGCTGCCGCCGGGGCTGAAAAAGCCCAACCCGCCGCAACGTCGCGCGGGCAAGGCCAAAACCGGCAAACCCGCGAAAGCCGCCGCCCCCGCCCTGAACGCCGAACAGGAAGCCGCCGTCCACGCGGTGAACATCAGCCGGGAGTACGCCCCCTTCCTGCTCTACGGCGTCACCGGCAGCGGCAAGACCGAAGTCTATCTGCGCCTGATCGCCGCCGCGCTGGCGGCGGGCAGGCAGGCGCTTCTGCTCGCGCCGGAAATCAACCTCACCCCGCAACTCGAAACGCGCCTCAGGGAACGATTCCCGGATACGCCCATTGTCATGCTGCACAGCGACCTGGGCGAGGCCGCGCGCGAACGCGCCTGGCGCGCGGCGTTTCAGGGCGAAGCGCGCATTGTGGTCGGCACCCGTCTGGCCGTGTTCACCCCCCTGCCCGATCTGGGACTGATGATTGTCGATGAAGAACACGACGCTTCCTACAAGCAACAGGAAGGCATGCGCTATTCCGCCCGTGATCTCGCCGTATTCCGCGCCCGGCTCGCCAGACTGCCCATTGTGCTGGGTTCCGCCACCCCCAGTCTGGAAAGCTGGTCGCACGCCCGACATGGCCGCTACACGTTGCTTTGCCTGCAGGAACGCGCGGTCAGCGGCGCAAGGCTGCCCGACATCCGCGTTCTCGACACTCGCCGGGTCAAGCTGGCGGACGGCCTGAGTCCGCAACTCATCGACGCCTTGCGCCAACGTCTCGCCGCCGGAGAACAAAGTCTCATCTTTCTCAACCGGCGCGGTTACGCACCGGTGCTCGCCTGCCCCGCCTGCGGCTGGATTTCCCGCTGTCCGCGCTGCGCCGCCAACCGGGTCGTGCACCTCGCCGACCAACGCCTGCGTTGCCACCATTGCGGACTGGAAACGCGCATTCCCCGCGCCTGCCCCACCTGCGGCAATCAGGACATCCAGCCCTTCGGACGCGGTACGCAACGACTGGAAGCCATGCTCGCCAGCGTCTTTCCAGAAGCCCGCATCCTGCGCGTCGACCGGGATTCCGCCAAAAGCCGCGCGCAATGGGAAAAGCTGTTGCAACAGATTCAGGCGGGCGAGGCCGACATTCTGGTGGGCACGCAAATGCTGGCCAAGGGACACGACTTTCCCCGCCTGACGCTGGTCGGCGTGGTCGGCGCCGATGCCGCCCTGTTCGCCGCCGACTGGCGCGCGCCGGAACGGCTTTTCGCGCAACTCATGCAGGTTTCCGGACGCGCCGGACGCGCCGACCTGCCCGGCGAAGTCATCCTGCAAAGCGAATACCCGGAGCACCCGCTCTACCGCGCCATCGCCGCCCACGATTACCCCGGCTACGCAGAAACCCTGCTGGGCGAACGCCGTCAGGCCGGATTTCCGCCTTACGCCTATCAGGCCATCCTGCGCGCCGAAGCCGCCGCGATGGAGACCGCGCTCGATTTTCTGCGCCAGGCCGCGAGCCTGCCCTGCGTGCGGGATTACCCGGATGTCGCCCTCTACGACCCCGTGCCCATGCGCCTTTTCCGCCTGATGAATCAGGAACGCGCGCAACTGCTGCTCGAATCCCCCTCACGCCCGCAACTGCAAGCCTTTCTCCCGGTCTGGCGGGAAACGCTGACGACGCTGCCGCGCAAAAACAAACTGCGCTGGCACATCGAGGTCGATCCGCTGGAATTTTGAGCCGGTATCAGGTATCAGAGGTCAGGTATCAGGTATCAGAAAAAGTGCGGTACGGCGCAAACAGGAGGGTTTCAGGTAGGCGGTTTCAGGTAGGGCGCTTTCTCCGAAAGCGCCGTCGTCAACATGCGGCGCGCTCGGAGAGCGCGCCCTACCTAAAGCGCCCTACCTAAAGCGCCCTACCTAAAGCGCCCTACCCAAATCGCCCTACCAAAGCGGAGGTGAGGAGAGAGAGACATGACAAAGGGCGCCGAAGCGCCCTTGATTGCAGACACCGGCGACTTGTCATCATCGCCGGTCTGGCGGGTTCAACGCTCAAGCGGAACCAGACTCGAAGCCCCTTGCGGGAACAGCTTTATTATCAGCCAACTCAAGCGTCGGGCGGAGTTGAAAAAGTATGGGCATGGGTTAATTCGGATACGAATCAAGGAAGCGCGCCATTCTACCGATCCCCCACGCGCGCATGAGGAATGTTTCAGTGTGTTTCAAAAAAACAACACAAAAAACTTTTTAACAACAGAAAAAAAGAATTGACTTGCGGGGGGGGGGGGGGGATGTGATATTGCGGCCTGTCTCCCGGAGCGCAGGGGACGGGTGAATCAAGGGTGGGTTGTTTGCAAGGTCTCCACAGGCTCGCAGGCAATCCTGAAAAATCCTGAACCTGTCGCTTTGGGAACCTTTCCAAGAATTTTCACGAGGAATATTCCATGCAAAAGAAACTTATCGCACTCGCTATCGCCACTCTGGCTTCCGGCGCGGCTTTCGCTCAATCCAATGTCACCATCTACGGCTCCGTGGATGTCGGTTTTTCCCATCGTGGCGACAACATTAATAGCCATGTTGGCAGCCAGAACGCCATCGACTCCGGTCTTTCCGGTGATTCCGCGATTGGCTTCAAGGGGGTTGAAGACCTGGGCAATGGCGTTTCGGCCCTGTTCGTGCTGGAAGCTGGTTTTAGCGCTGATGACGGCGAGCATACCGAAGACGGCAAGCTCTTCGGCAAACAAGCTTTTCTGGGTCTGACCGGTGGCTTCGGCACCGCCATCGCCGGTCGTCTGGTCGCTCCCCGTTACTCCCTGCTCGCCGCGATTGACCCCTTCGGTGACGGCACCGTGGGTCGCTTCCACAATGTGTTCAGCGACGTTGTCGCTGCTGACGTGGATCGCGTCGACAACGCGGTGGCCTATGTTTCGCCCAGCTTCTCCGGCTTCAATGTGACTGGCGCTTATTCCACCAGCGCCCTGTGGCAAGAAGGTGCGGGTGTCCCCGTCGCTGCTAACACCGCCCTTGGTACTGCTTTAGGGCTTCCCACTGGTACCGTCGTCCGCGCCGGTGGCGTGGATAACGATGGCGATCTGCGCGTCTACACCATTCTGCCTCGCTACACCAATGGTCCTCTGGACATCGGTCTGGCCTATCAACAAATCAAGGGCAAGGATACTGCCAAGGACGTCAAGGTCAAGCAATGGACGCTGGGCGGCACCTATGACTTCAAGGTTGTCAAGCTCTCCGCTTACTATGACAGCTACAAAGACAAGGACGGTTTCGCAAACTTGGCGCTCAACCCCTATGCCAGAACTGTTTTTGGCGACTTGAAGCTGAAGACTTTTGGTCTGGGCGTGACGGTTCCGTTCGGTAAACATGCTGTTCTGGCTTCCTACAACCAATCCAAACTCAAATGGGATGGTGACAGCGGCAAAGCCAAGCAATGGGCGTTGGGTTACACCTATAGCCTGTCCAAGCGTACCAACTTCTACGCCGCCTACTCCGACATCAGCAACGATGACGGCAGCAATGATCTCAATCGTTTCGCTACCACGAATGACGCCAATAACGCTGGCGATGGCTACCAAAACGGCTTCCAGTTCGGTCTGAAGCACAACTTCTGATCTCCCCGGAGAACAGCAAGTCAAAAAACGGACGCTTCGGCGTCCGTTTTTTTGCGCCTTCGCAAAACCCCGATGTTCTGAAAAAAGGCGGTTCGGCAGGGGGGTAGGTGGTTTAGGTAAGGCGCTTTCTCCGAAAGCGCCGTCGTTTACATGCGGCGCGCTCGGAGAGCACGCCCTACCAGAAACGCCCTACCAAAAACCCCCTGCCAACAACGGGCGCATCATTCCGCGCGTGACTTTCTGCTCGACATCGCATCGTAAAACCCATCTAAAATGCAGCCTCAATTTATCCTGTGCCCGAAAACTTGAAACGCATCATGACGAAAAAAACGGTTCATCTCCTCATCATCGACCCGCAGAACGATTTTTGCGATCTTCCCGAAGATTTTCGGGGCGGTAACACGCCCGCCCTGCCGGTGGCGGGCGCGCATGCCGACATGCTGCGGCTGGCGGCATTGATCCGTCTCGGCGGACAGCGCATCACGGAGATTTCGGTGACGCTGGATTCGCACCAGCGGCTCGACATCGCGCATCCGGGTTTCTGGCGGCAAGGCAATGGCGAGGCGGTCGCGCCCTTTACGCCCATTCACGCCGACGAGGTGCGGGCCGGACGTTTTTTGCCGCGTGGGAGAGAAGATACTGCGCGCGTCCTCGCCTACCTCGACCTGCTGGAGGCGGCGGGGCGTTACACGCACATGGTCTGGCCGGTGCACTGCGAACTCGGCTCCTGGGGCCACAACGTGCACGAGGCGGTGCGCGCCGCCTACAACGCATGGGAAGAGACGGGCAATCGGCGCGTGGAAAAAATCCTCAAAGGCATGCACCCGTGGACGGAACACTACAGCGCCATCCGCGCCGAAGTGCCCGATCCCGCCGCGCCGGAAACGCTCGACAACGACGCCCTGCTCGCCCGCCTCGCCGTCGCAGACCGCATCCTGATCGCGGGCGAAGCCGGTAGCCACTGCATCAAGGCAACGACCGAACACCTCGTCGACGATCTACCGGACGCCGCCCGACGCCTGACCCTGATCGTCGATTGCATGAGTCCGGTGGCGGGGTTTGAAGCCGGGCAGAGCGCGTTCATCGCCGCGATGCGCGCAACCGGCGCACGCATCGCCCACGCCGAAGAGCTGCTGGCAGAACTCACCGACAATGCCGCAGCGCCAGGGAATCTTGCATGAACGCGCCGCCCATCGTGCACAGCCTGCTCGAAAACGACCTCTACAAATTCACCATGTGGCAGGCGTTATTGCACAGCCATCCCGGTATTGAGGCTGAATACACCTTCGTCTGTCGCAACACGCCCGCCTTCCCGCTCGTTGAATTGCAGGCGGAAATCGGGACGGAACTGGATCGGCTCTGCGCCTTGAGTTTTCGCCTCGACGAACTGGATTACCTGCGCGGCCTGCGTTTCATCAAAAGCGATTTCGTCGATTTTCTCTCCGTCTTCCGCTTTCAGCGCCGCTTCATCCGGGTGAGCGTGGAAGACGGACGGCTGGCGATCACGGCGAAGGGGCCGATTGTGCACGTCATGGCCTTCGAGATTTTCGTGCTCTATATCGTCAATGAACTGTATTTTCGTCGTCTGGGTGATGCGGAAGCCACGCTCATTGAAGCCCGTCGTCGCCTGCGCGAAAAAATCGCCCTGCTCCGCCGCGAAGAAGGCGAACTCGATGGTTCCGTTCCCTTTTCCATGAGCGATTTCGGCCTGCGTCGCCGCTATTCCGGGGCATGGCAGGAAGAAGTCGTGGTGACCTTTGCCCGCGAATTGCCACAGTATTTTCGCGGCACCTCCAATGTTTATCTGGCAAAAAAGCTGAACATCACCCCCATCGGCACCATGGCGCATGAATACCTGCAAGCCTATCAGGCCGTCGGCGTGCGGCTCAGAGATTTTCAAAAGGCGGCGCTCGAAGGCTGGGTGCAGGAATTTCGCGGCGACCTTGGCATCGCGCTCACCGATGTGGTCGGCATGGACGCTTTTTTGCGCGATTTCGACCTCTATTTCGCCAAGCTCTTCGATGGCCTGCGCCACGATTCCGGCGACCCGGTGGCGTGGGGCGAAAAAGCCATCGCCCACTACAAAAAATTACACATCAACCCGTACACCAAACAACTGGTATTTTCCGACGGCCTCGACCTGCCCCGCGCCATCGCGCTTTACAAGCATTTCCGGGGCCGCATCAAGACCGCCTACGGCATCGGCACCAATCTGACCAACGACACCCCGCACCAGGCGCTCAACATCGTGATGAAACTCATCGCCTGCAACGGCCAGCCCGTCGCCAAACTCTCCGACACGCCGGGGAAAACGCTGTGCGAGGACGAAACCTTTTTGGGTTATCTGCGGCAGGTGTTTCGGCATCCGGCGACGGAACCGCTACAATAAACCGGATTACAAACCGGATTGGAGTCCCATCATGTTTCAGGAAGTCGGTATTTTCAATGCCAAGGCCAGGCTTTCCGAGTTGCTGCGCGCCGTGCGGGATGAGGGGCAGTGCTACACCATTACGGTTCGGGGCGAATCCGTGGCTGATCTTGTGCCAAGCGAGGCTATGCGGCAACGGGACACCAAAGTTGCCATCGCCGCCATGCGAACATTCAAAAAAATACGTGGCGTCAGTGCAGAGGAGATTGACGACTGGATTGGCGAAGGTCGCCGATGAGTATCGTATTAGATGCTTCACTGGCGCTCGCCTGGATTTTCGAGCGCCCGACACCTGCCGAGGCAACACGCGCTGACCGTGTGCTGGATGAAGCGCATCGCGTAGAACTCAGCGTACCCCTGCTCTGGCACACGGAAGTCGCCAATGCGCTGCTGGTCGGCGAACGTCGCAAAATCGTGACAGAAGCGGCAATCATCGACTATCTGGCGCGACTGGACAGCCTTCCCATCGTGGCAGATAGCGTGCACCCCGCTATGCGGCGTAATCAGATAATGGCGTTGGCGCGTCAATATGGTTTGTCCGCCTATGACGCAAGCTATCTGGAACTGGCGTTACGCAAAGGCGCAATGCTGGCGACATTCGACCGGAAACTGCTGGAAGCCATGAAAAGCGCGGGTGGATGTGTTTTTGAATAAAGATAGAAACCCGAATTTAACGGGTTTGAAAACCCTCCCTGTAACTCAGAATCTCCTATGCCCTCGCTAAAACTCTCCCTCGCCCAACTCAATTTCACCATCGGCGACCTCTCCGGCAATCTCGCCATGATGACAGACGCCGCCCGCAAGGCCGCTGCAGACGGGGCGGCGCTGGTGGTGTTTTCGGAACTCGCGCTCACCGGCTATCCGCCCGGCGATCTGCTCACCGAGGCGGATTTTCTCGCCCGCGTCGAGGTCGCGCTCGCCGACCTGCTGGCGGCCAGCCGCGCCACGCCGGGTCTTTATTGGGTGGTCGGCGCGCCGCTCATCCGCACGGAGCCGGGCAAGGCGCTGGAAAACGGGCTGCTGCTTATCGTCGACGGACATGTGGTGTTGCGCTATGCCAAGCAACTGTTGCCGACCTACGATGTGTTCGACGAGCGGCGTTATTTCGAGCCGGGGCCGGAAGTTGCGCCGACCGTAACCCTGGGCGACACGAAAATCGGTTTCATGATCTGCGAAGACGCCTGGAACGACGCCGGCCTTGATTATCCGGTCAATCCCTTCGTCCCGATGGCGAATGCCCACCCCGATCTCATCATTACCCTGAACGCCAGCCCGTCCGACATCGGCAAGCGCGGGCAACGGCACGCGCTGCTTGCCGCCGCCAGCCGCCGCCACAACATCCCGATGATCCATGTCAACCAGATTGGCGGGCACGATCAACTGGTGTTCGATGGCGCATCCTTCGCCGTCACGCCGGAAGCGGGCGTCGTTTTTGAAGCGCCGCGTTTTAAGGAAGCCATTGTCGCGTTGCGCTTTCAGGATGGACAATTTCCGGACGTGGAAGGCAAGCCACTCGATACCGTGCCTGTCGCCGGTTTGTCCATGATGGCCTTTTATCGCCGTCAGATTATGCTCGGCCTCTCCGACTATGCCCGTCGTTGCGGCTTCAAAAAAGTGCTGGTCGGTTCTTCCGGCGGCATCGACAGCGCGCTCACGCTCGCGCTCGCCACCGAGGCGCTGGGGCCGGAAAATGTCATTGCCGTAACGCTGCCCTCCCGTTTTTCCAGCGCGGGCAGCGTCGATGATTCGGTCAGGTTGTGCAAAAACCTTGGCGTCCGGCTCCACGAACATCCCATCCGCGATCTGGTTGCCGCCTATGAACAGGGCTTCAACGCGGCGTTCGGTGAACCGCTCAAGGGGCTGGCGCTGGAAAACCTGCAAGCCCGCGCACGCGGCACGGTGCTGATGGAATATTCCAACCAGTTCGGCGCGCTGCTGCTCACCACCGGCAACAAGAGCGAGATTTCCGTCGGCTACTGCACCCTGTACGGCGACACCAACGGCGGGCTTGGGTTGATCGGCGATCTCTATAAAACAGAAGTGTTCGCGCTCTCGCGCCATCTGAACGAAGTCGCCGGACGCGAGTTGATTCCCGATGCCATCATCGACAAACCGCCTTCCGCCGAACTCGCGCCCGATCAGAAGGACACCGACAGCCTGCCGCCTTACCCGGTGCTGGACACCCTCCTCAAGGCGCTGATCGAAGGCGACCGCCTGAGCGCAGAAGAACGCGAACAGGTGCGCGCCGACTACCAGCGCCTCACCGCTGACGCCGCAGGCAAGGCGCTCGTCACCCGCATCCGCCGCATGATTCACCGGAACGAATACAAACGCCGCCAGGCTCCGCCCATCCTGCGCCTGCGCCCCCGCGCCTTCGGCAACGGACGGCAGATGCCGATTGCGGCGAAGTATGAATAAGGGGAATCCCATGTCCGCCATACCCGACATCGCCATCCTGATTGGTCGCTTCCAGCCTTTCCACAACGGCCACGCCGGTTTGCTGCGGCAGGCGTTGGCCTTGGCGGAGCGGGTGTTGGTCGTGCCCGGTTCCGCGCATCAGGCGCGCACGCCGAAAAATCCTTTTACCTGGGAAGAACGGGCGGCGATGATTGTCGGCAGTCTCGCCGCCGACCAGCGGGCGCGGGTGGCGTTCCTGCCGGTGCGGGATTATTACGACGACCGGCGTTGGGCGGCGGCGGTGGAAAAGGGCGTGCGCGAACACTGCGGTGAGGGCGTAAAGCGCATCACACTGACGGGTTTTGCCAAGGACGCTTCCACCTATTATCTGAACCTGTTTCCGAACTGGGCGTTTCACGCCGTCGAACGACAGGGCGACATCGACGCAAGCCGTGTGCGCCAGCTTTATTTTGCGGGCGATTTCCCGGATGACCTCACCGCCCTGTTACCGGAAAACGTCGCCCGTTTCCTGCAAGACTGGTCGCAAGGGGCTGACTACGCCGCCCTCCGCGCCGACTGGCAGGCCATCGGGCAATACCGGCAACGCTGGGGCAATGGCCCTTTCATCACCGTGGATGCGGTGGTGACGGCGGCACAGCATGTTTTGCTGATTCGACGCGGCAGCCCGCCGGGGCGTGGACTGTGGGCTGTGCCCGGCGGTTTTCTCGAAGGCCGGGAACGGCTGTTGCAGGGCGCGCGCCGCGAACTGCAAGAAGAAACCGGATTTGACGCGCCAGACACCGCCCTGCGCGCCATCGCCGTTTTCGACCATCCCGACCGCAGCCAGCGCGCCCGCATCATCACCCACGCGCACTGGTTCGATTTGCATCTGGACACCCTGCCCAAAGTCCACGGCGCGGACGACGCCGCCGAAGCGCGCTGGATTCCGCTTGCCGACTTACCGGCGCTGGAGGCGCAATGCTTCGAGGATCATTTCCATCTCCTCAATCATTTTCTGGGCGTGGTGGAATAGCGATCGGCCTCATTCCCCGCCTGCCTCTTCTGGCAACCCGAAATCATCCGGCGGCGTAAAGGGCGGGACGACATCATGCCGACCGGATTTCTGGCAATCCGCCAGCGTGCCTTCGATACGGGCGGGGGTTTTTATGCCTTCCGGCGTGTCAGCATCGTCGTGGACAAGCGTTCCGGTGTTGAGATCCAGCGTCGCCGATTCGTAGAGGCTGCCGACACCGATCCGGTTATAGACCATGACGCCATTACCCCCCCGCCAGCGCAGCAGCCGATGGCCTTCCGTCCAGATGACCACAGCCTGATGCGCATCATTTGAATCCGCCATCTGGTAGCCGATCACGCAGAAATGGTTTTCCGTTTGCGGGTTGCCCAGGCGGGCGACCAGATAGCGTATTTCAGTGTCGTAGCTTGAAAAAGCGGGATGTCGCTCAACGACTGGCGCGCGCGCCAATATCTGATCCGCTGCATAAATCGAGGGGCCGAGCGCGAACGCCTTGATGGTATAACGTTGGCCATGCTGCTTGCAGCGCGCGATTTCGGCATGGACATCTTCCTGCGTATGTAAACCAATGCCATTGACCGCGCCGTAAAAAAACCCCGGCACGCTCCCCTGCGCATGTGAATCTTCGTCATCTTCCATGCGCAAGGCTTCATCCAGCCTGAACCCCCCGCTATGAAGCGCCAGAGAATCCGCGCTACGGAAATCCATTTCAGTTTCTTCCGGGGGGACGCCGCTTCCCCTCCAGCGCAGAAGATAGCCTTCCTCGTCCCAGAATACCGTCGCCCCGATACGATCGTCCGCCAGTCGATACCCCAGCGCGCACATGTGGTTATCGACGCTGCTATCCCCGAAACTGGAAACCAGATACTGCATCTGCCGTTCCATCCCGCTGAATCCCGCTGTTGCATCCAGGGTTTCGAGATCGACATAGGTGACAACCGGATCGTAGAACGTGGACTGAATTTTCGCTTCAGGCTCCACGGCGGCAGCCAGCGTGACAACTCCCCCGAATGCCAGCATGCAGACCAGCCGTTTTGCAGACGGGCGCAGCGCCTTGAGTTTAATCATGGAAGAGATCACAAATCAGACACACACGCCCATTTTGAAAGGTTGCGTCGCAATGGCAACGCCCAGCAACGCCGTGAAATTGGCCAGCGACAACAGCACGAAATGCCGGTTGCCGATCTTTCGGGAAAACAGGCTCAACACCCCCGCGCCGACGGCCAGAAAGGTGAACAGCCAGGTTTCGGCGATAAACATTTCCGCCACGATGCTGTGTTCAACGCAACCTCTCCCATTGATGTCACGCACCATCAACATCATCGGCAACACCTGGAGATTGATCCAGATGCACAGTACACGTTCAAACACGGGATGCCGCCATTTTCGGGGGGCGCTGAGACGTCAAGGGACACCCGAATCGCCGCTCAATCCGCACGATTGCCCTCTGCGGATTGCGCTTTGCCGGGACTCAGTTCCGTCAGCACTTCCGGGGGCGCTTCCGGTTCCCGGGCGTCGATCAGGATGGTCACGCGGCGGTTGCGGGCGCGGCCTTCCACCGTATCGTTGCTTTCCACCGCGTGCTGTTCGCCGTAGCCGATGGCGGTCAGGTGATCTTGCGGCACGCCCGCTTCGGCGAAAAGGCGCAGCACGGTCGTGGCGCGCACGGCGGAAAGCTCCCAGTTGGAAGGAAATTGCGGCGTATTGATCGGCACGTTGTCGGTGTGACCTTCGATGGTGATGGGAAACTCGCCCGGCGCCAGCACCCGCGCGACGGCTTCCAGCGCGGAAACGGAAAGCGGCTCCAGCCTCGCCTGTCCGGGCGCGAAAAGTACGCTGTCGTTGATTTCCACGGTGACACCCCGGCTGGTTTCCAGCACCCGCACCTTGCCCTCGCGCACGAGGGGCGCCAGCGCCTGCATGATGTCCCCGGCCATGTTGCGCATTTTTTCGCGCTGGCGTCCCCTGGTTTTTTCGTCCGTGCCCCTGTCAGGGCGTGCAACCGGCGCGGGCAGCGGCGGCGAGCCGGGCGTGAGGAGAATCAGTTGTCCGCCAGGGTCGTTGGTGAGATTGCGAAAGGCATTGTTCAGGGAGTCGGACAGAATCCGGTATTTGCCCTCATTGACCGAAGAGAGCGCGTACATGACCACAAAAAAGGCAAACAGCAGGGTGATGAAATCGGCGTAGGAAACCAGCCAACGGTCGTGGTTGTCGGGGTCTTCTGGACGTTTTTTACGCAGTCTGCGCGCCATCTCATCACTCCGTTAACGTCGCCTGGGCGACTTTCTTTCCGGCTGCATTTCCTTGAACAGGTAGCCTTGCAGACGGCTTTCGATCAGGCGCGGATTGTCGCCGACGGCAATGCCGATCATGCCATCGATCAGCATTTCGCGCGCCGCGACCAGACGGGTGATGTGCGTTTTCAGCTTGTTGGCGATGGGCAGATAAACCAGATTGGCCAGCCCCACGCCGTAGATGGTGGCGACAAAAGCCACCGCGATGCCCGCGCCCAGTTTTGACGGATCGGAGAGGTTTTCCATGACGTGAATCAGCCCCAGCACCGCGCCCAGAATGCCGATGGTGGGCGAGTAGCCTCCGGCGGCTTCCCAGATGCGCGCGCCCTGACGCATTTCGTCTTCGAACGTGGTCAGCTTCGCGTCCAGCACCTCGCGGATGTGCTCGGCGGCAACGCCGTCAACCAGAAGCTGCAAGCCCTTGCTGGTGAAATCGTCCTTGATCTGATTGGTGAATTTTTCCAGCGTCAGCAGACCTTCGCGGCGGGTCAACTGGCTCCAGTAGGTTACATCGCCGATCAGCCGGTCATGATTGATGGCGGGCGGAAAAAATACCCAGGTCGCCATACGCATGCCGCGCTTGAACGTGACAAAGGGACTTTGCAGCAGCACCGCGCCCAGCGTGCCCCCGAAGACAATCAACAGGGCAGTGGGTTGCAGCAGTGAGGCAAGATGCCCGCCTTCCAGCACTTGACCGCCCATGATGGCGCCAATGCCGATAATGAGACCAAACAGGCTGAGTTTATCCACGCGCTGTTATCCTTTCTCCGGTTTCCGGCGTTCGACGCCAAAGAGCTTGCTGCGAATGCGGCTGATGGCCTGACTGTGCAACTGGCAGATGCGCGATTCGCTGACGCCCATGATTTCCCCGATTTCCTTGAGATTCAGTTCTTCATCATAGTAGAGCGCCATGACCAGTTTTTCCCGTTCAGGCAGGGCGCCGATAACCCGCGCCAGATTCTGGCGCAAATCCTTGTCTTCCAGCCGTACGGAAGGATCATCCTCGCTGCTGCCCAGATGACGTTCCAGAAAATCCTCGCCATCCTCGCTGGCGAAATCGTCGAGGTAGACCAGTTGATGCCCCTTCGCCTCCTGCAAAAGTTTCTGGTAATCCGCGAGCGACATGTCCATGCTGGCGGCCAGTTCGCCCTCGCTGGGCACGCGACCATTCTGCTGCTCAAGTTGCTGTAACGTGGCTTCCACGCGCCGCATTTCGCGGCGCAGACTGCGCGGCAGCCAATCGTTGTCGCGCAGGCCATCCAGCATCGCGCCGCGAATGCGCTGACCGGCGTAGGTTTCAAACTGCGCGCCCAGGCCTTCCTCATAGCGGGAAAACGCATCCAGAAGACCAATCATGCCGTTCTGAACCAGGTCTTCCAGTTGCACATTGGCGGGAAGCCGTGCCATCAGGTGATGGGCGATGCGTTTGACCAGCGGAGCGTACTGTCGCACCAGTTGCTCCCTGTCGAAATGACCATCGGCTGTATACATTCAGACTTCTGGGATGTGGCGTTTACGATGAACGAAGGTTATCAGGATATCAGATGCCATGGGACAATTTTCACGCCCCCCGACCGGGCAATGCAGGACAGTCACATGGATGCCGACGCCATGCTTTTCGGCGCTGCGGGCGACCTCAGCCCTGCATCCTCGCCCGATATTCGCTGCCCGGTTCCGAATGCAACAGTTGCTCGACAAGCTGTTCGACGCCGCCATGTTCGTATTCCGCGCCCGGCCAGGTCAGCATGCGCCCCGCGAATTCCTTGAGCGCGAGGGCGGCGGGCGTTTCCGGCAGCGCCTCGACGATGGGCTGACAGAGCTGTCCCAGTTGTTTCAGGGTGTTATCCAGCGGAATCGCGCCGCCGTATTCAAGGCGGGCGATGCCCCGTTCGGCGGCGACTTTTTTCAGATTCCTGAAAATCACCTGCCCGTCGTTTGCGCTTTTGACGCGGTTCGCCAAAATACGAAAATGCCGCCGGTGCAGCGCCAGACTGACTTTTTTAATCAGCGCGTAAGCCTCGGTGATGGAAGCGCCGGAGCCGGAAAGCACCATCACGGCCTCGCCCGCCGCCAGTCCCCAGGGCGAAAACCCGTGCGCGTGACCGGGGGAACTGTCGACCAGAATGACATCCACAGGACGCGCCAGACCATTGATGCCGTCCAGCATCGCCTGTTGTTGGGCATTGTTGAGGCAGGTCAACCGACGGGCGGCGCGGCCTGCGGGCAAAACCTGCACCCCCGGCGCGGGGCTGAATAACACGTCTTCCAGATGCAGTGTGCGATTCACCACTTGCAGCAAATCGCCATTGGAAGCCATGCCGAAAAACGCGCCCAGGTGACGCGCGCCGCCATTTTCGTCCACGACCAGCACTTCCAGGCCCTGCCGCGCCAGCGCGATGGCGACATTGGCGACCAGCGTGGTCTTGCCGACGCCCGGCGTACCGGAAGCGAAAGTGACGATACGCAGGCGGCGACAGTCGAACAAGCGGCGGAGTCCGGCCGCCTGATCGAGACGAAAATCAGCCACGCCAGTCTCCAGAAACCTTCAAGCCCGCGTTGGCCATCATCAGTCCCGGTTCCAGTCCTGTGTAGCGATGTGTCGCTTCCGGCGCTTCCTTGAAGGCGCGATGCAGCAGATAGGCGCGGTTGGGCAGGTGCAGGTCTTCCGGCACGCGCTGACCGTTGGAAACGTAGTGCAGCTTGAGTCCGTGCCGCATGATGGCGTCGAGCGCGGGGGCGAGGCTGACAGCTTCGTCGACCTTGGTGAGCACGCACCCCGCCAGATCGCTGCCGCGATAGGCGCGCACCACGTCGTCCAGCGTGTCGCCGCGCGCGGTTGAAGAGAGCAGCAGCAGGCGGCGCACGGCGCAATCAGAGAGCATGGCGTTCAGTTCCAGCACCAGCCTATCTTTCTGGCTCATGCCCATGGTGTCGATCAACACCATGTGTTTATTGGAGAGTTCGAGCAGGGTCTGGCGCAATTCTTCCGCGTCTCTGGCGAGATAGACCGTCACGCCCAGAATGCGGCCATAGATGCGCAGTTGTTCATACGCGCCGATCCGGTAACTGTCGGTGGTCACCAGCGCGACTTTGCTCGCGCCGTGTTTCAGGACGCAACGGGCGGCGAGTTTTGCGGTGGTCGTGGTCTTGCCGACGCCGGTCGGCCCCATGAGGGCGTAAACCCCGCCCTGATCGACGATATCCTGTCCGGCGGTAAACAGACTCTTGTCGGCAACGCCCCGGCTCCAGGCCAGGGCTTGCGCGACATTCATTTCCGGCGGCAGCCCGGCCAGCAGTTCGCGGGCGAACAGCGGAGAAAACCCGGCTTCCAGCATCCGCCGCAGCACTTCGGTTTCGACCGGTCTGGTGCGCGCGGTTTCGCCCCAGGCGAATCCGGCCAGATGTTGTTCGACGATCTTGCGCAGGGAGCGGATTTCATCCAGCACTTCCGCCGGGACGACTTCAGCCTCCTGCTGGATGGCAACGGGGGCGCGCGCGGCGGGCGGTTTCAAGGCATCGCCGGTACGCAGGGAAGCGGGTTTGGGAATGGAGGCATTGACGATGGCGGCGGCGCGGCTGGGTTGCGCGGGTTGCGTCGCGGGTCGCGGCACGGCGCGGGACGGGTTTTGCCGGGTCTGCGTCTGTGCCTGTATCCGGGCATCGGATTGGACGGCAGCCTGACGCAGAAAGGGCGTCTGCATGGCGCGCTCAGAAACATGATTGCCCGATGTGGCCTGCCGCGAGGACAGGCTGACGTGGTAATCCTCGTCCTCACCGGCGAAGGCGGAGGGCGAAACCGGCGCGGCGAAACGCGATGACGGCGGACGCTGTTTTTCTTCCGCCGGGGGCACGATCATGGCCAGATCGCGGTGGGCGACGGCCATGATTTCGACGCCGCCCGCGACGCTGCGGTTGGAGAGGATGACGGCGTCCGGCCCCAGGGTTTCCTTGATCTTGCGCAAGGCTTCGGGGGCATTGACGGCTACGAATTTTCTGACGTTCATGACCTACCTCCAATAATAGAGGTCACTTTGAGGAGCTTGGTTTCGGGGACTTCGCCGTGGGCGATGACTTGCAATTGCGGGATGTTGCGCCGCAGGAAACGGGAGAGCAGCAGGCGGATTGCGCCGGGCACGAGCAGCACGGCAGGCATGCCCAGTTCTTCCTGACGCCGGGTGGCCGTCGCCGCTTCTTTCAGCAACCCGTCCGCCAGCCCCGGTTCCAGCGCGGACGCGCCAGCGGAACCATTCACGGTTTGCAGGAGCAGGCGTTCGAGTTGCGGGTCCAGGGTCATGACCTGCATTTCGTTGCCGCCGGGATAGAGATCCTGCACGATGGCGCGACCCAGCGCCACGCGCACCTGCGCGGTGAGTTCATCGGCGCTCTGTGTGCGGATCGCGTGGTCGGCCAGGGTCTCGATGATGGTGCGCATGTCGCGGATATGCACGCCTTCGTCGAGCAGGTTTTGCAACACTTTTTGCAGCGTGCCCAACGGCAGGGTCTTGGGCACGAGGTCTTCCACCAGCTTGGGCATTTCCTTGCCGAGATGTTCGAGCAATTGCTGCACTTCCTGACGCCCCAGCAGAGCGGCGGCGTTGTTCAGGAGCAGGTTGTTCAGGTGCGTCGCCACGACGGTGGACGCGTCGACCACGGTGTACCCATAGGCTTGCGCCTGATCGCGCATGCGCGCTTCGACCCAGATGGCGTCGAGGCCGAAGGCCGGGTCTTTGGTCACTGCGCCCGGCAGCGTGCCCGCCACGCGACCGGGATTGATCGCCAGGAATTGACCGGGGAAGGCTTCGCCCTGCCCCACTTCCACACCTTTCAGGAGGATGCGGTAAACGTTGGGCTTCAGTTCCAGGTTGTCGCGGATATGCACGGGCGACACCAGAAAGCCCACTTCCTGAGCGAATTTCTTGCGGATGCCACGAATGCGGCGCAACAGTTCGCCATCCTGAGTCTTGTCAACCAGCGGAATCAGGCGATAGCCGACTTCCAGCCCCAACACGTCCAGCGGCGCGACATCGGCCCAGGAAGCTTCCTGCGCGTCCGACACTGGCGTGGTTGGCGCTTTGACGGGTTCGGGACGCGCGGCGGCGCGCTGCGCCTTTTTCATCATCTTCCAGCCCAGCGCGCCAAGACCACCGGCAAGCATCAGGAAAACCAGATTGGGCATGCCGGGAATGACGCCCATGCCGCCGAGAATGCCCGCCGTGATGAACACCACCTGATGGTTGCGGAACACCTGGGTGGCGAATTGCAGGCTGACTTCCTTTTCATCGGAAACGCGGGTGACGACCATGCCGGCGGCAATGGAGATGACCAGCGAGGGAATCTGCGCCACCAGACCATCGCCGATGGCGAGCAGGGTATAAGTGCGGGCTGCGTCGGCCAGCGCCAGATCGTGCTGCACCACGCCGATAATCAGGCCGCCGACCACATTGATGAGGGTGATGATGATGCCGGCGATGGCATCGCCGCGCACGAATTTGGACGCGCCATCCATGGAGCCGAAAAACTCGGCTTCCTGCGCGATGTCGGCACGCCGCTGGCGGGCTTCATCCTCGCCAATCAACCCGGCGTTCAGGTCGGCGTCAATCGCCATCTGCTTGCCGGGCATGGCGTCCAGGGTAAAGCGGGCGGATACTTCCGCCACCCGTCCCGCGCCCTTGGTGATGACCATAAAGTTGATGATGACCAGAATCAGGAACACGATGATGCCGACGGTGTAATTGCCGCCCACCAGAAATTGCCCGAAGGCTTCGATGACCTTGCCCGCCGCCGCGCCGCCCGTGTGACCTTCCAGCATCACCACCCGCGTGGAAGCCACATTCAGCGACAGGCGCAGGAGGGTCGTGACCAGCAGCACGGTGGGAAACACCGAAAATTCCAGCGTCTTTTTGACCTGCACGGCGACCAGCAGAATCAGCACCGACAGGGCGATATTGAAGGTAAAGAACACGTCCAGCATGAAGGCTGGCAGCGGCAGCACCATCATCGCCAGAATCATGACGATGAGCACCGGAGCGCCCAACTGGAACGGGTTGATGCGTGCAACAATGTTTTGCAGGGTCAGACTTGCGCTCGCCATCAGACAGCCTCCGGCACGGCCAGTTCAGGCGGCACATCCACCCGCGCGGGCGGCGTGGGATAGTCGCCGCCCTGTTTTTTCCACTGGTTCAACTGGTACACATAGGCCAGCACTTCGGCGACAGCGGCGTACAGCGCGCCGGGGATCAGTTCGCCGACTTCCGAATGCTTGAAGAGCGCACGCGCCAGTGGCGGCGCTTCCAGCAACGGCACGCCATGTTCGGCGCCGATGGCCTTGATTTTCCGGGCAATCACGCCCATGCCCTTGGCCAGCACACTGGGCGCGCTCATGCCTTCCTTGTACGACAAGGCCACCGCGAAATGGGTGGGGTTGGTCACGATCACATCGGCCTCCGGCACCGCCGCCATCATGCGTTTACGCGCCGCCTCGCGTTGCAGGCTGCGAATGCGCCCCTTGACCAGGGGGTTGCCGTCCATTTCCTTCGCTTCCTGCTTGACCTCTTCCTTGGTCATTCGCATCTTGTGGTAGTACTGCCAGATCTGGAAAGGCACATCGGCGGCGACGATGATAATCATGGTCGCCACGAGCATCAGAAAGGTAAAGGTCAGCAAGCGTCCGGCGGTCGCCAGCCCGGCATCCAGCGGTTGCGCCAGCAGCCCGAAGATATCCCGCCATTCGTGCGAAATCAGCGTCACCGCCACGCCGCCGATCAGAAGGGCTTTCAGCGCCGCCTTGGAGAGTTCCATCAGGCTGTTCCAGGAAAACATGCGCCCGATGCCGGAAACGGGATTCATGCGCCCGAAGTTGGGCATCAACGCCTTGGTTGAAAACACCCAGGCATTCATCACGAAAGGCGGAATCAGGGCAGCAATCACCAGCGCCAGCACCAACGGAGAAAAACTGATAAAGGCATCGAACCCCAGATCGCCCAGCCGCGCCACGCCCAGCAGCGGCTCACGGATATACACGGGGTCGATGCTCAACCCCTTTTGCATGATGCTCATGAAGCGTCCGGCAAACCAGTCGCCCAAGAGCCAGAAGGCCATCGCCGCGACCATGAGAAGGAGAAAGCTGCCCAGTTCCCGCGAATGGGGAACCTGACCTTCCTCCCGCGCCTGCTCGATGCGTCGGCCCGTAGGTTGTTCTGTTTTCTCGAGATCGCTGCCGTCTGCCATGACACTGCCACTAACAAAGTGTCGCTATTATAGGAAAAAATCAAATAAATTAAATAGGTAGCGCATCTTTTTTATAAACTAAATTAACTTCGTTGTGCGAATGTGGATTTTGATGGCGATCATCGCGGGTAACATGACGGGCAACCCGGCGGGCAGAATATGCCGGACATCATGATCGCGATATCATCCATTTCCACCTGTTCGGGGAGAAATCCCATGCGAAGCATCATCCTGATCTTCATCGCGGCAGTGCTGGCTGCGGCGTGCACTTCCGGCGGCGCGTCCACGCCACTGCAAGACGGCGACCTCATTTTCCAGATTTCCCGCTCGTCGCAGAGTCAGGCGATACAGTTGGCGACGAAATCGAAGTATTCCCATGTAGGCATCCTGTTCGCCCAGGGGGGCAAGTGGTACGTTCACGAAGCCGCCCGGTTCGTGGAAGTCACCCCGTTGCAGGAATGGATCGCGCGCGGCGAGGCGGGGCATTATGTCGTCAAACGCCTGAAAAACGCCGGAACCGTTCTGACGCCGGAAGTCCTCGCCCGCATGCAGGCGGAAAGCCGGCGTTTCGCGGGCAAAGCCTACGATCTGGCTTTCGGGTGGAGTGACGAAAAATTCTATTGCTCGGAACTGGTCTGGAAAATTTACCAGCGCGGCGCAGGCGTGGAGGTGGGCAAACTGCAAAAACTGGGGGAATTCGATCTCTCACACGCAGCGGTCAAAGCAAAACTGCGCGAACGTTACGGACAACATATTCCACTGAATGAAACCGTCATTTCCCCCGCCGCGATTTTTGCGAGCGAGCAACTGGAAACGGTCGAATGAGGCGCGAAAAACCGCCCGCAAATCGTGGTTTTGCGTGGATCAGGCACGGCCTTGGTCTGATGCGGGCGCAGGCTACACTTGCTGGCATAACCGGAGATTTTGTCATGCAGAAAATCGTTGCTTTAAATCCGCTGCTTGTGGCGATGGCGTTTGCTGTTACCACAACCGGCGTCTGGGGAGAAACCGCTTTGCCTTCCTCTGCCGCTACTGAAATCATTGTGCACATCGACCGGCAGTTTGCCCGCGACCAAAGCGTTGAGGGGATGGAACAACACATTACGGCTTTGTTGCAATCCGCAACCGCGTTTTACGCAAAAGAAGATTACGCATCTGCCATCATTATCCATGATGATATTGATCGTCGTTTCGGCAAGGAAAAAAACGAGAAAATCCGTGCGTGGGTGCTGACGGCGCTGGGCGAAAAAGTGCTGGCGTTGATCAGGCAGAAGGAATGGAAGCAGGAAGAGGCGTTGTGGGAAAGCATCAGGCAGGATTTCGGAAAAGATACGCGCCTGCTCGTCCGCGCTCGTTTGGCCGAGGTCTTCTTTCGTCGCGCGTTCTTCTCGCATCAAGGCTGGGATTGGCAGACCGCCATTGCGACTGCCAACGATGCGGCGGCGCGCTTTGGTAAAGATAAAAATCCCGCTGTTCGTCAATGGGTGGCGGCGGCGCTGTATGTCAAGGGCGGGGCAATCAACTGGCAAAAGAAAACAAGCAACTGGTACGAGGAAGAGGCAAAGGTTTATCGTGATATTGATGCGCGCTTCGGCAAGGATACCGATGCCGATACCCGTTACTGGGTTATCCGGGCGCTTTTGCAATTGACCGACAATAATATGATGCAAGCGGGCGATATTTGCCGGGAGATCGACCGTCGCTATGGCGACGACGCCAGCCCTGAAATTCGCGCCCTGGTGATTCAGGCGCTACTGACGCTGATTTCCCATGCCCATAGTGGCAATGTCGACATTGACGCGGTGTACGCGGACATTGAGCGGCGTTTTGGCAATGACCCGTCTCCGCAAGTGCGGGTGATGCTGGCGCAGGCGCTCATCCAGAAATCCAAGGCGCTGTATGAGCCGGAGGCGAAGATTGCGATTTATGATGCGATCGTGCAGCGTTTTGGCGCGGACGATGCACAGGAAATGCGGACGATCATTTTCGATACCCTGTTTACTTACAAGCTGCGCGCCCTGATGGGAAGAGAAGCGCAGGAAAAAAACCTGCTGGCCGTTTACGACGACATCCTGCAGCGCTTTGGCGATGACCCTACCCCGGATATTCAGGCGCAAATGGTCGGGGTGCGCGCTGATCGTAACGCGGTACTGATTCACCTGGGCAACATAACTACGGCAGCCCCGCTGCTTGCCGAAATCGAAGGGCTTGCCAATGCAGACGAGAAAGCCCGCGAAATATTTGCCGACTCACTGAGGCGAAACGCCCTGGCGATGATCGAACAAGACAAAATCCTGGAAGCCATTGCCATCTACGCAGCCCTGAAGACACGTCTGGGTGGCGACAGGAACAGCACGATCGAGAGCAGCAGTTTTGCCTTGAAAGGGCAGCTCTCCTACGCGATGGGCGTCAAAACCGCCATGCTTGTCAGCGCAGCTCAAAGCAGGGCGGAAAAGGAATTCTGGAAAAATATTGACCAGCGGTTTGCTGCCAACGAGTTTATCGACGAACTCATTGCCGAGGCGATGTATTATCAGGGACAGTTATTAATCAGTCAGCCTGAACTCGCCATTAATTCCGCAAAAAATCTCATTCGCCGCTTTGAGGCGAGCAAGTACGGAGTCATCAAGAGTCTGGTCAAGGAGTCAAAAGAACTCATCGAAACGCTCTCGTCAGGGAAGCGTCCGAAACCGAACAGTGTGCTTTTCGGGGATTGATTTGCAAAATAGCGCGCAGGTTGGGTAAGCCGAAGGCGTAACCCAACCTGCTTGACTTATGCGTTGAACGCGACATTTCATTTTTTACGATACCTTGCAGAAGTAATTGCAAGTGTGGCGCCATCAATAAAATTATAATGGGTAATTTCAGTATCCGTATCCGGCTTCCATGCGCCGCTTGTTACGGCGGAATGGGTTTGCTCAAATGTGATAATGCCTCTGTTGGGTACATTTTCTTTATAGGTAAATGTCCCCTTGTAATAATGTTCGCCAAACTCTCCTTCCAGCTCCCAATACACCTCGTATGTGTTACCGACAAATTTCCAGCGGGTCATTTCGTTTTCCATGCGTTCCCATGTCCCCTCAAAGGGAGTCTTTCTGTCGGAAAGCGCGATAGAATCCGCGTTGGCATTACAAACCAGCAACAGAAAAAATGCCAGAATTCCAAAAAAGCGCTGCATGCTCATGTGCAATCCCCTGTATTTTCTCAATATGAATTTATGATACATTGTTTTTCATTATGCTGCGCAATATCCTGCGTCAGGGCAATTGAGCGGCTTTGCATGGCCTTGTCATTAATGCGCCTGCCCTGCACGCGGGTTTTGGAGAGGATGGTAAAATTCGCGCCTTTGTCCTGGAAAAATCATGCCGCCTCTCCTCGAATGGCAACAGGTCTCGAAACACTACCGCGTGCGGCGTCAGGCGGTGGCGGCGTTGTGCGACATCAACCTTGCCGTTCACGCGGGCGAGGCGTTCGGCATCATCGGGCGTTCCGGGGCGGGCAAATCGACGCTGATCCGGCTGGTCAACCGGCTGGAACGTCCGGATGCGGGACGGGTATGCTTCGCCGGAGAAGAGGTGGGCGCGCTGGACGATGTGGCGTTGCGCGCCCTGCGTCAGAAAGTCGGCATGATCTTCCAGCA
>JAISRR010000105.1 GCA_031273565.1 Zoogloeaceae bacterium | reverse complement strand
GGTGTGGGGGGGGGGGGGGGGGGCCCGGGCCCAAAGGTGTACAGCCTTGCAGACAGCGGCTTTCCGGGTCATGACGGGTTTCCCAGAGACATCACACAGCGTGACGAGGGCGTGATTCTAGCACTTTTGTTACATAAAGATACATGATGACCCCGGCCGTTTCTGGCGGCGGGTTGGCGGAAGACCGCCGTTATGCGGCGCGGCGCGCGCGTTGCTAACCCGCCACCGTCATGCCTTCGATCAGCATGGAACCTGTCTGGCGGGAACCGCGCGTTTCCACGTCGCAGCCGATGGCGCGGATATTTCTGAACATGTCGCGCAGATTGCCCGCGATGGTGATTTCTTCCACCGGATAGGCGATTTCTCCGTTTTCCACCCAGAATCCCGCCGCGCCCCGCGAGTAATCGCCAGTGACGTAATTCACGCCATGCCCCAGTAATTCCGTCACCAGCAGGCCGCGCCCCATCTGGCGCATGAGGCCGGAGAGGTCGCTCGCGCCGGATTCCAGAATCAGGTTGTGGCTGCCGCCCGCGTTGGCGGTGGTCGGCAAGCCCAGCTTGCGACCGGAATACACGCCCAGAAAATAGCCTTGCAGCACACCATCCCGCACCACTTCCCGGTCACGCGTGCGAACGCCTTCGTTGTCGAAGGCGGAACTGGCGAGCGCGGCGGGCAGGCGCGGGCGTTCGCTCAGATTGAAAAAATCGGGAAACAGTTGTTGCCCCAACTGATCGACCAGAAAACTGGATTTGCGATACAGCGCGCCGCCGGAAGCCGCCTGCACGAAATGGCCGAGCAACCCGGCGGCAAGCGGGGCTTCAAAGAGCACGGGGAAACTGCCGGCGCCGATTTTTTTCGCCCCCAGACGGGCGGCGGCGCGTTGCGCGGCCTTTTCGCCGACGCTTTCGGGCGTGTTCAGGGCGCTGGCGTTACGGTGCGTGGTGTACCAGTCGTCGCGCTGCATGGCTTCCGCTTTACCGGCGATGACGGAACAGGCAAGGTAGTGCCGGGAAGTCGGATAGCCGCCCATGAACCCCAGGGAATTGGCGGTAACGAATTGCGCCTGCTGGCTGGAAACGCTGCCGCCTTCGGAATTGGTAATGCGCGCGTCGGCGGCAAAGGCCGCCGCTTCGCAGCGTTTGGCCAGCGCGATGGCGTCTTCGGTCGACAACGCCCAGGGATGGTAAAGATCAAGATCGGGCTGGTCGCCCCACGCCAGCAATTCCGTTTCCGGCAGCCCCGAACAGGGGTCTTCGGCGGTGAAGCGGGCGATGGCGAGCGCCGCTTCCACCGTTTCGCGCACGGCGCGGGGCGAAAAATCCGAGGTGCTGGCGTAGCCCCGACGCTGTCCCAGATAGACGCTGACGGAAAGCCCCTTGTCGCGGTTATATTCGATGGTTTCCACTGCGCCGCGACGCACCGACACCGATTGCCCGAAAGCTTCGGAAACATCGACTTCCGTCGCCGTCACGCCCATTTTTTTCGCGTGCGCGAGCACATCCGCCGCCAATTGCTGAAGGGTGGGAAAGGAATGGGAAAACTGTTTATCCGCCATGAAAGCGCGCCGCCAAAAGCCAAAAGGTCGCTATCATAGCAGCCTCCCTGCCCTCTCGCGCCAAACGATGCTGAAACCTTACCGCAACAACCCGAACGAACGCCCCGCCCCAAACACGCCGGACGAATCCGAACGCCCCTCAAAAACCCGACTCAAGGCCGCGATGCGCGAATTGCAGGATGTGGGCAAGGCGTTGACGCTGCTTTCCCGCGACCAGTTGAAGCGCATGGCGCTGGACGAGGATTTGCTCGCCGCCGTGCTGGAATATCAGCGCATCCCGAAATTCGAGGCCAGGCGCCGCCAGTTGCAATATATCGGCAAGCTCATGCGGGGTCTGGACGTTGAACCCATCCACGCCGCTCTGGCGATGGCGCGCGGCGAATCCGCCGCTGAAATCGCCCGCCTGCACCGTCTGGAAAGTCTGCGCCAACATCTGCTCGATAACGAAGCCGCCGCGCTCGCGGAAATCGCCGCCACTTTCCCGCGCGCCGATTTAACCCGCCTGCGCCAACTGCGCCGCGCCGCGTTGAAGGAACAATCCGAACAAAAACCACCCCGCCAGTTCCGCGCGCTGTTTCAGACATTGAAGGAATTGCTGCCGGACGAATGACGCCCGGAACGTAACGTAGATAGAATGCCTTTGCCACCCCTGAAAATGAGACTCCGCCATGAGCCGTTTATGCCCCCTCCTGCTTTCCTTCGCCTGCCTTCTGGCGGGTCACGCGGAAGCTGCCGATGTGACCGGGTTGCTCGCGCAACCTTACGCGCTGCGTAACTATCGAATCCCTTTGGATCATGGAGGAATCCATCATCTGGCGTTCAGCCCGGATGGGGCAATTCTGGCGGCGGGTGGCGAGCGCGTGATTACGTTCTGGGATACGAAAACCTGCAAATCCATGCACTGGAGCTGGGCGGCAAAAACCTGTATGCCGAGCGACAAACTGCGTGGACATGCGGATCGCATCGCCTACCTCGCCTTCAGCCCGGATGGCAAAATTCTGGCGTCGGCCAGCGCGGATAAAACCATCATGCTTTGGGATGTGGCAACCCGCAAGGCGCTGGGCGAGCCTTTGCGCGGGCATGAGGCGGAAGTGCGGCGTCTGGCGTTCAGTCCGGATGGAAAAACGCTGGCTTCGGCAGATTCCAGGCAACACATCCGGCTCTGGGATGTGGCGAAGCGCAAGCAGGTTGCGGAGCGCAAATTCGATGAGGTTCGTGTAGGACATATGATCTTCAGCCCGGATGGAGAAATCCTGATTTTGACCGATACATACTACGATGGCGAAGTGTTCTGGACTCTGGCGCAAAACGCCATCCGGCGCGAAAAGCGGGCGGTTTCCTGTTATCCCGACCGGTTCGCCCTCCATCTGAATGACAGCACCCTGGCGGAGGTGGAAAAGTGCGCGGATCTGGGTACATTGAGGGGTAGCGCCCGCGAGACGAATATGGCCTTCAGCCCGGATGGCAAAATTCTGGCAAACAGCAGGGCGCTCTGGGACATGGAGACGCGCGCCCCTCTGGGCAAATTGTTGCGTGTCGAGGACTATCTCACCGCGCCCGTGTTCAGCCCGGACGGAAAAATGCTCGCGGGAGTTCAGGGCTTGGGCGGTAACGAAATTCTCCTTTTCGGCGGCGACATGAAGGAAGTTCCCGCGCCGAAAAGGACGACAACGCGGCACTCAATCTCTGTAGCGGATGCGGACCTACCGGATACAGAAATTGCCGCACAGTTCCACTATCAGGGCAAATACGGCATCATCAACGCGCGTGGAAAAGTGGTCATGCCGCCCATCATGAGATGGATCGATAATTTTAACGAAGATGGCCTGGCGTTCTTCATGCCGGACGGAAGCGAGAAAAAATACGGCGTTCTGGATGTTTTTGGAAACATTCTGGTCCCGCCCAGATTTGAAGACCATGCTGGCGGCGGCTGGATCAATGGCGGCGCGCGCGTCGCCGTCAGGGAAAACGGCGTTGGGGGCGCGGTGGATCGCAACGGCAATTTCAGCGAACGGGTCGAAATCATGGTTGGCGGAAGCGATACCTGGGGCGTCTTTGATGAACAGGGCGAGTTTGTCGAGGTGAAAGGTACAAGCTGGCGCGACGATGACACGCTTTCTTCAAAGCGCGCGCCTTCCGAACTCGTCATCACCCACGCGCAAGATGCCTATGGCAATTCCCGCTACGGCCTTGACGACAAGGCTGGCCAGCGGATTTTCCCGCCCATTTTCACGCGCCTTGAAGCATTTGCGAAAAAGTCTTTTTATGTTGTTGAAACAAGGAGATCACGCTTTGAAAGGACAGAAGGGACTTTTTTCGTCTTTGAAAAAGAGGGATTCACAGGACTGATCAATCGGGAAGGCCGCATCATCGCGCACCCGGAATACAACGGTGCAGAGGCGCTCGATGACAGGAGTGGCAACCCTGAAGCCGCTGATCTTGTCTTGCTGAAAAAAGACGGAAAACTGGCCTTTATCAATCAAGACGGAGCGTTGTTCTGGCTGCCTTGCGACGCCATCGCCGGTCCCGCGCCGCACCCCAACGAAATCCGCTGGCGTTTCAATCCATACGGTCTCCTGTATTGCCGTAACAACGGCAAATATGGCCTGATCAACCACCGTGCCGAACTTGTCCTGCCCACGGTTTTTGACGCGGTTGAGGATTTTTCAAGGTGGGGATTCGCTGCGGTCAAGCGTGATGGCAAAGCAGGTCTGATCAACGCCAGGGGCCAACTGGTCATTCCCACGGAATACGACACGATTGCCAGTTTTTACGGCGCGCGCGCGGCGTGGGCCAAAAAAGGCAAACGTGAAGGCATGATTACGCGCCAGGGCGCAACGCTCTTCACTTATGGCGAACGTTGCGCCAGAGAAGTAATTTACGGCCCGGATGACCACATTCTCTGGCCGCCCCAAACGCTGGAAGCCATCTGCGCCGACGCCAAAACACTGCCCGCCAACAGCGCCCAACCCGGCGACACCCTGCTGATCTGCGCCCGCTCGCCCAAAGCAGGCCCCTGCGAAAAAAGCGCGCTTTGTCAGGCCAAAGTCCTCGCGCAAAGCAGTGATGAAATTCAGGTGGAACTGCTGGAACCCTGCACCCGATACTATCAGGCAGGCGACCGTATCCAGCAACTGAAAAGCAGCATCATGCCCCCAGAAAAACGCAATCTTTGCGAGCGCGAGCAGTGCTTTTGTTTTTCGTGCTAACCAGCCCCGAACCGTCATTGCTGAAACACGCCCTGCCCTGCCCCCCGGAGGGAACCCGCGCATCGCCGCCACGCGCCCCTTTCGGCGAGAAAACGGAGCCATCCTGGGAGGCATTGAAAGCCACCCTCGCCAGAGGCGGCGGCGATGCCGTTGGAGGGCGTGGTTCCGCATGACAATACGCTTGTGCGCATAGCGCAGGACAACAGGAAAGACGTTTAATTTCCACCCAAAACTTCGCCAAACACCCGCGCCATCTTCTCAAATCCGCTGGCGTCCGCAGGCGTGATGCAGAGCGGTTCGCGGAGTTCGTCGCTGGCGCACAGCACAAGCCAGTGCTCGCCATCCGTGCTGCTCATCCATATCATTGCGTCATTGATGGCTTCTATCGTCATCGCCCTGGCGTCGGCGTTGAAAGGCGTGGTTTTCGGGTCGAAGAGTTCGACCAGGGTTGCGTTCTCAAAGCGGGCAATTTGCCAGCCAGTGCCGGAAGCGATGTCCTTTTCGGCGTCACTGAGTTGAATGACCGGACAGTTCAGCCCCTCTTTGATGCGGTCGCGCACAGCCATGATTTTTTCTCCTGACATTGGCAATGATCGCCAGTCGGATCATTGACCGGCAAACGGAAAAAACCGCTGAAACCCGACAAGTTACGGCGGTTGGTTGATCAAGAACAGTATTTTTACTGGCGCTCAGAAGGGAATGTCGTCATCCCCGAAGTCATCGCTAAAGGCCGGTTTTTTCTGTCCGGCGGGCGGAGTGGGCGAGTAATCGGGCGCGGGCGCGGGCGCGCCACCGGCGTTGCCACGGTTTTCCGCTGGCGCGTTGCCGCCTCCGCCGTAGTTTCCCCCTCCATAATTGCCGCCTTCCCCCGAACCTTCGCGGCGACCCAGCATTTTCATTTCATCGGCGCGAATATCGGTAGAGTAGCGTTCGATGCCTTCCTTGTCCGTCCACTTGCGGGTTCTGAGGCTGCCTTCCACGTAAACCTGCGAGCCTTTTTTCAGGTATTGCCCCGCAATCTCGGCCAGACGACCGAAGAAAGTGATGCGATGCCATTCCGTCGCCTCTTTCTTCTCGCCGCTCTGTTTGTCCTTCCATGTCTCGGTCGTCGCGACCGTGATATTACACATGGCGTCGCCGCTGGCGCTGTAGCGGGTTTCCGGGTCGCGTCCCAGGTTGCCGATGATGATGACCTTGTTGACTGAAGCCATGACAGTTTCTCCGTGAATGAATGAGTCGATAAAAAGAGGAAATCAGTTCGCCGCGACGGGTTCGGGGGTCTGGGATGTTCGGCGCGGCGGCGGCGGCTTGAGGCCGCAGGCGAGCGCCAGCCAGAGGGCGACGGCAAGACCGCAGAACAGGAACACCGCCTGACCGCCGTAATGCTGGGCAAGTACGCCGCCCACCACGCCGCCGACAAAGAGACCGATGGCCTGGAGCGTGTTGTACAAGCCCAATGCCTTGCCCTTGGCCTGCGGTGGCGCGATGCGGGAAATCAGCGAGGGCTGGATCGCTTCCAGAATATTGAAGGCGACAAAAAACAGCGTAACCCATAAAAAGAGCATCGCCAGATTGTGGCTGGCAAAATAAAACCCGGCCAGCACGACGATGAGCAGCGCGACTGCGCCGACGAAAACAACTTTCATCCGCCCTTTTTTCTCGGCGGCGATGATGGCGGGCGCCATGACCACGAAAGAAAGCAGCACGGCAGGCAGATAGACTTTCCAGTGTGCGGCAACGGGCAATCCCCCGGCTTCGAGCAGGGCGGCGGGCACCAGCACCCACAACGCCATCTGGGTCAGGTGCAAAACAAAGATGCCGAAATTAAGGCGCATCAATTGCGGCTCTTTCAGCACGGCGAGCAGCGCCACGGGCGGGCCGGGCACAGGCTGCGGCGCGGCAGGCACAACTTTCAGCAGGACGAAAATCGCGCCGAAGGCAAGCAGCCCGGTCAGCCAGAAAATGCCACTCATGCCAATCCAGTGAAACAGCAGGGGCGCGGCCACCATCGAAACGGCAAACACCAGGCCGATGGAAGAACCAATCATGGCCATGACCTTGGTGCGCTGCTCCTCGCGGGTCAAATCAGCAGCCAGCGCGGTGACAGCGGCGGAAATCGCCCCCGCGCCCTGCAACACGCGCCCGGCGATGATCCAGTACACATCCGGCGCGAGCGCGGCAACGAAACTGCCCACAGCGAACAGCAACAGCCCGACGACAATCACCGGCTTGCGCCCCCAGCGATCAGAAGCGGAACCCCAGACAATTTGCAGACAAGCCTGACTCAACCCGTAAGCCCCCAGTGCCAGGCCCACCAGCGTCAGATTATCGCCGCCGGGAATTTCACGGGCATAGAGGGCAAAGACCGGCAGAATCAGGAACAAGCCCAACATACGCAGGCCGAAAATGGCGGCCAGACTCATGCCGGTGCGACGCTCGGCAACGCTCAGGCGGTCGGAGGGGGAATGGCTCATGAAAGAACGGGACCGGTGACAAGGGTGAACGAAGGCGGCTATCTTATCAGAGGACAGAAGACAGAGGACGGAAGACGGAAAAGTCAGGCGCACGCGATCAGGGCCGGACGCCAACACTTCGCCAACGCATTGGCGTACGCTGACGCGCTGCGAAGGCAAGTGCCCCCGCCAACGGTTGAGCAACCTTGAACCCGCCGATTTGGTAGAGTGGGTTCAGGTAGGGCGCGCTCTCCGAGCGCGCCGCAGGCCAACGACGGCGGTTTCTACGATTTCGCCCTGCTTTTTTGCTACGATTCCGCCCTGCCACAATCGTACAGCGATACGTTCAGTACGGAATCCACATAGAGATAATCTGAACAAGGAATCCCCCATGAGCAAAAAAACACTTTTCATCGTTTTGGGTCTGCTGTCGTTTTGGCTGGCGGGCGGCGTCACGGGCGCTGACATCGGACAAACCGACCCGCCCTCGACCAGCGCGGAAATCGTCCCGGTGGAGGACGATCC
>JAISRR010000088.1 GCA_031273565.1 Zoogloeaceae bacterium | reverse complement strand
ATGGCCATCGCCGACGTCTACGATTCCCTTCGTTCTCACCGACCCTACAAGATGCCCATGTCGCACGAAGAAACGCTCGCCATCATGAGAAAGGAAACGGGTACGCATTTTGATCCCGTGCTGATCGACATTTTCATGGATATCCAGGATCAATTCCAGGCCGTGGCAAAGAGCCTGAAATGATGAACGATTTTCTGGGCAGGAAAATTCTTTTCATACTGGTGCCGTTGTTTTTACTGGGGTTTCTGGCGCTCTCCGGGGCCATCATCTGGAGCGTGGACAGGAGCGTGGAAACGGAGACGGAGCGTAACCTGAAACGCATTACCCGCATCAACGAGGCCAAATTGAACAGCTTTCTGTCCAATGTGCATGTAACCGTCGCTGGCACGGCGATGGCTTTCGGGAATCTGAATCCTTCGGCGCACAACGCGCGTCTTCAGGGGGATCGCCTCGTGATTGCCATGCTGGACAATGAGAATATCTATAACGCCTGGGTGGTCTTCGAGCCGGATGCCTTTGATGGTAATGACCAGGCGTACCGCGACGATTACGCGAGCGCGTCCAGCGGACGCTATCTCCGTTCCTATGTGCGTAATGACGACGGCCAGGGTGCGCTTCTGGTGGAGGACCGGGACGAAGAAGACCTGAACGACACGACAGCGAGTTTGTGGTACACCACACCCAGAGACAGCGGCAAAATTTTCACCGACATCGCGGTTGCCTCTCTTTACGATTACGGTACCGGTGAAGGCAGCGTGAACAGCGTTAGCGTGTCGATGCCCATTTTCAGAGATGGCAAAGTCATCGGGGTCGTCGGTGGAGATGTGCTGACCCGGGATCTGGTGCAGGACAGTAAGCTGGCAGGCGGTATTGCCTCGTTCATCCTGTCACCGGAAAATCTTTCCGTGATCTACGCTTCGGACAGTCGTCTGGTCGGCATGCCGCTCGAAAAGCTTTCTTTTTCCCACTTTGCCGACATCAGGAAGGCCATGCAGTTGCGGCAGGCGCTTTTTCTGAAAGACGAAACCTCCGCCGCGCTGGGTGAGCCATCCTTCGTGTACCTGAAACCCGTGTATCTGCGGGACTTTGGCGGGGAACTCGTCTATGTCAGCGTCGCCCTGCCAACCCGCGTGGTTTCCAGCGCCGTGCGTCAGGCGGCGTTTCCGGTTGCGGGGGCGCTCCTCATCATGTTGCTGGTTTTCGCCGCGTTGTTTCTGTTTGTGACACGCTACATCTCCGCGCCGATCCATCGTTTATGCGCGACCATGGACGCCATGTCGGCCGGTCATATGAATATCCGGGTGCCGGAACAGGACAAACAGGATGAGATCGGCGTCATGGCGCGCGCGCTGCGTTATGTGCAACAGCAATTCAGGATGCGCTACGCCATCATGCAATGCGCCCGGCAAAAACTGGATTTGCATCTCGTCCTGAATACGGCCTTGTATGAGAGCGTGAGCTTTGAAGAATCCCTGCGTCGCCTCCTGCGTGTGGCGCGGGTGTTTCTGGGCGCGGACATGGCTTCGCTCATGATCCTGTCGGGCGGTTATTCCAGACTGTTCGCGCTGAGTGGCAAGGCAGGCGAGTTCAATGCCCGTGGTCTGGTCGACGGGCCGGAATTCGAGGCGCACGCAACGCTGGCCGCCACCTTGCGGGGGCGGGATTATCTGCTGCTGAAAGCCGGAGTCCGGAGTGACCTGAACATGGCGAGTCTGGTCGATATCGCGCCCAGGGCGCATGCGGCCTGCGTGCTCCCGATCCGTTCCGAAGGCGATATTTTACGCGCCTATCTGATTCTGGAAGTACGGCATGCCGGACGCGCCATCGTGCACGATGACGGCGCCCTGAATTTTCTCGCCACGCGGCTGTCCTGTCTTTTTGCGCGGCATGCAGCCGAGGTGGAAAAACAGGTGACCGCCGCAGCGTCCGCGCGCCTTGCCGCCACACAGCCGGTCGTGAGATCATTTCCCGCGCCTGCCGCCGATCTCGCGCCAACCACGCTGCTGCCTGAACCGGAAGCGTTGGGGTCGTCTGCTGAACCCGAACGCCCCTTGCTGACGGCCGTGCGCCGTTTGCCCGGTCTGGACGCCAATCACGCGATTCTCATGATGGGGGGCGACATCGACTTGTATCTCGGCCTGTTACCCGTGGCGGTCCGCGAGATTGACGGCGCGCTCGGGAAAATGGAAGCTTTTCTGGAACAGAACGACGATCACGCCTTCACCGTCTTGGTGCATGGCATCAAGGGGGCGCTGAACAGCGTCGGCGCGCTGAATCTGGGGAATTTCGCTTACGAGCTGGAAATGGCGGCCAAGACGACCCGGCTTGAGGAATGCAGGGAACGCTACCCCGAATTTGCCCGGAAGCTGCGCGAGTTTTCCGGGGCGCTGGCGGAAACCCTGACGGGCGGGCGCGTGGCCGACGCGCCGGAAACGCCCAGAGCCGAAGGCGATCCGGCCGCGTTGTGCGTTGATCTGGAAAATATCCGCACCGCGCTGGACGCTTACGATCTGGCGCAGGCGGGCAAACACCTGGAATCCGCGCGACGGTTTTCCTATGCGCGTGAAAAAATGCCCGTTGGCGAGGCGACGATTGACGCCCAACTGGAAAATGTTGCTCATCTGCTGGAATCCATAGAATATGAAGACGCCAGCGTCGCCGTGAAACATCTGCTGACGATTCTGCGGAAGGAGGCGCCATGAACCAGAGCGTCATCTGGAAGAAACTTCTGCTGTTCATCGCCCTGCCCTTTCTGCTCTGCTTTGGCCTGCTGCTGTGTTCCATCCTGCATTCCATTTACGTAGACAAGGTGGCGCAGGTGAAAATGGCCTTGTCCTACCACGCGCAATTCAATCAATCCAACCTGTTGGGCAAGGTCGATAGCGTTTCCATGTCCATCATGACAGGAGCCAATTTCCTGCGTATGCTCGACCCCCGCCATCCGGATGCCCGCAAGAGCGGCGAAAACGCTTTGTTCGTCATGCTGGACAATCCCGAAATTCACCGGGTCTGGCTGGTTTACGAGCCAAATGCCTTTGACGGTCGTGACGCGGCGGACAAGGAAGGTTATCCCGGCGCGCCCAGTGGTCGCTTCATGCGGTCCTTTACCCGGGGAGAAACAGGCCCGGTGGTGATTGGCGACATGGACGAAAACATCGTGGATGATCCGCTGCTCTCGCCTTGGTATGCCGTGGTCAGGAAGACAGGGCAGCCCTATCTCTCCGTCAACGACGATACGGCATACGCTTACGCGCGCAATGGCGCTGGCAAGTCTGTCTCGATATCCATCACGCTGCCGATTTTCCGGGATGGCGTCTTCGTAGGTTGTGTGGGCGGGAATATTCTGCTCGACCGGATTTCCCAGAAAGAGGAAACCCTGCCCATCGTCTCCGTCCTGCTCTCGCCCGACGACTATAAGGTACGCCTCGCGCCGGATATGCTCGATGTGGGCAAATCGCTCGACGAGATGGGATTTGCCAGCGCGCAGGCCATCAAGCAGGCGTTTCAGGATTCGGAACCCTTGTTTCTCTCAGGCGAGCGATTCCCTTTCACCGGGGAAAAGTCGTTTATCTATTTCATGCCGATACGCTTCAATGGTTTTGAAGCCACGAGTTATCTGGCGTTGGGCCTTCCGGTGAGCGTGATCAACCATGATTTGTTGCCCCTCGTGATGATCGTCACGCTGATCCTGATCGTTTTGCTGCTGGTGTTTCTGGCGTTGCTCTTTTACGTCGGACGCCTGATTTCGCGTCCCATTCAGGCGTTGGCGCAAGTGGCCGGGAATGCTTCTCTGGACGACGCCTGTCGATTCAGGCCGGAAGCATCCGGGCAGGCGAGTGAAATCGGAAAAATCACGCAGACCTTCCTGAATATGGCGGCATCCCTGCAAGCGCGCATCAAGGATGAGCATTGGTCGCAGGAGATGCTGGAACTGCACCTCATGCTGGAAGAGGGCATATGCCGGAACGAAACCGTCGAAACCCTTTTTCGTCATGTGGCTTCCCGGTTCGCAAGCTGTTTTGGAGCCAGACGCGTTACGCTGGAGCAGGGTAATACAGGCGGCGATGCGTCGGAAGTGGCCCGCTACACGCTGGCCGATGGTCTTGTGCAGGAGCGGCAGGCGGCGTCCTGGGCGTCATTGTGGAGGAATGCGGCGGACAAACCGCTGGTCTGGCGTGAAAATACGGAGGCGGGGCAGGATACCGTGTGTGTCCTGCCGATCCGGGCAGGCGATACATTGTGGGGGGGGCTGGCGCTGGTTTTTTCCGGGCCGTTGTCGGAAATACAGGCGCGTCATCTGGAGTTCATCGCCACCGGAATGGTCTGTCTCCTGAAGGCGAAAAAGGGGGCGGCATGAAACATCTTTTCATCATCAATCCTGTCGCCTGGAAGGTTCAGGGGCGCGTGGCGCAGGTGAAAGAAGAAATCGAAGCCTGTCTCAGGAATTACCCGCAGTTGTCCTACGCGATTCACGTCACCCGCTGGAGTCGGGACGCGGTGGGCTACATCAAGCGGTTTTGCCAGCAGGAACCGGGGCTGGTGCGCATCTACGCCGTGGGGGGCGTGGGCACCCTGTTTGAAGTGGTGAACGGCGCGATCGGGCTGCCCAATGTGCAGGTGGCCTGTTATCCGCTGGGGCGGAACAATTCCTTCGTGCACGCTTTCTGCGGTGATGATTTTCATGTCTTCTGCGATCTCGAAAATCTCGTCTTCGCCGATGTGACGCCGGTGGATGCGATCTGCTGCAACCGTAGTTACTGCCTGAGTTTTTCCTTTTTCGGCGCTGAGGCGCTGGCGGATGTTCAGAGCGACGACCTCATCGCCCGGACGCGCTTTATCCCGCCGCCGCTCTGTCATGCCTATGCCGGAGCGCGCGCCCTGTTGCGACCCGGTATGCTGCAACATTACAGCATCACGCTGGATGGCAGGCTGAGTCTGGATGGTGATTATCTCTCCGCCTTCGTCGCCAACCAGCCTTTTTACGGCTACGGGATGCGTCCCGGCATTGATGCCGTGCCCAATGATGGCCTGCTCAACCTTTACCTGTGGCGGCGTCTGCCCCCGGTACCCCTGCTGAAAATTTTTCGTGATTACCTGCGTGGTCAGTCGCACAAATGGCGCAACCAGATTCTGCACTATCCCTTCAAGCGGCTTTCCATCACTTCGGATGACCTGATCGCCATCTCTCTGGATGGCGAATTTTCCTACGCCACCACGGTGGAATACGAGATCATCCCCGACGGGCTGGATTTTGTCTGCCCGGCAGGGACAAAAGTGCAAAATCTGTCTGCGGACATCCACCGCAAAACATCACCCGCAGTGATGGAGGCATGATGCGATACGCCTTCGATCTCACCCACGAGCAGGTTTACACGCGGTACATTCAGCGGTTTACCATTCTGATTGCCGTGGTTTTTTCGATAAGCATGACGTTCTATTACATGAGCCTCTGGCATCTTGCGCCCGCTTTGTTCCTCATGTCGCTGGATCGTGCTCTGGATCGTCTCCAGTTTTCCCTGTCCACCCAGGCCTGGTTAAAGCCCATGCTCGTCATGCTGGCTTACGCCATCACCATGCTCGCGCTCAATGGCAGCACCTTCTATGCCATTATTCTCCTGAGCGCCGCCGTCATCAGCTTCATCTACCTTGAAGGGCGCAGTTTTCTGCTTTTCTCCGCCCTGGCCAACGTTATTCTGCTCTTTCCGTTGTTGTATGCCCTTTCCTCGGACACAATCAAGACGGGCTACGACGCAGTGAAGCTCCTGCTGGCTTACGACCTGTTCTGTCTGGTGCTCTACGGCGCGCAGCGCGTTGTCATGCGACGGCTGGCGGTGCTGGAGAAAAACAGCCAGACCTTCGATACCATCATGGCGACCACGCCCAGCTACATGCTGATCAGCGATGGCGCGGCGGTGGCGCGTTACATCAGCGTGCCGCTGGCCGACTGGCTGGGGATTTCCAAGCGCCTTTACAAACAGCCGCGCCCCCTGCTCGATCTCTTTTCCAATGGCGAATTGAAGGCGATTTTTCAGGAAATCATGGAACAGCAGGGCTTTGTGGAAAAAGAATTTTCCGTCACCATCGACAGACAGAAACACTACTTTATGTTGCGTTCCTCGCCCATGGAAAAAGAAGGCATCGCCCGCTACTTCGAATGGATGGACATCACGCCCATCATGGAAGCCAAGAATGCGGCGGAACAGGCGACGCTGGCGAAAAGCCAGTTCCTCGCCTCCATCAGCCACGAAATCCGCACGCCGATGAACGCCATCATCGGCATGACCGAACTGATGCTCGCCAACCCCCTTGCCCCGGATCAGAGCGCGCGCGCGCTCACCGTCAAGAGTTCCGCCATGTCGCTGCTGGGCATCATCAACGATGTGCTCGATTTTTCCAAAATCGAAGCGCGGCGCATGGAAATCGAACAGCGCGCCTTCGATTTCGCTTCCTTCATCTATGACACTGTGAACATGGTGGGTCTGCGCTCAACGGGCAAATCCGACCTGATGCTTTCCGTCTTCATTTCTCCGGACATCCCGACCACGCTGGTCGGCGACGATTTGCGCATCCGGCAGACGCTGACCAATATCCTGAACAATGCCGTCAAGTACACCCCGGCAGGATATGTTGCCTTGCGCGTCTGGTGTGAAATGCAGGAACAGGGAGCCATGAAACTCTGTTTTTCCGTGCGCGATACCGGCATCGGCATCAAAAAGGAAGACATGGGCAAGCTCTTTGGCGATTTTCAACGCCTGGATGCCAGCAAGAATCGCAGCATTGTGGGCACCGGGCTGGGACTCGCCATCACCCGGCGGCTGGTCGAACTCATGGGCGGAGCAATTTCCGTCGAAAGCGAATATGGCTACGGCTCCACCTTTTCATGGTTCATCCGCTGCGAAAAGCAGGCGCGCAGCAAGGAAATCGCCCGTGTTGAACATCCCGACAGAATCCGTTATGTGTTGTGCTACGAACCGTATGACTGCAACGCGCGGGTGATGGACGAAATGTTCTCCGCCCTGCGCGTCCGGCATGAAACCCACAGCAACGCCAGCGCATTCATGAAGCGGCTGGCGACGCGGGATTACAGCCATCTTTTCGTCGACCAGAGCCTCGCCGAAGCCGTCGCGCCCTTCAAAACGCCCGGCGTTACATTCATCCTGCTGTCCAGGGGAGGCGAAACGCCCGTCGCGGGCGCTCAGGACGAAACGCTGGAACGGCCTGTATTGATTACCACCCTTTCCGACATTCTGAATGGCAGGGCGAAAAACGAACGCTACATGAGCGCCAAGCGGGAAACGGCGATGCAGATCGGCAGTTTTTCCACGCACGGCGCGCGCGTGCTGGTCGTGGATGACAATGCGGTCAACATTTCCGTCGCTGTCGGCCTGCTGCAAAAATACGGCATTGAAGTCGATACGGCGGATGGCGGTCAGGAAGGCATTGACAAGGCCGCCGCCAATGAATATGACATTATTTTCATGGATCACATGATGCCGGAAGTCGACGGTCTGGAGGCGACCCGCGCTATCCGAGGGCTGGGTGGGCGGCACGAGCGCGACATCATTGTCGCGCTGACCGCCAACGCCGTCAGCGAAGCGCGCGAGCGTTTCATTCAGGCTGGCATGAACGACTTTTTGTCCAAACCCATCATCATTTCGCATCTGCAGGAAATTCTGTTGCGATATTTGCCGGTGGAGAAGGTGGTGAGGGTGAGGTGATCAAGGAAAACGTGGATGAAAGTGATTGAACGCCCCGCAGGATGCGGCGCTGAAAGCGGTCCATACTGAACGGGTCGGGCGGGCAGATGATTGTGGCGCGACAGAAGGTCGAGGGCTGGGGCAAAGCCATTGTTGAGCGACTTTCTGTCGACTAATGAATTTCACGGCGTAAGAGGATTTTCCGTGCAAAACCGTTGGTGCGTGCGCCACAGTTTTACCAGGGGGATAGCCAACGACCAAAAACGCCAACCATGGGTTGGAGAACTGACATGAGTGCGTAGCTCAGGTTGACTTCGCCGCATTGTTGCCATACATCTTTTCGCGGGTTATCGCTGGAAAAACACAAACCCCTTCATCAATTTGCTGCTACCTGAGCGTTAAAGAATTTCCTTTGGAGGTGGCGAAGCGACCTGCGGCTTTGATCTCTGAATTACCGTCGCCACCGCCCCAAGAATACAGGCACTGCCCAGGTATTCTTCCCGGCCCGGCGTTTCGCCCAGAAACAGCATGCCGCCCAGGACGCCGACCAGCGGGATGAGCAGGGAGGAGAGCGACGAAACCGTGACCGGCAGGCGCAGCGCGATGCGGTTCCACGCCCAGTAACAGAACATGAAGGCGATGAACACGTTGTAGAACAGCCCCAGCGCGGGCCAGAGGGAAGGCATCCGCCAGTCCGGTAATTCGACGATCAGGGCGGCGAGGCAGAGCGGCAGGCTGCCGAGGAGCAGCATCCAGCCGGTGAGCGCGGTGGGCGAGAGGGCGACGGGAAAGCGTTTCAGGGACACGATGCCGATCGCCCAGACCAGTGCTGCGGCGAGCATCAGACAAGCGCCCAGCGGCGCGCTGGCCATGTGCAGAATTTCCATGCCCATCATGCAGGCGACGCCCAGCGCGCCGAGCGCGAGGCCGACCAGACGGCGGGCGGTAAGGCGTTCGCCCAGCCACCAGACCGACAGCGCCATACTCCAGATGGGCATGGTGTAACCCAGCAACGCCGCGCGACCGGAGGGCAGAAAGGAAACGCCGTAAATCGACAGTGCGTTCCAGCCGCTGGCGTTGGTCAGGGCAAGCCAGCAAAGCCTGCGCCATTGCTGCCACGTGGTGGTATCTCCCTGCACGCGCGGCAGCAGACTTTGCCCGTTCAGACGGGTGAGCAGCAACAGACCGAGGCCACCCAACAGCAGGCAAAAGCCGCGAAAACTCAGGGGCGGCACCTCGCGGATCACCACCTTCATGACCGGCCAGTTCATTCCCCAACCCAGGGCGAGCGCCAGCAACAGAATCAGGTAAAACAGGGAAAAGCGATGTTCCACGCTACCGTGCGGGGAGGGTTCGACGCCTGCCAACTTATTTGCCACTCAATGTACTCCAAACGGTGCATGCCAAGCGTATTGTCATTGCTGAATCACTCCCCCCGATGGCTTTGCCGCCCCATCGGTGAAGGGGGCATTGAAAGCCGCCCTCTTTGAGGGCGGCGTCCCGAAGGGGTGGAGGGCGTGGGACTTGTCCGGGAGCGCGGGGCTTCTGCCCCGCATACGTGTGTGCCTGTAGCAGGCCATGATCATCAGGAACGGTAATCGGCGTTGATTTTGACGTAATCATGGGAGAGGTCGCTGGTGTAGACGGTTGCCGTCCTGAAGCCACGCCCCAGATCCACGCGCACGGTGATTTCCGGCGCACGCATGATGTTCGCGCCATCCTCTTCGCGGTAACTGCCCGCGCGACCGCCCTGTTCGGAAACCAGCGCCGTTTTTCCCGCCGCTTCCAGCCATACCTTGACGTTCTCCACATTCAGGTCGGCGATGCCCGCGTAGCCGATGGCGGCGAGGATGCGTCCCAGATTGGGGTCGGAGGCAAAAAAGGCGGTTTTCACCAGCGGCGAATGGGCGATGGCATAGGCGACCTGACGGCATTCTTCCCGGTTCCTGCCGCCTGCGATGGTCACGGTGATGAATTTTGTCGCGCCTTCGGCGTCGCGCACGATGGCTTCCGCCAGTTGCCGGGCGACGCTGGTGAGCGCCGCCCTGACCTCGTTCCAGTTCGCTTCCGCGCCGCTCTTGAAGGCAAGTTCGCCCTGTCCGCTCGCCATCATGATGAAAGAATCATTGGTGGAGGTGTCGCCATCGACCGTGATGCAATTGAAGGAGGCGTCGGCGGCTTCTTTCACCAGCGCCTCGAGCAAAGGTTGGGCGATGGCGGCGTCGGTCGCCAGAAAGCCGAGCATGGTGGCCATGTCGGGACGGATCATGCCCGCGCCCTTGGAAATGCCGGTGATGGTCAATCGCTTGCCGCCGATCACGAACTGGCGCGAAACGGCCTTGGCGACGGTATCGGTGGTCATGATGGCGTGCGCGGCGTCGTGCCAGTGATGATCCGCAAGATCGGCCTTGGCGGTGGGCAGTCCGGCAATCAGGCGTTCGACCGGCAACGGCTCCAGAATGACGCCAGTGGAAAAAGGCAGCACCTGTTTGGCGGCCACACCCAATAATGTGCCGACGGCGGCGCAGGTCGCTTCCGCCGCCTGCCGCCCCGCCTCGCCGGTGCCCGCGTTGGCGACGCCGGTGTTGATGACGAGGGCGCGGATGCCTGTTCCGGCAGCCAGATGCGTCCGGCAAAGCTGCACTGGCGCGGCGCAAAAACGGTTTTGGGTGAACACGCCCGCCACCGTGCTGTCGGCGGCAAGCTCAATCAGGGTCAAATCTTTTCGCCCTTGCTTCCTGATGCCGGCTTCGGCAGTGCCGAGGCGAACGCCAGCGATGGGATAAAGGGCTTCGGGGGAGGGGGTGGCGTAGTTGACGGGCATTTTCAGGTATCAGGTTTCAGGAACAGGGGGGACAGATTGTAGTACCGGCGGCTGCGCCGCCGCAAATTACGATCTGTTTCCGGCCTTTGACGCAGGCAACGCTACGCACACATTCCATAGGTGTTCTCGGCATCGCACATTTATGATAAATGGGTGTGCTTACCCTAGAGTCAGCCCCCTATTCTCCTATTCTGGCAGCGATTGCGGGGGGATCGGGTGACAAGGGGCGATTCAGGATGGAACGAAGGCTACTCTCATGTTTTTCTACAAATTTGCCTTACGCATCAGTTCAGTAATTGAAATTTCAAGTGCAGTGGCGATACGTTGAATGTTGAACAGGCTAAGGTTGTGCTCGCCCCGCTCGATGCCGCCCATGTAACTCCGGTCAATGCTTGCGAGGTCAGCCAAGGTTTCCTGTGAAATTTCCTTATCCAGACGGGTTGCGCGAACCGCCTGCCCAAAGGCGGTAAGCGACGCCACGCCGGATAGTTTGCTCTGCTTTGCCATGCCGTGATGATCCGGCTATGGCGTTTATACAACCACGGGATATAATACCAATTCTATCGACAACAATCTACGGAAGGGAAGAAAATGGAACTCTTGATTTGGGCTATTCTTTTTGTTCTTTTTGGTTTAATCCCTGCGGCAATTGCCAAGGGGAAGGGGTACTCATTTGGCTTATGGTGGTTTTATGGAACAATGCTGGGCATCATTGCTCTGATACATTCATTAATCGTGAAACCAAGCGCGAAAAGTGTTGAACGCCAGCAACTTTCCGATGGGATGAAGAAATGCCCACATTGCGCCGAGTTCATCAAAGGAGAAGCCGTTAAATGCCGGTATTGTGGAAGCGAGATAGCCATACCCGCGCCAAAGTATTTGCAAGTAGCATCAGGATCATTTCTGGAGCGACAAGAAGGAACTTCTCTCGGCGAATACCAAGAACAATTCCTAGCCCACTACGGGGTTACTGAGACGGCGACCGGTTATCAGATTGGGGAACACAAGTTTGGGTCATTCCAGGAACTGGTGTCTGCCATAAAAGCGATAAATCAGCAAGCGTAGATATGCAAGGCAAGCTACATGCCAAAACGCGCAAAGAGCAGAAGCTCCTTGCGCGTTTTAACGCCAATTACGGCACGCTGGCTGCCGAATCAGTCATTTATGGCAACAATTTCATCCATGTAACCCCGATCAATGTCTGTATCCAGCTTTGTTGAGAATGACAAAATCAAGCGTGTAGTGCCTTGATGCCGCTTTGGGGTTGGGTGCCCTGGGATCAGACCCTTATTTTCCCCAGGGTAAAGGGCTTCGGGAGAGGGGCTGGCGTAGTTGACGGGCATGATGTTCAGGCATCAGGGGCAAGGTGCAGTAATTTGCGGCGGCAAAGCCGCCGGTAATTTTTTTGATCCCTGATCCCTGATATCTGACCTCTGTCAAAGCAGCCTGCCGCAACAATGCTTGTATTTCTTTCCGCTGCCGCAGGGGCAGGGGTCGTTGCGACCGACCTTGGGGGCGGCGTGGGCGGGGCGCGATTTTTTCGTTTCGGCTTCCCCCAGCGCCTCATCGTAACCGGCGTGGTGATACTGCACGTTTTCCACTTCTTCCGGCTGCGCGGCTTCTTCCACATCGGCCTGGGTGCGTATCTGTACCGTCAGCAGCACTTTGGTGACTTCGCGCCGCACGATGTCGAGCAGGTTTTCAAACAACTCAAAGGCTTCGCGCTTGTATTCCTGTTTGGGATTCTTTTGCGCGTAGCCGCGCAGGTGGATGCCCTGTCGCAGATGATCAAGACCGCCCAGGTGCTCGCGCCAGTGGACATCCAGACTTTGCAGCATGACATTGCGCTCGAACTGGTGAAAAACTTCCGCCCCGACCAACTCGACCTTGGCGGCGTAGAGATCGTCGGTAAGCCGGATCAGTCGCTCCAGAATGTTCACGTCGGTCAGCGTCGTATCCTGCTTTATCCATTGGCCGACCGGCGTTTCAATCAGGAAATCGCTCATCAGCGCCCGTTCCAGGCCGGGGATGTCCCATTGTTCCTCGACGGAATCTTCCGGCACAAACTGGCGGAACAGGTCGGCGAGCACGCCCTGGCGCATGGCGGTGACGGTCTCGGAAATATCGGTGCTCTCCAGCAGTTCATTGCGCTGGGCGTAAATCACTTTGCGCTGGTCGTTGGCGACATCATCGTATTCGAGCAATTGTTTGCGAATGTCGAAATTGCGCCCTTCCACCTTGCGCTGGGCGGATTCCAGCGAGCGCGTCACGAGCGGGTGTTCGATGGGTTCGCCTTCGGGCATTTTCAGGCGATCCATGATGCTGCGCAGGCGTTCGCCCGCGAAAATGCGCAACAGGGAATCGTCCAGGGACAGATAGAAACGCGAGGAACCGGCGTCGCCCTGACGTCCGGCGCGACCGCGCAACTGGTTGTCGATGCGGCGGGACTCGTGCCGTTCGGAAGCGATGATGCGTAAGCCCCCGGCGGCCAATACCTGCTCGTGCAACACCTGCCATTCGGCCTTCAGGTCGGCGATTTTTTTCTCTTTTTCGCTGGCGGAGAGGGTTTCATCCGCCTGAATCGCTTCAACCGGCTTCTCGATATTGCCGCCCAGCACGATGTCGGTGCCCCGACCCGCCATGTTGGTGGCGATGGTAATCATGCCAGGCCGCCCGGCCTGAGCGACGATTTCCGCTTCGCGGGCGTGTTGCTTGGCGTTTAGCACCTGATGCGGCAGTTTTTCCTTGTCGAGCAGGCGGGAAAGCAGTTCGGACGCTTCGATGGAAGTCGTGCCCAGCAGCACCGGCTGGCCGCGTCCGTGGCATTCCTTCACGTCGGCGACAATGGCTTTGTGCTTTTCGTCGGCGGTTTTGAACACCTGATCGTTGAAATCCTGCCGCACCATCGGACGATGGGTGGGAATCACCACGGTTTCCAGACCGTAAATCTGGTGGAATTCGTAAGCCTCGGTATCCGCCGTGCCGGTCATGCCCGCAAGCTTCGTGTACATGCGAAAGTAATTCTGGAAGGTGATCGAAGCGAGGGTCTGGTTTTCGTTCTGGATGGGCACGCCTTCCTTGGCTTCCACCGCCTGATGCAGACCGTCTGACCAGCGCCGCCCGGTCATCAGGCGACCGGTGAATTCGTCGACGATGACCACCTCGCCATCCTGCACCACATAATGCTGATCCTTGAGGAACAGGGTATGGGCGCGCAACGCGGCGTTCAGGTGATGCATCAGGGAAATGTTGGCCGCTTCGTACAGGCTGCGCCCGTCGGTGAGCAGCCCCATATTGACGAGAATCTGTTCGGCGTGTTCGTGTCCTTCCTCGCTGAAATGCACCTGATGGCTCTTTTCATCCACCCAGTAATCGCCAGGCGCTTTTTCTTCCGGCGCGCGGGTCAGGAGCGGCACCACCTTATTGATGCGCACGTACAGATCGGTGCGGTCTTCCGCCTGCCCGGAGATAATCAGCGGGGTTCTCGCCTCGTCGATCAGGATGGAGTCCACCTCGTCTACGATGGCGAAATTCAGCCCCCGCTGCACGCGTTCATTCGGGCTGTAGACCATGTTGTCACGCAGGTAGTCGAAGCCGAATTCGTTGTTGGTGCCGTAGGTGATGTCCGCCGCGTAGGCTTCCTGCTTGGTGGTATGTTCCATCTGCGAGAGATTCACGCCCACGGAAAGACCCAGAAAGCGGTGCAGGCGTCCCATCCAGTCTGCGTCACGGCGGGCAAGGTAATCGTTGACCGTGATGATATGCACGCCTTTGCCGGAAATGGCGTTCAGGTAGGCGGGCAGGGTCGCCACCAGCGTTTTGCCCTCGCCGGTGCGCATTTCCGCAATCTTGCCGTAATGCAGCACCATGCCGCCGATCAACTGCACGTCGAAATGGCGCATGTTCAATACCCGTTTGCCCGCTTCGCGCACTACCGCGAAGGCTTCCGGCAACAGATCCTCCAGGCTTTCGCCCTCGGCGTGACGTTTGCGGAATTCCTCGGTCTTCGCCCGCAACGCTTCGTCAGAAAGCGCGGCGATGCCCGCTTCCAGTTCGTTGATATGGCGCACCGTCTGGAAATATTGTTTAATCAGCCGGTCGTTGCGGCTGCCGAAAATCTTTTTGAGTAAGCCGGAAATCATCTTTTAATGCGCTCGCGCGCCCTTGACAGCAAAAACAAGGATTCTAGCATGTAGAACTGGCGCGGAAATTTTACGGAGTGCGTTTACATACAAGGGCGGGTTCAGGTAGGGCGCGCTCCGAGCGCGCCGCAGGTCAACGACGGCGGTATCTACGATGCCGCATCAGGGATCAGATGTCAGGGATCAGATGTCAGGGATCAGATGTCAGGGATCAGATGTCAGGGATCAGATGTCAGGGATCAGGGATCAGGGATCAGGGATCAGGGATCAGGGATCAGGGATCAGGGATCAGGGATCAG
>JAISRR010000098.1 GCA_031273565.1 Zoogloeaceae bacterium | reverse complement strand
TTCAAGGATCGCCCGGCCTTGCAGGGTGTGGGTGACTTCCGGGTGAAACTGGACGCCGTAAAAATGGCGCGTTTCATCGGCCATGCCCGCAATGGGGCAGGAAGGCGTGGAGGCCATGCGGGAAAAACCGGGCGGCAGCGCCATAACGGAATCGCCGTGGCTCATCCAGACCTTGAAGAGGCCGCAGCCTTCGGCGGTGGTGGAATCCCCTATGCCTTGCAGAAGCGCCGTATGCCCGTGGGCGCGAACTTCCGCGTAGCCGAATTCCCGCGCCTTGCCCGCCGCTTCCGCCGTCATGACCGTACCGCCCAGTTGTTGGGCCATCGTCTGCATCCCGTAGCAGATGCCCAGCACCGGCACGCCGGACGCAAACACCGCCTGCGGCGCTCTGGGCGTATCGCCCTCGGTGACGGAACTGGGGCCGCCGGAAAGAATGATGCCCTGGGCGTTATAGCGACGAATAAAATCGTCGGAAACGTCATAGGGATGAATTTCGCAAAAGACTTTCGCCTCGCGCACACGGCGGGCGATCAGTTGCGTAAGCTGGGAACCGAAATCGAGGATGAGGATTTTCTGGTGCGACATGAAAATGGGATAACCGGGGAAAGCGGTGTATGCGGTAAAAGCGTGGATTCTACCTGAAAACGCTCAGGCCCCCTGTCTCTTCAAATGCCCTCCTCTGCACTGCGGCGGCGTCGGGTGTCCAGCCACAGGGCGACGAACGCTTCCCGATCCCGCCAGCCAGAAACGGGCATGGTTTAGTAGAATGTCGGATCAAATTCTGGATTCTATGACAATGGAACTGAACGGCAAGCGGATTGTGTTGGGCGTGACCGGCGGCGTGGCGGCCTACAAAGCGGCAACGTTGCTGCGCGGGCTGACGGGCGCGGGCGCAAAGGTACAGGTGGTGATGACGGCGGCAGCGACCCGTTTCGTGACGCCGGTGACTTTTCAGGCGCTTTCCGGTCAGCCGGTGTTTGTGGATATGTGGGATACCCGCATCTCGGACAACATGGCGCATATCGCGCTCTCCCGGTCGGCGGACGCGATTCTGGTCGCGCCGGCGACAGCGGATTTTCTCGCCAAAACCGCGCATGGGCAGGCCGATGACCTGCTTTCCACGCTGGTGCTGGCGCGCAACTGTCCGCTTCTGGTTGCCCCCGCGATGAACCGGCAGATGTGGGAAAACCCGGCTACCCGCCGTAACGTGGACCTTTTAGCGCGGGACGGGGTGATTTGTCTTGGCCCCGACGCCGGTGCGCAAGCCTGCGGCGAGGAAGGCGACGGACGCATGCGGGAACCGGAAGCGCTGCTGGAATCCCTGATCGGTTTTTTCGCGCCCAAATTCCTGACCGGCAAAAAACTGTTGCTCACCGCTGGCCCGACCTTCGAGGCCATCGACCCGGTGCGCGGCATCACCAATCTTTCTTCCGGGCGCATGGGCTATGCCGTCGCCCGCGCTGCCGCCGCCGCAGGCGCGGAGGTGACGCTGGTTTCCGGGCCGGTGGCCTTGCCCACGCCGCCGGACGTGACGCGCATCGATGTGCGGAGCGCCCTGGAAATGCACGCTGAAGTCATGCGGCGGGTAAAAGGGAGCGATGCAGGGACGGATATTTTTGTCGCCATCGCTGCCGTGGCCGATTATCGGGCGGAACGCATTTCGCCACAAAAACTGAAAAAAGCGGCGGGCGGACTGCCGGAAATCCGCTTCGTGGAAAATCCCGACATCCTCGCCGAAGTCGCCGCGTTGCCGAACGCGCCTTTCTGCGTCGGCTTTGCCGCCGAAAGTGAAAACCTCGAAACCTACGCCCGGCAGAAACGCGAGCGCAAGCATATCCCGCTCATCGTCGGCAATCTGATTCAGGAAGGCTTCGGCGGCGACGAGAACCGCGTTATCCTGTTCGACGATGCGGGCAGCCACCCGCTGCCGGTGGCAGGCAAGGCGGAGATTGCCCGCCAACTGATCGAACACATCGCCCATTTGCTGGAGAAAAAATGAAACACCGCATGGATATCCGAATTCTCGACGAACGCCTGAAAACCGATCCGCCGCATTACGCTTCGCCCGGCGCGGCAGGACTGGATCTGCGCGCCTGCCTGACGGCGGCTTTGCGTCTGGAACCCGGCGACACGACGCTGGTGCCCACCGGCATCGCCATCCATCTCGCCGATTCCAACCTTGCCGCGCTGATCCTGCCGCGTTCCGGCCTGGGTCACAAGCACGGCATTGTGCTCGGTAATCTGGTCGGTCTGATTGATTCCGACTATCAGGGTGAACTCATGGTGTCGGCCTGGAATCGCGGTCAGAAGGCGTTTGTTATCGAACCGATGGAACGACTGGCGCAACTCGTGGTCGTGCCCGTGCTGCAAGTCGCGCTGAACGTGGTCGACGAATTCCCGCCCACGGCACGCGGCGAAGGCGGCTTCGGCAGCACCGGACGGCGATGAAAATGGGCGACAAGACTGGAAAGCCCGCGAAATGGGCCGTGGCGCTGGCGACGCTGGCGCTCTTTGCCTTGTTGGGCGCGGGCTATTTTTTTTCCGGGCAGTTGCGGCATACGGCGGAGGGGGAGGTAAGGTTGCCGCAGTCTGCGTGCGACCTGAACCGGAAGCCATGCCGCGTTATCCTGCCTGACGGCACGGAACTGACAGCGGAAATTTCGCCGCGCCCGATCGCCGCCATGAGTCCGTTGAGCGTGCGACTGCTCTGGCCGGACGGCGAAGCCAGGGAGGTGCGGCTTGATCTTGTCGGCGTGGAGATGGAAATGAGCATGAACCAGACGCGCTTGCAGGAAACTGCCCCCGGCGCTTATCTGGGTCAGACAACCCTGCCTGTCTGCGTAACCGGCCCCATGCGCTGGAACGCCGAATTCATCCTTGTCAGGGAACAGGGCAACATCATCGTTCCCTTTGAGTTCAGTTCAGGGATGTAGGGCGGGGACAGGCAGGATGGGTTCAGGCAGGACGTTTCAGGCAGGGCGCGCTCAGGCAGGATGGGTTCGGTAGGGTGCGCTCAGGTAGGGCGCGCTCTCCTAGCGCGCCCTACCTGAAGCCATCCTACCTGAAGCCATCCTGCCTGAACCCGCTCTGGCAAATCGGCGGGAACAGGGCGGTTTTTGTCTTGATGGACAGCAACGCTTTATCGGCGACAGCGAGCAGGCAGGTACTTGTTGGCCGCACTGGACGAGCATGTCCATTCAATCTTCCCGTCGCGGGTAACGGCAGGGGTCAGGGTCAAGGTTTGACCCGCAACGCCAGCGGCAACCCCCTTGATTTTCAACGTTGCCACGATCGCGCCATCGGCAACATTCACCCTCGCCACATAGTTGCCGGTGATATTTGTGGCATCGGGAAGTCCTGCGTCAGCGTTACTGCGCGGAAACATGCCATTGTTGTCATGATGTTCTGTTACGGCATACCTGGCGCCGCCCGCCAAGGCAAACGCTTCGCTCATTTGCGCGCGGGCGGGGTAATCCGAATATGCGGGAATGACGATGGCGGCGAGTATGCCGATTACCGGGATGACAAGGAATAATTTGACGCCGATGAAAACAAGGCCCCATATCGTCCATAATTTCTGAACGCGATTGAAGTGCGCCACGCTCTCCCAGCGGTTGTTTTCCCACGCCCACTCACGCCCCTTGAAACCGAGTATAAAACTGATGATGAGGCTGACAAAAGGAATCAGCGCCAGCAAACCAATCCATGTGCTGTTTCCGATGGCCCAGATCCAGTCCAGCAAAAAAGCGCCCCACGACCAGCCTTTGATGCCATCGGGAATGTTTTTGGCGTCATCAGGCGCGCCGCTGTTCTGCGGTGCGCCACTTGATGCGGAAACTGGCATGGTGTTTTCCCTGAAAAGCCAACTATGCTTGTACAATAAAGTCGCGTCAACACGGGCACACACGGCGACGATATTTTGCCGCAAACGCCATGTCTCTTTCCCGCCTCAACTTACCCTGAAATGGTGCGTTCCATCCCGTTCCAGTTGCCTGACCAGGCCGAATTCCCAATCCAGGTAGGCTTGCATGGCTTCGGCGCTGTTGTCCGTGCCTTCGTAGGGGCGGCGGTAGCGGTCAAGCGGTTCGGAGGCGAGGCGCTCCGTTTGCTCCAGCGGCAGGCCCGCCGCTTTCCAGGCGTTGGTGCCGCCATCGAGGGCGTAGACCTCGCCTTCCACGAGGGCGGCAAACTCGGCGTGCGAATAATAGCCGAGTAGACCGGACAGGCAAGTGAGCACGTAGCGGGAAGCGCGGGGAAGTCTGGTAAGGGCGGTTTTGTACCGGGCGCGCAGCGCGTACCATGCGCCGGGGATATGGGCGCGGCGATAGTTGGCGTGCGTGGTGAGGTCGATGACCACCGGCGGTTCGGTGGATTGCAGCCATTCGGCGAGGGTGGCCGGGGCGATTTTCGGCACATCGGGAATCGGCGGCAAGGGCGTTTCCCACGCGCCGGTTTCGTTCCATTCTGCGGCGGGGGGCGGAATCAGCACATAAACCTCCCACGCCATCTGCGCGAGCCACGCGGCGGTCATGTTGGCGCGCACGCCATCGGTATCCGCCAGCACGATGCGCGCGCCGCGCACGGAAACGCTCATCTCGGTTTCCTGCACCAGTTGCCCGCCGGGGACAGAGCGGAAACCGGGCAGATGTCCCGCCAGATATTCTTCCGGGTCGCGCACGTCGATGAAATAGGTCGTGCGGCCTTCCTGTTTTTTCCAGTCGGCGAGGGATTCCAGTTCGATCCAGTTAACGCCCGCTCTTTCGGCGACCCGGCGGGCGCGGGCGGCGGCTTCGACGCGGGTTGCTTCCGATACCGGGCAGAAACGGCGATTTGCGCCTCGCTCAAGCGGTTGTCCGGCCAGCGTCCAGCCGATGGTACCGTTGCGCAGGGCGGCGACCGGGTTGGGAAGCCCCGCGTTCACCAGCGATTGCGCGCCGATGATGCTGCGCGTGCGACCGGCGCAATTGACGATGACGCGGGTTTGCGGATCGGGGGCGAGTTCGGGCACGCGCAAAACGAGTTCCGCGCCGGGCACGTTGATCGAGCCGGGAATATTCATGGTCTGGTATTCGTCGAAACGGCGCACGTCGACCACCACCATGTCGGCTTTGGCGTCGAGCAGGCTCTGCACCGCTTCGGCGGACAGTGAAGGCGTGTGGCGCGTGGCGTCGACAAGTTCGCCGAACGCCTTACTGGGCACATTCACATCGCGGAAAACTTCGCCGCCTGCCGCCTGCCAGCCCCTGACCCCGCCCGTCAGCACGGCGACATCGGTATAACCCAGTTCGAGCAGGCGCGTTGCCGCCCGCTCCGCCAGCCCTTCACCGTCATCAAGCGTAACGATCGGAACATCGCACCGGGGCAGGCGGGCACAGACTTCCAGTTCGAGGCGGGAGAGCGACAGATGGGCGGCGAAGAGGGGATGCGCCTGCGCGTGCGGCTCTTCTTCGCGCACATCCAGCAAAGCAATTTCGCGCCGCTCAAGCAACGCGGTGCGAACCCCGGCCGGGTCAATATAACGAAAACTCACGCCGCGACCTGACTCCAGAGGTTGGGGACAACCTCATTGGCGTAGCCGGAAATGAAGGATTTTTCCGCGCCGGTTTTCGGGTCGATGACATGGCGGCGCACCTGACCGATGTTTTTGCCATAGACGTGAATGCTGATGGAAGGACGGTCAGAAAGGGCGTTGGAAACTTCGTGAACGTCGCCGATGACGGGCGAAACGGCGGTGACCTGCCCGGCTTCGAGAATGCCGCGCCCGGTTTCCCTGTAGCTGCCATCCGGCTGTTGCTGGAAGGTAATTTCCTGCTCCTTGCCGCGCAGACCGCCGACGATGCCCCAGGTCAGATGGTCGTGCACCGGCGTCTTCTGCCCCGGCCCCCAGACGAAACTGACGATGGAAAGCCGGTCAAGCGGGTCGGCGTAAAGCAGATATTGCTGGTAATGCTCTGGATGCGGTCTGGCGAAGGCGTCGGGCAGCCATTCGTCACTGGAAACCAGCGTGGCGACCAGTTTCCTGCCTTCGACGAGAATTTTTTCTTCAGAAGGTCGGGTTTCCAGCAGACGGGTGATGTCCTGGACGAAGGTCAACAATTTTTGTACGCTCATGAGGGTTCCGTTTCGACGTTGGATGAAAAAATGGAATCCGGCAACCCGGAATTCCGGGAAAACAAAGTGTTGCACAATAAACAGTTCTGACCACGCAACTGTTGCACAGCGTGCAGGATGATGGCAACGATGACGTGAAAGTGGAAATACGAAAAACCGATTTTCTTATTCAGAACAGAGATATGAAATCGTCAACGGGCAGCAGGCGGGCATCAAGCCCCCTTTTGCTTGCCGCCTGCGAGCGTTACAATCCCGCGCCATTCCCCATCGCTCACCGGAGCCTGCTCATGTCTGTCGAATCCATTGCCCCCGGCGTCAAGGCCGGCATCCTGGCTGAAGCCCTGCCTTATATCCGCAAATTCCACGGCAGGACCATCGTGGTCAAATATGGCGGCAACGCCATGACGGAGGAGCGCCTGAAACAAAGCTTCGCCCGCGATGTGGTGCTCCTGAAACTCGTCGGCATGAATGTGGTGGTGGTGCATGGCGGCGGCCCGCAAATCGAGCATCTGCTCACCCGTATCGGCAAAAAAGGCGTGTTCGTGCAGGGGATGCGCGTTACTGATGCCGAAACCATGGAAGTGGTGGAAATGGTGTTGGGCGGGCAGGTCAACAAGGACGTGGTGAATCTCATCAATCAGGCGGGCGGCAAGGCCGTGGGTCTCACCGGCAAGGATGGCGGCCTTATCCGCGCCAAAAAACTCCTGCTGCCCAACAAGGATGTGCACGGCGACCAGATTGACGTGGGACAGGTGGGCGACATCACCGCCATCGACCCTTCGCTGATCGGCCTGCTGGATTCCGGCGCGTTCATTCCGGTTATCGCGCCCATTGGCGTGGGCGCAAACGGCGAAACCTACAACATCAACGCCGATGTCGTGGCAGGCAAGATCGCCGAAGTGCTGAAGGCGGAAAAGCTGGTGCTGTTGACCAACACGCCCGGCGTGCTGGACAAGACAGGCAAACTGCTGACCGGCATCACGCCGAAGGAAATCGACGAGATGGTGACTGACGGCACCCTCTCCGGCGGCATGTTGCCCAAGATTGGTTCCGCGCTCGACGCTGCCCGCAGCGGCGTCAAGAGCGTGCACATCATCGACGGTCGCACCGAGCACGCCCTGTTGCTGGAAATTCTCACCGACCACGGCGTCGGCACCATGATTCGCGGCCATTGATTCATGCGCGCTCCGCCGGTGGCCTGGATTTTCGATCTGGACGACACCCTGCATGACGCCAGCGCCCATATTTTCCCGCACATCAATCAGGCCATGCGGCGCTACATCGAGGCGCTGCTGAACGTCGACGCGGCGGAAGCCAACCGTATTCGCCAGACCTACTGGCATCGCTACGGCGCGACCCTGCTGGGTCTGATGCGCCACCACGCCATTGATCCCTTACATTTTTTGCAGGCCACGCATGATGTTCCTGTGCTGGAAAAAATGGTGGCCTTCAACCCCGCAGTAAAAATCCTGCTGAAAAAACTGCCGGGACGGAAAATTCTCTATTCCAACAGCCCCGCCCATTACGCCAGCGCCATCCTCGCCATCACCGGCATGACGCGCCTGTTCAACGCCGTGTACACGGTTGAATCCAGCCGCTTTCAGCCCAAACCCTCGCTCGCCGGTTTTCGTCGCCTGCTGCGGGTGGAAAAACTGCTGCCCCACCGTTGCGTCATGGTGGAAGACAGCGCCGCCAATCTCCGCGCCGCCAAACAACTGGGTCTGAAAACCGTCTGGATCAGCAGGCACACCCGCCAGCCGCCGTGGGTGGATGTACGCATCCCGTCGATATTGGCTTTACCCGTCATCAATTAATGCCATCGGGTTTGACTTACATCAATATCCCCCCGTTTTACACACGGATAATAGCTTGCGCTGCCACCCGGCAGCAGGTAAATCCTCAACGTTCCGTTTCAGGAGACATCCAATGAAAAAATCCACAATCGCTTTGGCTGTCGCGACCACGCTCGTTCTGGGCACAGGTATCGCGTACGCCGCCAATGACGAACCCATCTCCCCCATCAAACCTCCTGCCAACATCAATCTTGGCGCGGTCGAACTGGGCAAAAAGCTCTATTTTGACCCCCGGCTCTCCAAATCCGGGTTCATTTCCTGCAATTCCTGCCACAACCTTTCCATGGGCGGCACCGACAATATCCCGACTTCCATCGGCGACAAGTGGCAGCAAGGCCCGATCAACGCGCCGACCGTGTTGAATTCCAGTCTGAATCTCGCCCAGTTCTGGGATGGGCGCGCCGCCGACTTGAAGGCGCAGGCGGGCGGGCCTATCGCCAATCCCGGCGAAATGGGCTTTTCGCACACGCTGGCGGTCAATGTGCTGCAATCCATCCCCGGTTATGTGCGCGAGTTCAAGCAGGTATTCGGCAAGGACAAGATCGAGATCGGCGATGTGACCGCCGCCATCGCGGAGTTTGAAAAAACGCTGGTGACGCCCAATGCCCGTTTCGACCAATGGCTGCTCGGCAAGGCTGACGCGCTCTCTGCGGATGAACTGGAAGGCTACAACCTGTTCAAGAACGCCGGTTGCGTCGCCTGTCACAACGGCGAAGCTGTCGGTGGCAATTCCTTCCAGAAAATGGGGCTGGTCGAACCCTACAAGGCGACAAGCGACGCTGAAGGTCGCGCCGCTGTCACCGGTCAGGACGCCGACCGCTTCAATTTCAAGGTGCCTACCCTGCGTAATGTGGAACTCACCTATCCGTACTTCCACGATGGCGCAGCCAACACCTTGACCCAGGCAGTTGACATCATGGGCCGTCTGCAACTGGGTCGGCGATTCTCCGCAAAAGAAAACGCCAGAATCGTCGCTTTCCTGAAGACGCTGACCGGCGATCAGCCCAGCTTCCAGTTGCCCATCCTGCCGCCTTCCGCCGACGCGACGCCGCGTCCGACGCCATTCGGCAAATAAGCGAGGTAACCCTCGCCACACTGAAAACGGAAGGTTTCGGCCTTCCGTTTTTTTATCGACCTCGCCAGATAAAACGAAGGGCGACCCGCCGTAGCCGGGGGGCAACCCTTCTCCTGATCCCTGTCGAATCAGAGCGTTCTGACCGGCAACTGGTAATTGTTCTGCCCCATCAGGTCGACGCCGCATTCGAGTTGCTCAATCCAGTCAATGAATTCATTGACCACCTGCCTGCCGACAAAACGATTGCCGTGTTGCGGCACGATTTGTTCAATGTCCAGTTTGCGCACCATGTTGGCCCAGTAACGGCAGACCTTTCCCGTGACGATATAACGTTTGTGGAAAGCGGTCATGAAAGGCAGATGGTGCGCCAGACTGTTGACGGGTTTCGCCGCCTGTTCGTGGTTGACGAGCGAAGCGCCAAGGTCGCCGCTGAACAGAATTTTCGCCACCGGGTCATAAAACTGGAAATTGCCTTCGGCGTGCATGAAATGCGCCGGCAGGGCGGCAATCTTGCATTGCCCCAGAGGAATCAGCGCCCCTTCGTCGGGAATGCCGACGATGCGATGACCAATCTCGCGTCCCGTGGTGAAGTGGGGCACGAAGCGCGTCCATAACGCGGAAATCAGCACCTTGCAGTTGGAGGCCACGAACCACTTGTTGATGGAAGCGATAATGTCGGGATCGGGGTGCGACGCCAAAATGTAGGTCAGGTCCTTGGACGAAAAATATTTCTGCATGTCCATCAGCAGACCCGTGTAGGTCATGTTGCCGCCCGGATCAATCAGCGCGCCATGACCGTCATCCACAATCAGAAACTGGTTGCATTGCACCGCCTGGTCGGACTTCTCATCCACCAGATCATAAAAGGCATGGACAATATGATTGCCATCGTTATAAAGTTCAACCGCCATAATTTTCTCCTTACCAAGACTGGTTATTGTCACTCATGAATTAAAAATCGGGTAAAACTCCTAAACTTAATTTATCTCTGAATCCGCAGGCGGGGCGACCCGCACGATTTCTTCCAGCGAAGTCAGGCCTGTCGCCACCTTCTGCGCGCCGGAAATACGCAGGGCCAGCATGCCTTCACGGTAAGCCATCTCGCGCACGGCGACCACGCTTGCTTCGCCGACCAGTTTCTTCAGCTTCGGATTCATCACCAGCAGCTCGTAGATACCGATACGCCCGGAAAACCCCGTCATCCGGCATTCCAGGCAGCCCACAGGATGAAAGGTCTGCGCCGGTTCCTGCGATTTCCAGGGGGCGACCAGATTTTGCCAGACCGCCCTTTCCACCTCGCTCAAGGGCATCGCTTTCTTGCAGTGTGGACAAAGGGTGCGCACCAGCCGTTGCGCCATGATGCCCAGCAGGGTCGCGTTGATGAGATAGCCGGGCACGCCCAGATCCTGCAGGCGGGTGATGGCGGAAGGCGCGTCATTGGTGTGCAGGGTGGAAAGCACCAGATGCCCGGTCAGCGCCGCCTGAATCGCCATTTCAGCGGTTTCCAGATCGCGGATTTCGCCGATCATGATAATGTCCGGGTCTTGCCGCATCAGGGCGCGCACGCCTTCGGCGAACCCCGTATCGAGCACATGTTGCACCTGCATCTGGTTGAAGGTCGGCTCCACCATTTCGATCGGGTCTTCGATGGTGCACACATTAACTTCCGGCGTCGCCAGTTGTTTCAGGGTCGAATACAGCGTCGTGGTCTTGCCCGACCCCGTGGGGCCGGTCACCAGAACAATGCCGTTGGGTCTGGCGGTCATGCTGTGCCAGTTCGCAAGGTCGCTTGCAGAAAACCCGAGTTGCTTGAAATCGCGCACCAGCACTTCCGGGTCGAAGATGCGCATCACCAGTTTTTCGCCAAACGCCGTGGGCAGCGTGGACAGCCGCAATTCCACCTCGTCGCCGCTGGGCATCCGGGTCTTGATGCGACCATCCTGCGGACGCCGCTTTTCGATCACATCCATGCGTCCCAACAGCTTGATGCGGCTGGTCATGGCATTCATCACCACGGCGGGAATCTGGTACACCTGATGCAGCACGCCATCGATGCGAAAGCGCACAATCCCGATATCGCGCCGGGGTTCGATGTGGATGTCGGAGGCGCGCTGGTCGAACGCATATTGCCAGAGAAAATCCACGATCCGCACGATGTGCTGATCGTTGGCGTCCAGTTGCTGATTCGTGCGCCCCAGTTCGACCAGTTGCTCGAAACTGGAAAGCCCGCCGCTCTGGTTGCCTTGTTGCTCCGCTTTCTTGACCGATTTGGCAAGATTGAAGAATTCCACCAGATAGCGGCTCACGTCGACGGGATTGGCCAATACCCGGCGGATTTTTTTCTTCAGGATGCGCGAGAGGTCTTTTTCCCATTCACGCAGGAAGGGTTCGCTCGTGGCGATGGTCAGTTCGTGCGCATCCATGCCGACGGGCAGAATACAAAGACGCGCCGCGTAAGCGCTGGACACCACGTCCGCCACGCCGGAAAAATCCACCTTGAGCGGGTCGATGTGCAGGTAATCCAATCCGGCGCGCGCCGCCAGCCACTCCGTCAACGCTTCCAGATGCAGGAGCTTGTAGGGCGGCGAAGCCATGCGCCATTTTTGTTCGGCAACCACCACCAGCGGATTTTGCCCGTTTCCATAGCCCTGCCGCGCTTTCCGCAAATTCTGCACATCCTGCGCCGACGCCATGCCGTCGGCTTCCAGCCAATCCAGAATCTCGCCCAGTGTGAGCTTGTGTTCACGTTCACGCTTGTGTTCACGGGCGGGAGAAGTATTCATGGCGGCAAACAACGATGGAAAGCTGGCACTATACAACAGGGATCGAAAGACAGAAAAAATTACCGACGGCGTTTCGTCCCCTTCCCTGCTTTATAATCATTGCTTTCATTCGAATTTTGCATCCGGGGTCGGCAATGAATTTAGAACAGGCGCGCAACAACATGGTGGAACAGCAGATTCGTCCCTGGGACGTGCTGGATCAGAGTGTGCTGGATCTGCTCTCCAGAGTAAAGCGCGAGGCATTCGCACCCGTCGAACATCAGGCGCTGGCGTTCGTGGATGCCTGTCTGCCCCTGGGCGAAAAGCCTGCGCAAATCATGCTGGAACCGAAGATGGAAGCGCGCATGCTTCAGGCATTGACGCTCCGCCCCACCGACAAGGTGTTGGAGATCGGCGCGGGCAGCGGCTATATGGCGGCGCTTCTGGCCGCCAGAGCCGAACATGTGGTGAGTGTGGAAATCGACGCGACACTGGCGGAGCAGGCGCGCATGAACCTGCATCGCGCCGGGGTAAAAAACGTGAGTATTGAAATTGCCGACGGCAGCCAGGGGTTTTCCGCGCGCGGGCCTTACGATGTCATCGTTATTTCCGGCGGCGTGCCCGCCGTTCCCGACGCCATTTTGCAACAACTGCGTCCCGGTGGTCGCCTCGTCGCCATCGTCGGCGCGGCTCCGGTGATGCGGGCGGAACTCGTCACCCGCACCGCCGGGCAAGCTTGCAGTACGCAAACCCTGTTTGAAACCGTGACGCCGTATCTGGAAAACTTCGCCGCCGCCAACGCTTTTCGGTTTTGACCGCACCATTCCAAGGGAAAAATAATGAAACATCGTGCTCAAATACGCTGCCTGTTTCCCTGTTTGCGGAGGCAATCTGCCTTGGCCCCGGATCGCCTGGAATATTCTCCCCGTGAAAACCCTCCCTGTACCGCCTGAACATCTGGCGATCGATGACGGAAACCGCTTGAACAGAAATAAGGGCGCGCACCACAGGCGCAGGTTCATGATGATGAAGCAACTTTTCTTTTTGCTCCTGTATGCCGTCTTCCTTCTTGCCGCCCTGCCCGCGCGGGCTGTGGATTTGTTGCGGGTCTATCATCTGGCGCAGCAATACGACGCCGAATTTTCCGCCGCCCGCGCCAACCTTGAAGCCGGGCGCGAACAGGCGGCGCAGGGGCTGGCCGGTTTGCTGCCCAGCCTCACGCTCTCCGGCGAAACCCTCTGGCACGATAACGAAATCAGCAGTCGCGGCGTTTCCGACGACCGCCGTTACAACAGTCACGGTTACGCGCTGACGCTGACGCAACCGGTGTTCCGCTGGCAGAATTTCGTGGCCTACGATCAGGGCAAAATCGCCGTGGCGCTGGCCGAAGCGCGTTTTGTCGAAGCCGGGCAAAACCTGATCCTGCGGGTGTCTTCCGCCTATTTCGATGTGTTGAACGCGCTCGCCACGCTGGAAGCGGCGCGCGCGCAAAAAACCGCCATCGCGCAACAACTGGAGCAGGCAAAGCTGAATTTCGAGGTCGGCACAGCAACCATCGTGGACGCGGTGGAAGCGCAATCCCGCTATGATCTCGCCCAGGCGCAGGAAATCGCGGGCGAGAATGAACTGGAAATCCGCCGCGAAACCTTGCGCGTGCTGATCGGCGAAGCGCCGGAAATGCTGGCGCGGCTCAACCCGGACAAGCCCATTTTGCCGCCACAACCCGTCCAGATGCCGCCCTGGGCGGAGGCCGCGCAAAAAAACAACGTCAGCGTGCTGATTGCCGCCCACAGCGCGGATATCGCCGACAAGGAAATGTCCAGAGTCCGGGCCGGGCATTATCCGACCGTGGATCTGGTCGCCAGCTCCGGGCGCAGCCGCACGCTGGATGGCAGTGGCGCGACAAGGCCGGAAACAGACTCCGGCAGCATCGGCCTGCAACTCAACCTGCCGCTGTTCCAGGGCGGCTACGTTTCCTCGAAGGCGCGTGAAGCCGCCGCCAATCATCAGGCAGCGCTCGCCCTGCTGGAATCCGCGCGGCGCAACGCCGCCCTGCTCGCCCGCCAGAATTTTCTCGGCGTGGTGAATGGCCTCGCGCAGATCAAGGCGCTGGAAGCCGCGCTGGCTTCTTCGCTCACCTCGCTGGAACACAACAAAACGGGCTACGAAGTGGGCGTGCGGATCAATATCGACGTGTTGAACGCCGAGCAACAGGTCTTCACCACCCGCCGCGATCTCGCGCGCGCCTACCACGACACCCTGTTGGCGCGCCTGCGCCTGAAAGCCGCCATCGGCACGCTGACCGAAGCCGACATCGTGGAAATCAACGCTTTGCTGAAATGAAAGAAATCCTGCATGACGAAAAAAATCGGGCGTTTTGAAATTCTGGATGAATTGGGACGCGGCTCGCAGAGCGTGGTGTACCTCGCGCTCGACCCCAAACTGGAACGCGAAGTCGCGGTCAAAACCCTGCACTTCAGCCAGCCCGACCCGAAACAAAACGCCTCCCTGCTGGATGAGGCGCGCACCGTCAGCAAACTGGCGCATCCCGGCATCGTGACCATTTTCGAAGCGGGAGAAGAAGATGGCGACATTTTTCTGGTGTTTGAATACGTACCCGGCGAAAATCTGGCCTCGCTGCTGCACCGCCTTGGTTCCCTGTCCCCCGCCAAAGCCGCGCACCTGATGTCGGAAGTGCAGGAAGCCATTCATTACGCCCATATGCACGGCGTGATCCACCGTGACCTGAAACCCAGCAATATCCTGATCGACGAGAACGGGTATCCCAAGGTCATGGACTTTGGCATTTCCGTCCACAGCGGCAAGGGCGATTCACAGGCATTCACCGGCACGCCAGCCTACATGTCTCCGGAATATCTTTCCGGGCATGTCATCAGCGCGCGGGGAGACATTTTTGCGGGCGGGCTGATTCTGTTTGAAATGCTCACCGGACAACGCGCCATACGCGGTCAGGGCGCCGCGCAGGTCATGCGCCAGATCGTAAAGGAAGGCTTCGTGGTGCCCACGGAGACGAGCGGGTTGGACGACCAGTTGGCTGCCATCGTCATGCGGGCGACGGAATACGCGCCGGAAAAACGTTACGCGACCGCGTTGCAATTTCATCAGGCGCTGGAAGCCTACCTGCTACCTGCCATCGCCACCAGCGATGAAAGCTCGCACAGCGCGGTGAATTTCCTGTTGCGTCGCATGCGCCTCAAGGGTGACTTTCCGGCGCTCTCTGAATCCGTGCGCGCCATCAACAGCATCATTGCCAGCGATACGGAAAGCATCGCGCGTCTGTCCGCCTTCGTCCTCAAGGATTTCTCGCTGACGAACAAATTACTGCGACTGGTGAATTCCGCCTGGTACCGCCCGGCCGGGAGCGACCACATCAGCACGGTTTCCCGCGCCATCATGCTCCTGGGCGTTAACGCGGTGCGCAACGCCGCTGTCGCCGGACTGCTGTTTGAGCATCTGCAAAACAAGGGCAATGCCCGCACCCTGAAAGAAGAATTCCTGCGCGTCAACATGGCCGGACTGCTCGCCCGTTCCATCGCCCGCCAACTGCATTACCCGGATGAGGAAGAACCCTTCATCTGCGCCATTTTTCATAATCTGGGCAGGCTTCTGTCGCAATATTATTTCCCCGAAGAAAGCGAGGCCGTGCGTGGGCTGATGCTGCAAAAACACCTGGATGAGCAGGTCGCTTCCCGGGAAGTGCTGGGCGTAAATTTCGAGGATATGGGCATCTGCATCGCCGAACATTGGGGCTTCCCGCCCTCAATCATCAACAGCATGCGGCGCATGGAAGCCGGACAGGTTCCGTCCGGCGACGCTCCTGAACAGCGTTTGCATGCCCTTGCTATATTCAGCAACGCCTTGTGCGCCGCCGTAAGCGACATCCCGGCCTACGGGCGGGAAAATGACAACGCATCGCTGCAACGCATCGCGGCGCAGTTTGGCGAGACAATTCCCCTGACCGAAGCGGAACTGACGCAAAGCCTTGAGACGGCGATTGCCGAAACCGTGGAACTCGCCCAAATCATGCAGGTCAATTTGCAACAAAGCCAGTTTGGTCGCGCGCTTTGCCAATTCGGGCAAACGCCGGAAAACAGCGTTGAAGGAACGGAGATGGAGATGACGCGCACCATCCTGTTGGAAGAACTGGCGCTGGCGACGGGCGGTACCAGCGCGCATGGCGCGCAACCGCCGGACGCGGAAGCCATCCTGCTGGCGGGGATTCAGGACATCGGCAATGCCATGCTCATGGAAGGCGACCCATCGGACAACATTCTGCGCATCGTTCTGGAAACCATGCGCCGCACCATGCTATTTTCCCGCGTCATTTTGTGCACCCGCGATGACGGACACAAGCGCATGCAGGGACGTTTCGGCTTCGGGCAGGATGCTGACGCGCTGGCGCGGACTTTCGACTTCGACCTGGATTTTGTGCCCGACGTTTTTCACGCCGCCACCGGAAAAGGCGCGGACATCCTGATCGCCGACATCAATGACCCCGCCATCGCCGATCGCATCCCCGACTGGTATCGCCGCAATATCAACGCCAAAAGCTTCATCCTTTTCCCGCTCACCGTGCGCCAACAACCCCTGGCGCTGATCTACGCCGACCGGGATCGGGACGGAGAAATCAACATCCCCAAAAAAGAATTAACCCTGCTGCGCGCCCTGCGTAATCAGGCCGTACTCGCGCTTCAGGTGTCTGAGGGGCGGGCATTGAAAACCTCTCTTCTTGAGGGAGGTCAGAGTGCTGACAGCGCGGGATTGTCGTACTAACCGTAGGTAGGGCGGTATCGTAGAAACCGCCGTCGGCGACCTGCGGCGCGCTCGGAGAGCGCGCCCTACCTGACCCACTACCTGACCCACTACCTGAACCATTCTGCCTGAACCTGTCCTGCCTCAAATATGCGACGCAAAGGTAGGGCGGTTTGTCAGCAGTCTGGCCTCCCTCCTTGAGGGCATCGCGTTACACACAAGTCCATTGACATTTTTATTGTTGTTTAAAAACAATAATTTATCGCGTTTTACCGAATTTCCATTTAAACACATTTGTTCATAAGAATCAATGAGTTCGCTCGTCGACACAGTCGCAAACCAAATGTCAAATGCGTTGTGTGGATTGGTATGCCTTGAGGGCGCTTCCCCGCTGCTCATTTCTCCCCCGTTTTATTGCTGTAGAGCATCACGCGCGCCGTTTCGTGCAGGCCGCGCGCCAGGGCTGACAGGCGGGTAAATTCTTCCGGGTGGCTGTTCGCGATGTTTTCAACCTTGTCTGAGTCGACCTCGTAGAGCGCCGGTTGTGAGCCGTCGGCATTCATCTGCAACAAATGGCGGCGGGTTACGACGCCGAGCAGCGGGAAAGCGCCTTCGCGCAGCACCAGTGGCACGGCGCGTTCGCCTTCCGGCGCGGGAAGCTGGATGTCGCGTCCCAATGTGGTATTGCGGTATTCAACGCCCAGCAATCCGGCCATTGTCGGCAGGAGGTCAATCAGGCTCGTGGCTGCTTCCGTGACGCGCGGCGGAATCAGTTTTGGCGCGTGGATGATGCCGGGAACATGCAGGCTTTCCAGATTGAGTTCTTCGTAGGCGCGGGATTTGAACGGAATGTGCGAGATGCGCCCGTTGTGGTCGCCGTAGAAAACAAAAATCGTGTTGTCGTAATAGCCGCCCGCTTTCGCCATCTCCATGAATCGACCAACACTGTGGTCGAGCAGGCGCACCGCGTTATATTGGTCGTTGCTGCGAAAACCCGAATTCGGCAATTCCTCGGCGGGCAATTCCTTTTTCTCGAACCCGTCATTGTCGGCGGGAATGGTAAACGGCGGATGGTTGTCCGCAGTCTGGATGATAATGAAAAAAGGCTTGTCTTTCGGCTGCGCGCGCAGGAGGGCATCCGTCTCCCGGAAAAGCGCCAGATCGGAAATGCCCCAGACATCAATGTTGGATGACTTCCATTCGCCCTCCTCATGCAGTTGCACCCCATCAATGCTGCTCCTGATGAGCGCGCTCATGTTCGCCCAACCCGCGCTGCCACCGATTGCATAATGCTTGCTGTGGGCGGTAAAGGCGTTCAGCACCGTATGCTGCGGCAGCAGAAAAGGATTGCGCGTGGCGCTCTCCGTGCGGGAAACGTCCGGAATGCCGGTAACGCTCGCCCACACCGTTTTCGCCGTTCCGGTCACGGGCACATAAAAATTGCGCAGAAACCAGCCTTCGCGCGCCAGCGCGTCAAGATTGGGCGTGGGGTTGTACGGATTGCCATGCATCCCGGTGACAGACCCGCCGAGCGATTCCAGCATGATGAATACAACATTGGGCGCGCGCGGCCCCGGCAGACGATGGGGTTGTACCGGCACATCGCGGTCAAAACGCGGCAGATCGGCATCCGGCGCTGCCACGGGCGGCTCGACGCCAAGGTAGGCGGCAACATTTCCGGCATATTCGCGCAGGGTGGCGAGGTCGTAGCGGTCGTCTGCGGTACGCGACGTGTTCCAGATGAAAATCACCGGATTAAGGCCGAGCATGCTGATGCGCGTATTGCCGGAAAAGAAGGCGTCGCTCCAGCGTAACGGCACCGGATTGGCGAGATTGATGTTGGTGACGCGACCGAGAATGCCGAGAAAGCCGCATACGACGGTCAGCGCGACCACGCCGACAATCGCCGCCTTGCCTGCGGGTCTGGCCGGATGATTGAGCGTCCACCGTTCCAGACGAATAAACAGGGCGAACAGCGCCGCGCTCGCCAACCACCACAACAGCGTAATCCAGACGACGGGATAGCTCTGCCACACCATGTCCGCCGAGATTTGCGCGTCGCCCAGAAAACGCGCGAGCGTGGCGTTGACGCGCCAGCCCAGATACGCGTAGTGGCCAAAATCGACGATATAAACCAATGCCACCAGCAAAATCGCCAAAGCCAGCCAGACCCGCAGGGCATGGATGCGCAGTGATTTCCAGCCCGGTAAAACCAGCAGCAACGCGGGCGGCAACATCAGCAGAATGGCCAGACGCAAGTCGAAACGCAGGCCGATGCCCAGCGTTTCGAACACCGTCGCGGCATCAGCGGCTTCCGTCCCGCGCAGCGACACTTCGGACGCCCACAGATAAAAGCCCGCGCGCAAAAGCGCGAACACGACAAAAAAGATGCCCGTTCCGGCCAGCAGATAACGCAGGCGCGGGTAAGCGAGAGGAGATTTTATGGTGTTTGTCATGAGACGCGCTCCAGAGGTTCAGATGACCGCGCGGGAAGGCGGTCGGAATCGATGCGGAAAATCAACATGGCAGGCGCTATGAAGCAGATGCGGCGCGGCGGCTGGCGCGCCTTGTACGCCACAGGCATCGCACCCCCCGCGCGAAAAACAGCCCCAGAACGGTAAACGCCAGCAGCGGATCGAGCAGATAGTCCCACAAATTGGTCGATTCCAGCAGACGCAACCGCCAGGCCGCCAGCGCCAGAACAAGCGCCAGCGCGCTCACCCGCCAACCCGCCAGCCACGCCGCCCACGCCAGCGCGCCAACAGTGAGCGGGAGCAACGCCGCTGCGTCATAGCCCCACGCATAGGGGTCGAGCATCCCCAGCCCGAGGGCGGGCGGGTAGAACAGCAGGGCCGTAACCGCGATCAGGAGCGGCAGCCATCTGGCTTCCTGCCCGGTAAAAACAGACTTTCCCCGCACATTTTGCAACGCCAATGCCAGCAGGAGACTCACCGTCGCCATCGACAGCCCGCCGAACAGCCCGCGCAACATCGCCAACAGACTGACATGCGAAAAGCTTTCCCCGAAGGACAGCGGCACGAGCAGAAGGAGGAGTAAACACCCCCGCGCCGTCACATTCGCCGGTCGCCAGCGCAAACCCGGCAGCGCGATGAACAACAGCGCCCAGCCCAGAAAATCAAACGGGAGCGCGATCACGCCGCTTCTCCCAGCCGTGCTTGCAGCCATGCCGCGTTAAACCTGACGTAGCGGATAAAAGAGTTGTTCCAGGTATAGACCAGATGGAAACTCCCATCGCCAGCGCGAATGAGATAAGGGTAGTCGTATCGCCAGCGGCAAGCGTCCTTGCTGCACATGTCGCTCATCACGCGGGCGGCGATGTCTTCTTTCGCAATCGGGTACGTCGGGTCAAGCGCGGCGATGTCGCCTGCCAGTTGAACGCGAAATTCGGCTTCGGTCAGATCATCGCCAAGCTGCGCCTGCCTGTCCTCGAAACGATGGATCACCCGCCAGTGCCTGCCCCGATCTTCACTCACCAGCAAGGACAAACGCAGGCGCTCGTCTTCGGTATCATTCGCCACCGCCAGCAAACGCCCGTCATCCAGCCTGACCGCCGTCAGCGCGGAATTGGGATTGGGCAGGTCGGTCGACTCCGGCTCACTCCAGTCGCGTCCCGCGTTGCTCGTTTCGCTGCGCCAGACGCGCGGCGGATTACCGCTGGCGTCCCGCATCAGGACGATGGCGCGGGCGGCATCTTCCACCAGCAGCACCGGCTGCAAGGTGCGTCGGCCATGATCCATGCGAATCTTGCGCCGCACTTCGCCGGTTGGCGTGAGCACCAGCAGTTCGGCAAACTTGCCCGCCAGTTCGTGATACACCGGCAAACCGATGTCGCCATTGTCGAAAAACACGGGCTGCCCCTTGAGCAAGGTGCTTACATTAAAAAACGGCGAGGTCACCAGCCGTCTGGAGGCAGCGGGGATATCGGTATCGAACAGGCGCAGCAGATTAAGCTGACTGCCCGCCCAACCGCCCATCGTGACGCTGACATACGCCAGCCCCAACCCCTGACGCGCATCGGCGAAAACCACCGGATTGCCCAGTTTACGCACCCAGCGCCCCTGGCTTTGTCCCGTTGCTTCTCTGGACACAATGGCTTCGGGGTCACTCCAGAGGATATTGCCATCGGAATCCGGAACGCCCTCCACGCCGTAAATACGAACATCGGCGCTTCCTTCGCGTTCCCCGCCAAACCAGACGGCGAACAAACGCCCGTCAGGGCGCAGGGCGAGCGAAGCGGCATGCACGCTCAGCGCGTGCGCCCCGCTGATTAACCCGGAAAACAAGCGCGGCGGCTCATCAACGCCCTCCGCCCGGCTTGACGCGGCAGGCGGCGGCACAAACCCCGGCGCAGGCGCCGGATGCAGGCCGGGCCATGCCGCCCACAAAGTCACCGTGACAATCACCGCCGCGCCAATGGCGCGGATATGCCCCGGTTTTACTATCCTCAAAGGCGCAAACAGATGACGCGAGAAAAAACGGGACATGGGCGGGTCAGGACGAGGCATGAAAAGCACCGGATAGTAAACAGGGGCTGGCATTTGCGCAAGAAATCCAGAAGGCAAAGGACAGAGGATCGTCAGTTACCGGCGGCTTCGCCGCCGCATGAATGACCAGGGCAATCGCATTTGACTGACGCCGAGGCCTTGGCCGCAAACACCGTCATTCCCCTGCAAGGGAATGACGGCAGGTAGGGCGGGATCGAAGACACCACCGTTTGTTTAACATGCGGCGCTTTCGGAGAACGCGCCCTACCTGAACCCGCCCTGCCTGAACCCGCTCAGGCTGCGATTCCGGAAGCGGGGGGCGCCCCCCCCCCCAGGGTCACCGAAGAATCGGGGGGGGGGCCCCCCCCCCCCACGAGGCAGAAAACCCCGTTGGCGAACCCGTAGTCGTTTTTGGGGGTAGCAC
>JAISRR010000104.1 GCA_031273565.1 Zoogloeaceae bacterium | reverse complement strand
CTAATGAATATTATTTTGCCATTACGCATTTGTTCACATTCACTAAAAGGAGCCATGAAATGACAACATGTAGCCACACTCTCCCCCTCTCCCGCACTCACGCTCTGGCGCGCGCATTGACGCTGGCGCTGGTCATTTCCGGCACGTCGCCCGCTTTCGCGCAACTCCATATCGCGCAATCGCCGCCGGACATCGGCGGGAGCGCGCCGCCCAACATGATGTTGGCGCTGTCCGTGGAGTTTCCCACAGGCGTAGAAATGGGTTACCGGGACGCCGCCTACAACGCCAGCAAGCGCTATATCGGCTATTTCGACCCGGAAGGCTGCTACAGCTATTCGGCAGGCAATCTCCCCGCCACCCCCCTGACCGGGAAACGCACCGCCGACAGCGCGAAGAAAGAGTATTTTTATAAAAGCGGCGTGACGAATAATCATGCCTGTTCCGGCAGTTTCAGCGGTAATTTCATGAACTGGGCAACCATGCAAGCCCTTGATGAATTCCGTCTTGTCATGTCCGGCGGCGACCGGGTAATCGACGAGCAAGGTATGACCGTCATTCAAAAGACCCGGCATACGGGACAAAGTTCCGTAACCCGAAGCACCACGAATGGGAAAAGCGTCGCGCCCTTGAATTCGAACACGGTTTATGTACGGGTCAGCAGTGGGGAATTAAATCCGTTTTCCAACGCGGAACTCAGTGGTCGCGTTATTCAAATCAGCAATGACAACGTGTTTAGAAACACGGGCTCATACAGGACCTACACATTCATGGGGCATGTGAAAGTCTGTGACCCCAACGCGCCGGGCGGGCTGGAATACGATGGCATGATCAACGGAAAAGAGGATATCAAGCTGTGCAAGTCGTACCCCAATAGCGGCGGCACCCCCATTTACAAGCCGGTCGGCCTGATTCAAAAATACGCGGATCAAATTCGCTTTGGCGCTACCGGGTACCTGCTGGACAACAACGCAGGGCGCGCGGGGGGCGTGTTGCGGGCGCGGATGAAATTCGTGGGCGAGAACATGATCGCGCCGGATGAAGGCGTACTGCCCAATCCCAACCGGGAATGGGATCCGCAAACCGGCATTTACTACACCAACCCGGATAGCGCGGATGCCGCCAACAGCGGCGTGAAACAGAGTGGCGTCCTCAATTATCTGAACAAGTTCGGCAAAAAGAATGGCTACAAAAGCTACGACCCGTTATCGGAAATGTTCTATGCCGCCCAATTGGCGGTGCGCAATATCGCGCCCCCGGCAAAATTCACCAGCGGCATAACAAACGCAATGAAAGACGATTTCCCGGTCATCACCACCACCGTTCCAGAGAGCGGGCCGAACTTCAAGCGCAATCTCCCCATTCAATACGCCTGCCAGAAGACGCACATCGTCGGCATTGCGGACGCCAACACGCACGCGGATATTCATGTGCCGGGAAATACGCTCAGCGCGGGAGGGGCTTACTCAGGCCACAATGGCGCGCCGAGCGACCCGATGCAATTCAATATCATGTCATTGACCAAAAAGGTAGGGGATTTGCAGGGTTATAACCCCGGCGGTAACCTGGCCACCTCTCGACGAGGCCGCGACAACACCTACTTCGTAGCAGGCCTGGCTTACTGGGCGAACACACAGGACATGCTGAAGGATGATTCAACCAAACCCTGGACGCTGGGCAAGCAACAGGCCAAAACCTATTTCATGGATGTGCAGGAATCCGGTGATGGCAACAGAGGCCAGGGATACACCCACGAAACCAGTTGCGCATACCCCGCCACCACGCCCAACCAGATGTATCTGGCCGCAAAATACGGCGGCTTCGACCACAAAAATCAGCCTGAATCCGAATATCCTAACATTCTCTCCAAGTCCATCAACTGGGACAGGAATAACGATTGCGTGCCGGACAACTACTTTTTGGGAAGTGAGCCGGAAAAAATGATTACCGGCCTGAAAACCGTTTTCGAAACGGTTGCCGTCAGCGTTACCCGCGCGGGCAGGTCGTTGAGCGCCGGTTCGCGCTCTACGGGCACGCAACTGTTTCAAGCCTCCTTTGACAGCGGAAGCTGGAGCGGCAATCTGGCGGCGCACAAACGGGACGCGACGGGCGAGGCGATTTATCCCGCCGAGTGGGAGGCAAAAGACCATATCCCGCTTCCGGGAAGCCGCAACATCTACACCTGGAACGACGCGACTGCGGACGGCGCCGAATTCACCTGGTCGAAACTCTCCACCGCCCAGCAGGTCGCTCTGGGCAACCAGAATATCCTGGACTATCTGCGCGGCAGCAACGCGGGGGAAGGCACAATGTTCCGCAGCCGCACCACCGCCGCCGGTCAGCGCAATATTCTGGGCGACATCGTCAACTCCGCCCCCCTGTACATCGCCAGAAATGAAGATTTCGGTCATGCCGTCGGCAGTTTAACGGCGTCTTACACGGCAAGAAAAGCCAATCCCACCCGCACGAACGACGTGGTATACGTGGGCGCCAACGATGGCATGTTGCACGCCTTCGACGCCAACTCGGGCAAGGAACTCTTTGCCTATGTACCCAACGATGTGTTTGGCAATCTGAAACACCTGTCCACGCCGGGATACACCCACCGCTACTATGTAGACGGCTCGCCCGCCGCCTCCGACATTCAGGATGGCGGCGTCTGGAAAACCGTGCTGGTCGGCTCGACAGGCGCGGGCGGCAGGTCGTATTTCGCGCTGGATGTGGAAAACCCCGCGACCTTTGACCGCACGAATGTGCTCTGGGAAATCTCCCCCAACGTCAGCACCGATTTTGCGGAACTGGGGGTCGCTCTGGGGCAGGCCAGCATCGTGCGCCTGAATAACGGCGTCTGGGCTGCTGTTTTTGGCAACGGCTACGACAGCGCCGCCCATCGGGCGCAGCTTTTCATTGTGAACGCGAAGACGGGGGCACTGATCGAGAAGATTGACACCGGCCTTGGCAGCGCCGCAGCGCCGAACGGTCTTTCCACGCCACTGCTGGTGGATATCAACAAAGACGGCACGGCGGATGTCGCCTACGCGGGCGACCTTCAGGGCAATCTCTGGAAGTTCGACCTGTCGGCGGCAAGCAGCGGCAGCTGGAAGATCGCCTTCAACGGCGATCCGCTCCTGGTTGCCCGCGATGCCGCAGGGAAAGCGCAGCCCATGACCGCCAAACCGGCAGGCGTTTCCCGTCCGGCGGGCGGCTATATGGTTTACATCGGAACGGGCAAATTCTTTGAAACCGGGGACAACACCAATCTGGATGTGCAGACCTTCTACGGCGTGCTGGATAATGGCGCGTCAACCCTCGGGCGCGCCAATCTGCAAGCGCAAACCCTTACCCTATCCGCCACCACCGGGTACCGCACCTCCACGGCCAACACCGTGAATTACGCCACCCAAAGCGGCTTTTACCTCGACCTGAAGATCGGCAACAAGCAGGAAGGCGAACGCCTGCTCGCGCCGCCGCTCCTCACGAAAAAGACGCTGATCATCAGCTCCCTGGCGCCCGACACCAGCGCAAACGTCTGTGAGAACGGCAACAGCAGTAGCTGGCTGACGGAACTTTCCCTGTTCGACGGCAGCAAACCCGCCATCAGCATTTTCGGCCAGAGTGGGAACAGTATGCGGATTGAAGGCGGCGGCGGCGGCGCGATTGGCCAGATTGGCAGATACGGCTACATCTCCGTCAAACCAGGGCAAGACGGCATTTTGAAAATCAAACTGCCCGGCGGTCGCATTGGCCGCCAATCCTGGCGTCAGCTACGCTGAGGAAGCCCCGAAAACAAGGAATGACCTCAGGGCGGCTCGTATGAGCCGCCGACTGGGGGCCGATCCGGCACGCGGGCAAGCTGCATGACCGGGCTTCCTATCGGTATTACTGGCAACTCCTGCGCTACGCCCAATCAACGGGGATGACGCTGCCGGAGACCAGGCGCGATTCTTGACCGGTTTCCCGGCGTCGCGGCGTTTTCCCGGCAGATCGTGCGCTTGCCCTGTGGGGCGCGCGGCGCGGTTGTGTGGCCTCAATCCCTGTTTTCGGGAATGCCTCGCGTCAGTCGGGTCAGTGTATACGCGCCCAGGTCTTCTGTCGGGATGCGTGTATAAATCGGGCCGTCGTCATCATCGGGCGGGATGGTTGTCAGGTTGGCGCGTTTTTCCAGTGTTTTTTCCAGGGAAATCTGCGCTTCCATCGAGAACGCCCGTCGTTCCAGGTGGTCGGTGTCGATGTCACCGCAGACGGGAAAGGTGGGCGTTACGGTGGACGACTTTTGGAAAATGCCACGAAATTGATCGGCCAATTCTTCGCCGAAGGGCAGGGACAGAGGGTTACGCAACACCAGCACATAGTCGTTGTATTCGGGGTTGAGCGCGTGGCGCTGGACGCGCAGTTCTTGTGGTGTTTTTTCAGTAATGGCAGTCAACAGGGCGGACGTATCGCGCATTGGGGAGTGGATGCGCCGCTCGCCATGAAATTCAAGGAGATTGACAAAATCATCGGGAACCTGCCCGTCGGCAAGCGGCTTTTGGGGAATAAAAATGTGCTTCAGAAAATCGTACTCGACCCGTCTTTCCAGAGAAATGGACTCTGGATCCATCAAACCGTTCAGCGCAATTTCCGGGTTGAATCTGCCAAACAAGGCAATTTCCGGCGGGTCGGGCGTGAGGCAAACCTGGCCTTGGAGATTTTCTGTCCACCGACCCTGCCATGAAAACGTAAAGCCTCTGCCGGCAATGCCAAACGCCGAAGCGTAATAAAACCTGCCGTTATCGGTCAGGGCGAGACTCGTATTGTTGCGGTGATACTGCCCACTTTTTGTAGTGGCGCCCGTTGCGGCGGCGGCTGTCTCCCGCGCCTTTAATTTCTTTGCCAGCGTCGCAACTGCCGCCTTGTCCTCCCCATACAGGGCGTAGAACAGCGCGGTTTTCCAGCGGTCTTTTTGCTGCGCCCGGGGAGAGTTGAAGGCGGGGTTTGACAGGTAAGGCGCGTTCTCTTCGTCTTCGTACAGTTTTCCCAGAAGCCTGATTGCCTGAAGGCGGGTTTCAATGTCGGCTTTTTCGTCAAACGCCAGTTGTTCCAATCCGGGAATCAGAGGGTAGCGCAGGTATTCTTTGGGAATCTCAAGTTCAGGATGCGCGAGGACGAGTTCGACGAGTTGCGTGTGTTTGCCGGAGGCGACAAACAAACGCAGGGCTTCCGGTAAATTCCGGTTTTTCCCTTCATCGAGGGCAAGCCGCCCCAGCGTTGCCTGTAATTGCGCTTTTCGGGCCAGGAGGTAGCCGAGCCGGTAAAAGGCGCGTGGGGTCTCATCCGCGTCATCGTCCTCTGCGCGACCGCTTCTGGTTTTTGCTTCCTGCGCTTCTGTTGCCGCAAGCGCCTGACGGTAGAGCGTCAGGGCGCGGTTTTTGTCTTGCGGGTAGCCGTTTTCGCCTTTTTCAACCGATTCGGCGACAAATTGCAGCGCGCCCGGTTCTTCCGCCGCCAGCGCCTGTTGCAGCCATTCCTTTTTTCGGGTTTTGTCCTTCTCCCGAAAAAAGAGCACGGTCAGGGCGACGGGATTACCTTTTTTTGCTTCGCTCTGAAAGTGCAGGTCTACCGTCTCGTCGTTCCAATCGTCGTTCCAATCACTGTCTCCAGCCCACCATGCATGTGCCTGAAAAGCAGGAAACAGAAGGCAAAAGGACATCAGGATAAGCAAAAACTTTGCTTTGGAGGTATTGGCGCAAGCATTCATGGCAATTTTTTTCAATGAATGGCGGCGTCTGTCGCGCCGACGGGTGTTTTCAGCGAGCGCCAAAGGGGTGGAAAACCTCCCATTGATTGGGCGCTCAGAACAGCTTCCACCACGATTTTTTCGGGTCCAGTCCCTGCGTGTAATAAACGCTGTCGGGAAAGTTGAGGCGCATCACGCGTTTCGCACCAGAATTTTAGTGGTAAGCGCGGCTAAACTGTGCCTATGAATATTCCTGAAGAAAACTTTTGCGATTATAGCCAGACGATGACATGCTTTTCGATGTCCTTGCGCCACTTTTCACGTTTCGATGGCGGAGATTTCGAAGCAGTCGTCCCATCATACCTACCTGTTCCCCATGCCGCCACGCCAGATGTCGCGGCGATCGGCGTGTTCGGGCTGAAAAGCCTGTAATAGCCGGGCATAGGCGGTTTCGGCGGCCTTGCGGTTGTCGCGGCTGAAGTTGCAGACATAGAGGTCCAGTGTTGCCGCGCCCAGTTCCGGCCAGGTGTGAACCGTCAGATGCGATTCCGCCAGAATGACTGCGCCCGTTGCGCCTGCGGGCGCTTCCGGTGTGCCGAAGGGATGAAAAAGCCAGCCGACTACGGTCAACCCTGCGTCATGGCAGGCGTTCAGGCAGACTTTCTCCAGGGCGGCGGCTTCCTTGAGCAAGGCCGGATTGCCCTTGCATGTCCTGAATTCCGCCAGAATATGCAACCCTTCCATGGTTTATGCCAGTCTTTCTTGCAAAGGGTGGCCGTAATGCCGCGTCAGGATTTCTTCCGCTGCCCGCACCCCCCAGTAATTGGCTTCCTCGAACACGGAAAAACCGGAAATATCGGCATGCGCGAGATGCACCCGCCCCCAGCCTGCCGCCAGATGGCGCTGCCGTTTCTTGTCCCGGAAACCCGGCAGGGGGCGGGCCATGGCGTGAGCGTGGCGGAAAATATCCAGGCGGGTGACGAGCGCGCGAATATCGCGGTGGGCGTGGGACAGATCATCGAGAATTTTCATTGACCAGTCCGCATGTGGCCTGTCCAGCAATAATTGTCGGGCGGTCGCCGGGTCGTATTCCGGGAATGGGCGGTAATAGGTCAATACGGTAGGGCCGGGAGCACGGCGGATTTTCTGGTGCGTGGCGACCACATAGCCCAGACCCGGACTTTCCTGCAACACATTGTCCCAGGCAAGCGGCAACCCCGCACCCGGCGCAGGCGGCGCAGAGAGGCTCAGATTGGCGACCAGCCAGGGCGCGTAGCTGATGGGGGCAATGGCAGCAGCCAGCCGGGCGGGCAGATTACGCGCCAGACGCGGCAGGAGATGCAGCGGCGCAGCCCAGATAACGTGTTTTGCCCGGTAGCGCAGGCTTTGTTGGCGGGTCGTTTGCCAGACATCGACCTGACAGGCCTGCGCATCTTGAGAGAGCGCGTAGACGGCGTTACCCATATGGGGAGGAACCTCAATCTGTTCCAGCAATCCCCGCACCAGCCAGCCGTTGCCTTCCGGGGCGGTAAGCACCGTGTCGCCCGCGCCTTGTGCGCCGGTGCCCGTGCGACAGGCAAAATAATGGATGCCCGCCCAGGCGGAAACTTGCCGGAAGCTGGCGCCGTAATCGTCGCGGCAGGCGTAATTGACATACCAGTCGAGCGAGGGCGCATCAAATCCTTCCTGACGCATCCAGTCGTACATGGTGAGCCGATCCAGGTCTGCCCATTCGGGGGCGTCGCTGGAAAACACTGCGGGGAGCGCGAAGGCGCGGCGACCTTGGGTGTCCCGGGCCGCGCGAAAATGGTTCATGCGGGCGAAGAAACGCGCTTGCTGTTCCAGTTCTGCCCTGGGTACGCCCAGATGGGGAATCAGCCCTTCCTGCCATACCCCCAGACGATACAGGCGTTCCTGCGGCGCATGGCAAAGATAGCGTTCATCGTATTCCGGGGTTTCAGCCTGCGGGTTGCCTTTGAGTACGCCCAAATCCGCGAGCAGGACACGCACGGCCTTGCTTTCCTGATTTGGCGGCGGTAGATAATGTGCGCCCAGCGGGTGGCGGGAAATGGCATTTGCGCTGGAACGGGAATTGCCGCCGGGTTCCGTTTCCAGTTCCAGCAGATGAAACTGGTTTTGCAGGCCTTCCCGGCGCAGACGCCATGCAGCGGAGAGTCCGGCGATGCCTGCGCCAATGATGAGGATCGGAATTTCATGGGTTGCCACAGGGGGTGGAAAATCGCCCAAAGCGAGCCGATGCCCCAGGGCAAAATCGCTACCCGACAAGTCGCCGGGTGGCAATGACGGTTCCGCCGTGCAGCCGGACAGGCTCACGCCGCAAAGTGTCGCGCCACAGGCAGCAAGAAAATCACGGCGACGCATCAACGCAGCACTCCATGCCATTCCTGCTCGAATACCCGCACCAGACCTTGTTCGTTGAGACGGTTTGGCTCGACGGGCAGGCGAGCCATGTCAGCGGGAAAATGGAACAGATCCGGCGTGCCCGCGACGGTGAGAAAACGCAATCCTTCCGGGTAGGCGGCAGGCAGCGTGCGGGTGTCCCGACCGGCCAACACGTAGCCCCATTCGCCAAAGCTGGGCACCAGTGCGTGGTATGGCGCGGTTTTCAATCCTGCGGCTTCCAGCGTGACGACAATCGTCCAGAAGGAACGGCGTGCGTAATAAGGCGAAGTGGCCTGCACCACGAGTTGTCCGTCCGGCGCGAGATGTCGCGCCAGAAGACGGTAAAAGCCGGTGGAATAGAGTTTTCCCAGGGCAAAGCTGGATGGATCGGGAAAATCCACGATCACGAAGTCGAACACTTCCGCGTGTTCTTCCAGCCAGCGGCCTGCGTCGTCGTTGATGACGGTGACGCGCTTGTCGTTCAAGGCATTGCCGTTCAGGCCGGTGAGCAACGGGGCGGTGGAAAAAAGCTGCGTCATCGCCGGGTCAAGGTCGACCAGGGTGATGGACTGGATTTGCGGATAGCGCAGAATTTCCCGCACCGCGAATCCGTCGCCGCCGCCCAGCACCAGGATGCGCCGCGCCGCAGGCAGCGCCGCCAGCCCCGGATGCACCAGCGCCTCGTGGTAACGGTATTCGTCCTGTGAGGAGAATTGCAGGTTCTGGTTCAGGAAGAGGCGGATGTCGTCCCGCCAGCGGGTTACGACGATGCGCTGGTAAGGCGAGTTTTCCGTGTAAATCACCTCATCGGCATACAGCCAGCTTTCCGCCATGCTGGAAATCCGGCCTGCGATCGCCAGTCCGAGCAGCAGCAATACAAGGCATCCTCCGGCGATAAAACGCAGTCCAAAGGCGCGCGCCAGTTCCACCCGGAACAGGGCGAGCGCCCAGATGGCCACGCCAACATTGAGAAGACCGAACAACAAGCCGGTACGCATCAGCCCCAGATAGGGTACGAGCAACAGGGGAAACAACAATGAGACGGCCAGCGCCCCCAGATAATCCACTGCAAGCACCTGCGACACCAGTTCCTTGAACGCCACATCCCGTTTCAGGATGCGCATCACCAGCGGGATTTCCAGCCCCACCAGTACGCCCACGGCCAGTACCGCCAGATACAACAATCCTCTGAACGGCCCCATCTGCGCGGCAAATGCCAGAAACAGGGCGACCGCCGTAAAACCGCCGACCACGCCCACCGCCATCTCGATCTGGATAAAACGACGCACCAGATTGCCGCTCACGTAGCGGGACAGCCACGACCCCACGCCCATGGCGAACAGATACGCGCCGATGATGGTGGAAAACTGGGTAATCGAATCGCCCAACAGATAACTGGCCAGCGCCGCTGCGACCAGTTCATAAGCCAGCCCGCAGGAGGCGATGATGAATACCGACGCCAGCAGGGCGTGTTGCATCCGGGCGGGCGACAGGGGGGAAGGCGCGGAGGACGCAAAATGCGCGTCGGGTGATGCGGACATCAATGAATTGCGGCGGCGATGATGATGGCGATACCCAGGCACATGGCGGCGATCAGGATGGCAAGGGGCTGGTTGCGGTGCTTGACGATTTCCAGCCACAAATCCTGTGGTGTGATTTTGTCGATGATGAGAAACGATATCCAGAACACAACGACGCCCAGAACGGAATAGATGAGGGAATTCACCAGAAGGTTCAGGTTGATGATGTCGGACATGATGGAAAGCTCCTTATTTGTGATAGATGCTGCGCGCGCCTGCCGGGCCGGACGCGCGTCCTGTCGCTGCGTCGTCGAAGAGACCGTAGCCGTTGTATTGCGCCCAGGTGAAAACAGCCAGAGCGCAACAGGCGAAGATGGTGTAAAGACGGTTCATCATAAAACAGACTCCAATTCAGGACGCCGGGTTTCATTCATCATCGTCCACCGGCTGGACGATGGGGTGATCACTTTCGGCCCAACGTCTGATTTCAAAACTCATCCGACCCAAGAACGCAAACAGGGGCCAGATGACCAACGCCAGGAGCAAGATCCATAAATTGGTCGATGACGCACCGCCTTTATGGACGACGAGGGAAAGCGGAATTTCGGAAACCTGTTGCCACTGGGTTGTTTGCAAGGGATCCACCGTATGCTCCAGCATCAGCCGCCAGGTTCCCGGCGGCACGTCCCGGAAAACAAGTTTTCGCTGTGCGATGTTTTCGTCCCACGCGCCGTCATCCCAGCCGCTGTAATGGCTGAACTCCATGTCGCCATAGCGCACGTCGCCATCCTGTTCATTGATGAGCGACAGACTCAATTCCAGCCAGGTATTGTCGAGAGATCCCAGTGCCTGCGTTTCACCAGAGACATGCAGGGCGCTTACCTTTTGTGTGAGGGTAAAAGGCTCCGAGAGCACGGCTTCCCCGTTTTGAAGCAAATAGACGTTTTCGCGCACATAGGGTTCTGAACGGAGCAACTGCGAGAGCGCCAGATACAGGCAAAGTGCGATGAGCGCAAACGCACCGAACGCAAACCATGCCGAACGGGCACGTTCCTGCCAGGGTGAAGGCTGGTTGGCGTAGACGCCGGTGGGGGATTGCAGTTTTTCGAGACCGAACGCCTGCTGGATTTCCGTATGCGGCAGGTATTCGGCGATACTCCAGCTGATTTCCTTGCCGGTCGCTTCCCGGCTCAACAGCAAAGGCGGCGCAACATAGTCATCCAACGCGCTGGTTTCCCCAGCCTTGACCCTCCAGGTAAATTCCCCGACGACATATTCAACAGTGGCGTTGTAATGCTGGAAATGCTTGAACGTCTGTCCGCGATAACTTAATTTGCCGATGGGGTTTTTGAAATAGGCAGCGTTCAGGGCAGACGGCACATCGCCCGGTGTATCCGCCAGACTCCAATGTCCGTCGTACTCAATGAGCCAACGATAACCGGGTTGCCCGACACGGGCGAGCAGATATTCCCGCCACCTGTAATCTACGCCCTCCACGGTCATGAAACGCTGCATGCAGCCAATGGCTTCCAGCTTTTCACCCCGGAGCTTGCCGACTTTTCCCAGCGGAAGCCGGGCAAGGGCGGTTTTATTAAAGTTTGCCCGGCGCCGGCGCATTTTGTTCAGCCGGGAGATGATGGTTCCTGTTTCCGGGTCAGTGACGCTACCGCATTGGGCGCAGGCCACGGCCAGAATACCTTCGTGTTTCAGCTCAAGCGGCGCACCGCAGTGGGTGCAGCGCAAGGCCCTGGCCGGCGTTTTCGGCCCCGTGGGGATCGGAATGCCCGCGCGCAGATTGCGCCATTTCAGGCTGGAAAAATCGACGACTTCGCCGATGAAAAGCAGTGGCGGTTTATCCTCGCCTTCGCTGTAATCCAGCGTCGCCATGCGCGTGTCCGCGCGTAAATCCGCGACCGGGGCGGGATAGCCGCCGCCCACCTTGAAGGGCAGCTCGCCTTCCCCGGCGACGCATTTGGCGCGTTCCAGATTGCTCACCGTCCACTCGGATTTGTCAAAAGTGAACATGTCGCCCGGCTTCAACCCGGCGAAAGAAGGGAACGCCCTCCCTGAGTGCACGGAAGAATCGGCGAGAAAGGAGAACATGTACTCGCCGCCAGCTTCCGACAACCAGCCGGTACGCAGATTGTCGAACAACAGGAACCACTCGTTCCAGAACCCCTGTTCATGGTTGAGCTGGATGCGCCCGACGACAGTGAAATGCGCTTTGCGATAACGTCCTTGCGCGCCAAGGCACAGCGGGGAATTGTCTTCCACCAGCGCGGCCATCTTGCCCAGGTTTTCAACGCCCTCTTCCAGATTGATCAGTGTCGTCCGGCAATATTCGCAGACCGCCAGAATGGACGCAGCGGCGCGAAAAGTGACTGACGCGCCGCAGGAAGGGCAAACCGTTGTCCGGGCCATGGTCGTGCGGAGATCAGCCCAGTTTTTGCAGCAAAGCCGTTTTTTTGGCCTCGAATTCCGCTTGCGTCAGGATACCCTTGCCGACCAGCGCGTGCAGTTTTTCCAGCGTGGCGGTAATGTCATCGACAGAAACCGCGCCATCGGGCGCAAGCGCGCCTTCCGGCGTTTGGGCGGCGGCTGGCAGAACAGGCGCGGCTTGCGTCGCTGTCTGCATGGCCTGCCCCATAACCTGTCCCAGTGAAATGCCCGCGCCGATGCCGACACCCGCGCCGGCCGCGCCGCCCTCGTTTTGCGCCGCGAGCGGAATACTGCTCGCCACCTGAAACTGGGTAAACCGGGAAAGATCGCCGACCACGCCCATGCTGATGCGGGCATCGAGCGCCTTTTCCAACTCTTCGGGCAGGGAAATGTTTTGCAGTACAAAATTATCCAGCGCGAGGCCCAGCCCCGCGAACACCGGCGCGAGCTTTTCCGCCAGAGCCTTGCCAAAAACATCCTGATTGGCGGCCATGTCCAGAAATGGCACACCCGTCTCGCCGAACAGCGTGGCGATGTATCCCGCAACCGTATTCTTCAACTGGCTTTCCAGTTGTTCCGTGGTGTATTGCGCCAGCGTGCCGGAGATGGTCGCATGAAAAAGTTTGGGGTCGACGAGATGGTAAGAATAAATGCCGAAAGCCCGCAGACGAACCGCGCCGAATTCCGCATCGCGCACCGTGACCGGATTACTCGTGCCCCACTTGCGGTCGAGCCGTTGGCGGGTGCTGAAAAAATAGACATCGGATTTGAACGGCGACTCGAACAGCTTGTCCCAGTTTTTCAGATAGGTGAGCACGGGCAGGGTTTGCGTCGTGAGCCTGTAGCGTCCCGGCCCGAATACGTCGGCGATCTGCCCTTCATTGACGAATACCGCCATCTGGGATTCCCGCACGGTGAGACTGGCGCCGTACTGAATTTCAAAATCCTGCATCGGAAAACGCCAGGCCATAATCTCTTCGTCATCTTCCACGCATTGGATGATGTCGATGAATTGTTTCTTGATGAAATCCATGAGCGCCATGACAGTTTTCCTTTTTTGACCGATGTTTCAGAATGAATGAATCGTTTGCTGCCAGGTTGCCTCCATATCACATGGATCGGGCGCTCAGAACAGCTTCCACCAGGATTTTTTCGGGTCCAGTCCCTGCGTGTAATAAACGCTGTCGGGAAAGTTGAGGCGCATCACGCGTTCCGCGTCGGCGCGCAGATCTTCCAGCCCCAGTTTGTCGTAGGCCACCACCAGAATATAAGCGGCTTCTTCCTGTACCGGCGTGTTGGGATAATGCTGGATGGCGTACTGGCTGCGATTGGCGGCGGCGAGGTAAGCGCCGCGCTTCAGGTAATAGCGGGCGACGTGTATCTCGTGCGCGGCCAGCATATTGACCAGATAGCTCATGCGCAACTGCGCGTCCGGCGTGTATTTGCTGTCGGGAAAGCGCGTCACCAGTTCGCGCAGGGTGTCGAAGGATTCCTGTGACGATTTCGGGTCGCGTTCCGTTTGATCCTGCGAATTCAGGTAGCCCATGTAACCCAGGTCGCCGTTGAAGGTAATCAGCCCCTTCAGGTAATACATGTAATCAACATTGGGATGGTTGGGGTGCAGCTTGATGAAACGATCGCAATCGGCCAGGGCGGCGGCTTCATCGCCATTCTTCCAGTGCGCGTAGGCGACTTCCATCTGCGCCTGTTGGGCGTAGCGACCATAGGGGTAGCGGGATTCCAGCTTTTGATAATACTTCAGGGCTTCTTCCCAGTTGTTGTCGGTAAAGGCGGACTTGGCTTCCGTATACAGGCGCGAAGCCGACCAGTCGGAGGTCATGTCGATTTCTTCGGGCAGGAGTCCGCAAGCGCCCACGAACAATGCGGTGGACAACACGAGGGCGCACATAAAAACCGAAGGACGAGGGTGCTTTTTGGCGGTGAGCAAGGCTAAACTTCGCATATGAAGATTCCTGAAGAAAATTTTTGCGATTATAGCCCAGACGATGACATGCTTTTCGATGTCCTTGCGCCGCTTTTGCTGGTTTGTCCGCCCGAAGCGGCGGGCAGGCGTCTGGATCAGGCGTTGGCGCAGTTGTTGCCGCAGTATTCCCGCAGCCGTCTGCAAGGCTGGATTCGGGCGGGACAGTTCGCCATTGATGGCGTGGAAGAACGGGATATACGCCGCAAGCTCTGCGGCGGCGAAGCGTTCGCCCTGACGCCCGCGCCGGAGAGGGAGGCGCGCTCCAGCGCGCCGGAAAATATTGCGCTCGACATCGTTTTCGCCGACGCGACTCTGATCGTCATCAACAAACCCGCCGGGCTGGTCGTGCATCCGGGCAACGGCAACTGGAGCGGCACGCTGATGAACGCGCTCCTCCATTACGATCCCGCGCTCTCTCAGGTGCCGCGCGCGGGCATCGTGCACCGTCTGGATAAGGAAACCAGCGGTCTCATGGTCGTTGCCCGCACACTGGAAGCGCAGACCCATCTCGTGCGCCAGTTGCAGGCGAGAAGCGTCAAACGCGAATATCTGGCGGTGACGGTGGGCGAAGTCGCGCACGGCGGCAGTGTCGACGCGCCCATTGGCCGCCATCCGAAAGACCGCGTGAAAATGGCGGTGGCGCGCGCGGATAGCAGTAGCGGCAAGCCTGCCGTCACGCACTACCGGGTGCTGCAACGTTTTTCCGGCGCGACCCTGCTGGCCTGCCAACTGGAAACCGGGCGCACGCACCAGATTCGGGTGCATATGGCGCACATCGGCTATCCGCTGTTGGGCGACCCGGTGTATGGTCGCGTCGCGGCGAAATTGCCCGCCTTTCCCCGTCAGGCGTTGCACGCGACCCGACTGACGCTGACGCATCCCGCGAACGGCGAGCTTATGCAATGGGAAGCCCCGCTGCCGGAAGACATGAAAAACCTGCTGGAGCAACTGCGTTGCATCAGACCGCCGACCAATCCCTCGCAGGAGCGTTTGCCCATCATAAAACCCACGCCTTCCGGCGCTTCGCGCCACCTCCCTCGGAGAGGGAGGCATTAAAAGGCCCTTCATCAAGGCAGTTGCATTGACCACCATGGTTGAACCCGTTTTCATCCTGCCCGACTGGCCTGCGCCGCCGAATGTCAAAAGCCTGCAAACGACGCGCAAAGGCGGCGTCAGCCGCGCGCCCTACGCCAGCTTCAATCTCGGCCAACATGTCGGCGACGCGCCGGAAGCGGTGGCGCGCAATCGCGCTCTGTTGCAAACGCATCTCCCCGCCCTGCCGGTCTGGATGGAACAGGCGCATGGCGTCGAGACGCTCGACCTTGCCGCCATGCCTGCGGCGGACGCCGCCTTGCGTCCTATCCCGCGCGCCGACGCCGCTGTCTGCCGTGTTTCCGGCAAGGTCTGCGCCATCATGACCGCCGATTGTCTGCCCGTATTGTTTTGCGACGACGCGGGCGAAGTGGTTGCCGCCGCCCATGCCGGTTGGCGCGGCCTGCTCGCGGGGGTGCTGGAAAATACCATCGCCGCCATGCGGGTCGCGCCGGAACGCATTCTGGTCTGGCTCGGCCCGGCCATCGGCCCGGCGGCGTTTGAAGTTGGCGCGGAAATCCGCGCGGCCTTCATCGCCCACGCCCCCGAAGCCGAAGCCGCCTTTCTGCCGGGTATGCCAGGAAAATACCGGGCGAATCTCTGTCATCTGGCCAGCCAACGCCTGAACGCCCTTGGCGTTCGCCGGATTTTCGGCGGTGATTGCTGCACCCACACGGATAAAGAACGCTTTTTCTCCTATCGCCGCGATGGTCGCACCGGGCGCATGGCGACGCTGATTTATCTTGCCTGATTGGTTGGCACGCTGCGCGGAGTTTTCTACCGACAGGGCAATCGCATACGCCAATCAAGCGCCAGACAGGAAGCATGGCCGCCAGCAGCTTATTGTCTGGTCAGCACTACCCGGTTGCGTCCCTGGCGTTTGGCCTTGTACAAGGCGTTATCCGCAGTTTTCAGCAGCATCTCCAGATTGCCGACGCTGTGATTTGTGCAGGTTACTGCGCCGGCGCTGAAGGTAACTTTGAACGTGTCCGTGCCCCGGAAGACGATGCAGGAAAAGTCTTCGCGAATGCGGTTCAATATTTCCTTTGCGCCATCCAGATGCGTGTGCACCAGCCCAACCACAAATTCTTCGCCGCCATAGCGACCGATGATGTCGCTATGGCGCAGGCGTTGCTTCAAAAGCCAGGCCAGACTGCGGATCACCCGATCGCCGGCCGGGTGCCCGTGCGTATCATTGACGTCCTTGAAATGGTCGATGTCCAGCATGGCGATGGTCAGATTGTCGTTATCCGGCAAATTGCCCAATGCCGTAGCGAGCGCCTGTTTGCTGCTGATGTGATTCAGCAGACCGGTGAGACTGTCGTTTTGCATGGAACGGCGCAGCGCCCGGTAGCGGTCGATCTTGCTCTTGATGATGGCATTGATGAGCACCGGATTAAAGGGTTTGGTCAAAAACTGGTCGCCGCCCAGCCGCAGGGCTTCCACCTGCAGGGCGATATTGGTTTCGCCGGAAAGATAAACAATGGGAATGCTCAGAAATTCGTCATGCTGGCGAATGACTCTGGCCGCTTCCACGCCGGTGCAACTGGGCATGTACATATCCATCAGAATCAGGTCAGGCTGGAACTGGCGTATGTTCGGCAGGGATTGCAGGGGGTCAGGCAATATCCGGGTGATGATGCCGTGTTCTTCCAGGCTGCGGTTGATGGCATGGGCGGCGGTCTGGGAATCTTCCACAATCAGCACACGGTAGGAATCCTGTTCGGTGCTGTCTTTGTGTTCCAGTATTTGATTCAGGATTTGTTGCAGGGTCACGCTCCGGGTCATGCAATGGTCGGCGCCGGTTTGCAGCGCCTGATTGATGAGCATGAAATCGTCGGGCATGCCGATGGCGACAATCCGCGCCATGGGGATGTGTTTACGCAGTTGTTTCAGCATATCCAGACAGCGAGAGGATTGCTGTTCGCCAAAATCCACCAGATAGACGCCGAGCGTGGAATGATCAAGCTGGAGGATGTCCTCTTTGAGCACATGTACTGAAATGCCAAAGTAACTGAATTGGGACGCCAGTTCCTGCCAGTGCGGGCCTTCTTCGCCGATCAGGAACACCTGATTGGCGCCGTCCATGATTTTGGGCGTCAGGTCGCCGCCACTCTCCTGATGGATGCGGCGTTCCTGAGAGATTTCCTGCTTGTCGGAATAATGACGCAACAGTTTGCCCAGACGCCCGATCTGCTGCTGTATATCCGCCATTTTCTGAGCGGATATCGGGTGGTTGTCCGGGTTGTCAAACAGCGCCAGGGATTGTTGTTCCAGCCGGTGACAGACATAACGCAGGCCAGACCATGACGGATGGGTCAATGAATCCGTGAGGTTGTTGAGCAACAGGGAGAATTCAACAAAAGATTCAAAATCAGGATGCGTCTGGTATTTGACCCAGGCGCGCTGCAAGGACTGCTCTTTTTGCTGTAGGGCGGAAATCGAAATCATGACCGTCTAATCTGGGTGAAGTTATGGCAACCATAATCAAGTACGCATATGCCTGAACATGATAAATCCATCCATTCAGAAAGCATTGACATGGGGTAATGAGGCGGAAAAATTATGCGTGCGCTTTATTCCACCAGATCATGTCCTGTGTCGTACCATGACGGGCATGGTGCATATTACAGCACTTCCGCCGCATGGTCTGCCAGTCGGGAGCGTTCGCCGCGTTGCAAGGTGATGTGGCCGGAGTGGGGCCAGCCCTTGAAACGGTCGACGACATAGGTGAGGCCGGAAGAACCCTCGGTCAGGTAGGGGGTATCAATCTGGGCGATATTGCCCAGGCAGACGATTTTTGCGCCGGGGCCGGCGCGGGTAATCAGGGTTTTCATCTGCTTGGGCGTGAGATTCTGCGCTTCATCCAGAATCAGGAATTTTCTCAGGAATGTCCGCCCGCGCATAAAATTTAGGGATTTTATCTTGATGCGCGAGCGGAGCAGGTCGTGCGTTGCGGCCTTGCTCCATTCGCCGGAAAAATGGTTGTTGCCGGAAGGATGGTTGCCGCCGGATTCTTCCGAATGGGTAAGCACCTCCAGATTGTCTTCCAGCGCGCCCATCCAGGGGGCCATTTTTTCTTCCTCGCTGCCGGGCAGAAAACCAATGTCTTCGCCGACCGGTACGGTGACGCGGGTCACAATGATCTCCGAATAGCGTTTGCTTTCCAGCACTTGCGTCAGCGCGGCGGCGAGGGTAAGCAGGGTCTTGCCGGTGCCTGCCTGTCCGAGCAGGGTCACGAAGTCGATGTCCGGGTTCATGAGCAGGTTCAAGGCGAAATTCTGTTCGCGGTTGCGGGCGTTGATGCCCCAGACGGCGTGTTTCGGGTGGCTGTAATCGGTGAGGGTTTCCAGCACCGCTTTTTTGCCGACCGCCTCCTTGACGATGGCGGTGAATTCCGGCTGGCCTTCCAGATAGACAAATTCGTTCAGCAGAAAATCCGGGCAGAGGGGGCCGCTGATGCGGTAACGGGTCTTGCTGTCTTCCTTCCAGGATTCCATGCCCTGACCGTGTTTTTCCCAGAAATCGGCGGGCAGGGCGCGGCTGCCCGCATAGAGCAGATCGCTGTCTTCCAGCACCTGATCGTTGAAATAATCTTCGGCGGGCAACCCCAGCGCGCGCGCCTTGATGCGCATGTTGATGTCTTTGGACACCAGAATCACCTGCCGCTTGGGATGGCGGCGTTGCAGGTGGATGACGACGGCGAGAATCTGGTTGTCGTACTTGGAGGTGGGCAGGGCGGGGGGCAATTCGGCGTGAATGGCTTCGGTTTGCAAGAGCAGCTTGCCGCTGGCGAGGCCGTGGCTGGGTTCGACGAGCGAGATGCCGCCATCAATGTCATCGGAAAACGCCAGCAGTTCATCCAGCGCACGCGAAACCTGGCGGGCGTTGCGCGCGATTTCGGACATGCCCCGCTTGTGATTGTCGAGTTCTTCCAGGGTCATGATGGGTAGATACACGTCGTGTTCCTCGAAGCGGAACAGGCTGGTGGGGTCGTGCATCAGCACATTGGTGTCGAGAACAAAAATCTTGCTGGCGGTTTTGCGGGAGGACTTTCTGGGCATGAGGGGCATCCGAAATGGGTTAACGTGGAGAGGTTACAGGGAAAGGACGTAATTGAGCACGCTTTTGGCATGCTCAGGTATTTTGATGGCGCGCCATTCGCGGCGCAGCACGCCTTCCCGGTCGATGACGAAGGTGCTGCGCTCGATGCCGCGCACTGCTTTGCCGTAGAGCTTTTTTTGCTTGATGACGCCGAATTGCTGGCAGAGGGCTTCGTCGGCATCGCAGAGCAGCGCGAAGGGCAAGGCCTGTTTTTCTTTGAAATTTTCGTGCGACTTGAGACTGTCGCGGGAAACGCCGACCACCCGCGCCCCCGCCCTGATGAATTCCGGGTAAAGGTCGCGGAAATTCTGCGCTTCGGTGGTGCAGCCGGGGGTGCTGTCTCTGGGATAAAAATACAGGACGACGATATGTCCGCGCTGGGCGGAGAGGCTAAACGTTTCGCCGCCGGTGGCGGGCAGACTGAAATCAGCGACGGTATCGCCGGGTTGGATGGCGGACATGCAGGCTCCATTGGAATCGAATGGGTGAGATTGTCATGGCGGGCGTTTGGTTTGGTCAAGGGCAGAACTGTAGCCTGTGTCAGCCAGCGGTATAAGCGGACATTGGGCGGTCAGGCACGCGCCAACGCCATGCGAAGCCGCGCTACAACAACCGCCTTCTCGCCTCAAACAAACACACGCCCGCGGCCACGGAAACATTGAGGCTTTCCACCGAGCCGGACATGGGGATGCTGACCAGTTGGTCGCAGGTTTCGCGGCTCAGACGGCGCATGCCTTTGCCTTCCGCGCCCATCACCCAGGCGGTGGCGGCAGGCCATGTTGCGGCGTAGAGCGTTTTTGGCGCGTCGCCCGTGGTGCCGACAAGGTGAATTTCCCGTTCCTTCAATTCGCGCAGCGTGCGCGCCAGATTCGTGACCACGATGTAGGGCACGCTTTCCGCCGCGCCGCTGGCGGTTTTGATGGCCACGTCGTTCAGGCCCGCAGAGCGGTCTTTGGGCGCGATGACCGCGTGCGCGCCCGCGCCGTCCGCCACCCGCAGGCAGGCGCCCAGATTGCGCGGGTCGGTGACGCCATCCAGCACGAGAAGCAAGGGCGGGGATTCCAGCGTGTCGAGCACATCGTCCAGATGCAGCGCCCTGCGCGCGCCTTCCAGCCGCGCCAATACACCCTGATGACTCGCATCGGGCAACATGGCGTCGAGTCGCTTGCCGTCGACCAGGGTGAGGCGGACATGGTGCGATTCCACATGCTTTAAAAAATCCTGCACCCGCTTTTCGCCTTTTTCGTGACGATGAGCATCCAGCAAAATTTCCTTGACCGCTTCCGGGTCGTGACGCAGTTTGGCGGTAATGGCGTGAAAACCGAAAATCAGACGGGAGGACATAGGTTCAGGGTTCAGGGGACAGAAGACAGTGGGTATGCGGCGCTTTGCGCCGGGTTAACTGCGACGGGTAAAACCTTACTCCCCCGACAGTTTGGCCACCGCCCCCGGTGAAGGCGGATTAACGCCTCCCTCTCCGAGTGAGGTGGCGCGAAGCGTCGGAGGGGGTCGACGCGGCTCACGCTTTGGGTTTTTCGCTTTTCCGGCGCGTTTTGCCCCGCGCGCTGTCGGCGGCTTTTTTCACCGCCTTGCCGACCTTGCCCATGAATTTGCCCGCCGCGCTCGCCATGCGCTGCGGGGCGCTTTTGGGGGCGGCAGGTGCGCTGACCGGCGCTATCGGCGGCGCGGCATTGCCACGTCGTTTGCCCCGGCTGGCCGCGCCTTTACCCGCTTCTTCTTGCGCCAAAACAAAATCAATGCGGTTGCTTTCCAGATCAGCCTTGACCAGTTTGACCCGCACCCGGTCGCCCAGACGGAAACGCTGCCCGGTGCGTTCGCCCAGCATCTGGTGCTTGATGGGATCAAACTGGAAGTAATCCGCGCCCAGTTCGGAGACATGCACCAGCCCTTCGACGTAAACCTCATCCAGCGCCACAAAAATGCCGAAGGCGGTGACCGCGGAAATGGAACCGGTAAAGTTTTCGCCAATGCGCGCCTGCATGTAATAGCACTTCAGCCAGTTCTGCACATCGCGGGTGGCTTCGTCGGCGCGGCGCTCGGTCTGCGAACAGTGGAGGCCGATGGCTTCCCAGTCGCCGGGCGTGTAGCGTTCCCCGGCCAGCACGGACTTGATGGCGCGGTGCACGAGTAAATCCGGGTAGCGGCGAATGGGGGAGGTGAAATGCGTGTAATGCTCGTAGGCGAGGCCGAAATGCCCCAGATTGTCGGGGCTGTAGCGCGCCTGTTTCAGCGAGCGCAGCATTACCGTTTGCAGGAGCTGGACATCGGGTCGCGCCTTGGCTTTTTCCAGCAACCGGGCGTAATCCCCGGCTTTGGGCGCGTCGCCCCCGGACAGCGCCAGACCGAATTCGGAAATAAAACTGCGCAGGTTTTTCAGCTTCTCTTCATTGGGACCTTCGTGAATGCGGTACAGGCATTCCTGTTGATGCTGCGCGAGAAAATCCGAAGCGCACACATTGGCCGCCAGCATGCATTCCTCGATGACGCGGTGGGCATCGTTGCGCGTGACCGGCGTAATGGCCTCGATTTTACCGTCGTCATTGAAGCGCATTTCGGTTTCGATGGTTTCAAAGTCGATGGCCCCGCGCTTGACCCGCGCTCCGGCAAGCGCCTGAAACAGTTTGTAGAGATTTTGCAGATGAGGTTGCAGCGCCTTGTGTGCGTCCGTTTTTGCCGCTGTCGCGCCGGAGAGCCAATCCCAGACCTGGTTGTAGGTGAGGCGGGCGTGCGAGCGGAACACGGCGGGATAGAAGCGGTAATCCCTGATGTTGCCCGCCGTGGAAATATTCATGTCGCAGACCATGGCGAGGCGTTCCACGTCCGGATTCAGGGAGCAAATGCCATTGGAGAGTTTTTCCGGCAACATGGGGATGACCCGGCGCGGAAAATAAACCGAATTGCCCCGGTCAAACGCTTCCCTGTCCAGCGCCATGCCCGGTTTGATGTAGTGGGAAACATCGGCGATGGCGACAATCAGCCGCCAGCCGCGCCCCTGTTTTTCACAATAAACCGCGTCGTCGAAATCGCGGGCGGTTTCGCCATCAATGGTGACCAGAGGCAGGTCGCGCAGGTCTTTGCGGCCTTTCAGGTCGGTCTTTTTCACCTTCTCCGGCATTTTCGCGTTTTCGGCAAGGCAATCTCTGGCGAATTCAAAAGGCAGGTCGTGCTTGCGTAGCGCAATCTCTATTTCCATGCCGGGGTCGGCGTAATTGCCCAGCACCTCGCTGATGCGACCCACCGGTTGAGCGTACCTGGAGGGTTGCTCGATGATGTCCACCATTACAATCTGACCGGCGACGGCTTTTAATTTGCTTTTCTTTTCCGGCGCAATCAGGATGTCCTGGGTGATGCGCCGGTTTTCCGGCACGACGAAAGTAACGCCATGCTCCACGAACACCCGTCCCACCACGTGATTATTGGCGCGCTCGGTGACTTCGACGATACTGCCTTCAGGCCGACCTTTTTTGTCCGTGCCGGTGATGCGCGCCAGAACACGGTCGCCGTGCAGCGTTTTGTTCATCTGGCGCTGTTCCAGAAAAATATCCGGGCTGCCGTCGTCGGGGATCAGAAAGCCAAACCCGTCCGGGTGCCCCTGTACCCGACCCGCGATAAGACTGGCGCGTTCCGGCAGGATATAGGCGTTCTTGCGATTTACCAGCAATTGCCCCTCGCGCCCCATCGCGCTCAGGCGACGCTGGAAGGTTTCCTGCTCCGCCGTGCTGATGTCGAGCAACCCGGCAAGTTGCTCGAAACTGACAGGCTGTCCCTGTTCTTCCAGAATTTGCACGACATACTCGCGTGAAGGCAGGGGGAAATCATAACGTTTGCATTCGCGCTCGAAAAAAGGATCAGCGCGGCGAATTTTTGAAACGTGGGTTTTGTCTGTTTTTTTTGTTGACATCGAATGTTCTTTCTTTAAAATACGCGGCTCTTTGCCCCTGTGCCCAGGTGGCGGAATTGGTAGACGCACTAGTTTCAGGTACTAGCGCTGCAAGGCGTGGAGGTTCGAGTCCTCTCCTGGGCACCACCCATCGCTCGTTCGAGCGGTTTTCAATTGTCGGGATATGCTCATTCCGGCAAATTCCAGCATGATATCACAACCGCTGTTTCTGTACTCGCGCCGTTCAGGTCAAAGGCGTATTTCGCCGCTTTTTATGCGTTTGTAATGAACGAAATGGAGCAAGGGATTGCCGTTTTCTGCCTGAAGGAATTGACGGCTTGTCTGGGAACCTGCTGGCGGAGAGGGGGGGATTCGAACCCCCGTCAGGGTATTACCCTGAACACGCTTTCCAGGCGTGCGACTTAAACCACTCATCCACCTCTCCGCGAAAGAGGGCGCATTTTAGCAAAGATTCCCCGCCTGTCCAGCTTTTTTGTCGTGCGGTTCCGGTGTCACGAAGGCTGCCGTGTAATGATAAAAGCATCCTGACCAACCCGAAGGTTGACCCGGATGCTTTGCATCAAATGCTCGGAGCGGCGGGATTCGAACTCGCTACCCCTTGCACCTCCGGGGCGATTGCACCGATCCATCATTTGCATTAAAGAATTCAAGGTCAGTGTTTGCGACCAGCTATGTTTTGGGTAAAGATAATCGGAATATGCCGATGCCGCCAACAGGATGAGCGCTGCCAGAACAATCATCACGATCTTTGTTTTATTGCGAGGTGTACAAAACGTCATGATTTTTCTTTTAAGCCCCCCTGAACCGCCGGGTGTCGGAAGGCGCTTCGCTTTTGCCGTCGCTGCGCTTCGTCGAAATCCGCTGTCGACCTACGAATCAAGCCACCGGCGATTTCGCCGGTGGCGGATTCTGCGCCAGATAGCGCATGATGCCGCGGGCGATCGCTTCGGCGATCTGGTTCTGGTAGTTTTCATCGGCGAGTTTGCGCTCTTCTTCCGGGTTGGAGATGAAGGCGGTTTCGACCAGAATGGAAGGAATGTCGGGGGCTTTCAGGACAGCAAAACCCGCCTGTTCGACATCGGATTTGTGCAGGCGATTGATGCCGCCCAGTTCGCCCAGCACGGATTTGGCGAGCCGCAGGCTGTCGCTTTTGGTGGCGGTTTGTGAAAGGTCGAGTAGCGTCCGCGCCAAAAACGGGTCTTTGACGTTGATATTGACGCCCCCCACGAGGTCGGCGTCGTTTTCCTTTTTCGCCAGCCAGCGGGCAGCGGAACTGGATGCGCCTTTTTCCGACAACACGAAAACCGAAGAGCCGCGCGCTTCGGGTTTGATCCAGGCGTCGGCGTGGATGGAAACGAAGAGATCGGATTGCACCCGCCGCGCTTTCTGCACCCGCGTGCCCAGCGGCACGAAAAAGTCGCCATCGCGGGTCAGGGCGACGCGCACATTGCTGTCGCGTTCCAGTTTTGTTTTCAGACGCCGGGCAATCGCCAGGGTTACGGTTTTTTCCCGGTTGCCGCCGCGCCCTACTGCGCCGGGGTCTTCGCCGCCGTGACCGGGGTCGAGCGTGATGGTGATCAGACGCTTCATCTGACCGCCGGGCTTGGCGGCAGGTGTTTTTGCGGGGGATTGGTCGGCGGCAGCGGGTTTTTCCGTCGCCTTGTCAGGCGTGGCGGTTTTGGCCGGTTCGTCTGTCCTGATTTCTTCGCTGGCGAGCGGGTAGTCACTGTGGCTTTGTTGCTGCAAGAGGGCAAGCAAGGGGTCAATCGGCGTTTCCGGGTATACGTCCAGCACCAGCCGATGACCATATTCGCCCACGGGTTGCAGGGTGAACACCTGCGGCGAAATACGGGTTTTCAGTTCCATCACCAGACGCACGACCTCCGGTTTGTAGCGTCCGGCGCGCAACAGCTTGATGTAGGGGTCGTTGGTGGCAACCTTGTCGGAAAGACTTTCCAGCACCTTGTTGAATTCGATGCCTTCGATATCCACCACCAGACGATCGGGATTTTCCAGGGTAAAGTGCGAAAAACGCACATTGGCGTCGAGTTCCAGCGTGACGCGGGTGTATTCGTCGGCAGGCCAGACGCGCACCGCCAGCAGCGTGGGAATGCGGGGCGCGGCCAGACCGACGGGAGTGACGGAAAGCGCCAGCGCCGCGCCGACAAAATTCAGGAAACGTCTGCGTTCCAGGCGGAGCGCAACTTGGTCAGACATCGCCGCCCCTCCTCGCTGCGGGCGTCAGGCGCGCAAACGCGCCCCGTCCCGTCTTCGTCATGCCGGAGCGTGAGGACGAGATCGGCAGGCGGCACGTAGCCTGTGGCCTTGTCCGGCCACTCCACCATGCATATCGAGTCTTTGCGAAAGTATTCGCCCAAGCCCGCATCCAGAAATTCCTCCGGCGACACGAAACGATAAAAATCAAAGTGATACAAGTATAATCTCGAAACTACATAAACTTCAACTAATGCATAAGTCGGACTCTTGACGGCGCCTCGATGACCAAGGGCATACAACAGTGCGCGCACCAGGGTCGTTTTGCCCGCGCCAAGGTCGCCTTGCAGGTAAATGACCAGTCCTGGCGCGAGACAGGAGGCGAGTTTTGCCCCCAGTTTTTCGCTGGCGGCGACAGTGGCGAGTTCAAGTTCACACGGATATTTTTTGTCATGCACGATAGAGACTCCTTGCACTACTGGCAGGAATTGGCGGTTAAGATCGAAAGCTGGGCGATGGAGTTGGGGTTTGCCCATACGGGCGTTGCACGCCTCCATTCCGAACAACTGAACGCGGCCAATGCGCGCTTCGCCGCCTGGATCGCCCGGAAACGGCACGGGGAGATGGATTATATGGCGCGTCACCAGCCCTTGCGTACACAGCCCGAGGCATTGTTGCCGGGCGCGTGTACGGTGATTTCGGCGGCGCTGGATTACTGGCCGGAACAGGGCCTCATGCCCGCCATTTCCGCGCTGGCGGACCCCGCCCGCGCCTACATTTCCCGTTACGCGCTGGGGCGGGATTACCACAAGGTGATGCGCAAGCGTTTGCAGGCGCTTGCCCATCGCATTGAGGCGACCATTGGCGCGTTCGCCTACCGGGTGTTTTCCGACTCGGCCCCGGTCATGGAAGTGGAATTCGCCCATCAGAATGGCATCGGGTGGCGCGGCAAGCATACTTTATTGCTGTCTCGCCAGGGTTCCCTGCGGTTTCTGGGCGAAATTTACACCGATCTGCCGCTGCCTGCGCGTTCGCCGCAGGCGGAGCATTGCGGAACCTGCACGAAATGCCTGCGCGCCTGCCCCACCCAGGCGATCATCGCGCCCTATGAAATCGACGCCCGCCGCTGCATTTCCTATCTCACCATCGAATTGCCCGGTTCCATCCCGGAAGCATTGCGTCCCGCCATCGGCAACCGCATTTACGGCTGCGACGATTGCCAGCTTGTTTGCCCCTGGAACCGCGACGTTCACCCCGGCGACCCGGAATTCGCCCCGCGTCATGGCCTTGACAGCGCCAGCCTCGTCGAACTCATGGCGTGGGAGGAATCCGATTTTATGGATCGCCTCGCCGGGAGTCCCATTCGTCGCATCGGGTATCAACGCTGGTTGCGGAATATCGCCGTGGCCCTGGGTAACGCGCCGACCAGCAAGGCCGTGTTGGTGGCGCTTTCAAGCAGAGCCGACCATTCTTCCGCGCTGGTGCGCGAGCACGTCGCCTGGGCGCTTCAGGCATCAGGAAACAGAGGTCAGGGGACAATGTTGTGAGCAATACGCTGCAGGTACACTATGCCGATGACGGCTTGCTGGCGCTGGAAAAACCTGCCGGTTTGCTTTCCGTGCCCGGTCGCGGCGCGGATAAACAGGATTGTCTGTGGGCGCGGGCGCGACAGGAATTTCCCGACGCCCTGATCGTGCATCGCCTCGACATGGCGACTTCCGGCCTCATCCTGCTGGCGCGGGGCAAGGCGATGCAGTCGGCATTGAGCAGGCTGTTCGCCGAACGGCGCGTGGAAAAGCAATATGAAGCCATCGTGACGGGACGGCTGGCGGTAGCGGCGGGAAGGGTGGCGCTGCCGCTGATCTGCGATTGGCCCAATCGCCCCCGCCAGATGGTGTGTCCTGAACGTGGAAAACCCGCGCTGACTGAATTCCGTCGCCTGAATTTCGAGGGAGCAGAGCGCACCCGCGTTCTCCTGCTGCCCCATACCGGGCGTTCGCACCAGCTTCGGGTGCATATGCAGGCCATCGGACATTCCATTCTGGGCGACGAATTTTACGCCGCGCCCGCCGATCGGGACGCCGCCCCCCGCCTGCTGTTACACGCCAGCCGCCTCTGTTTTACGCATCCGGTCAATGGTCAGGAATTGGTATTGGTTTCGCCTGTGCCTTTTTAGAATGAATACGGTGCACGCCGTAACCTGCAGGGGCGACCGAGGGCAGTCGCCCCTGCTATTGCGCACTGCCGTTAATATCACCGAACCGGGCAGACGCTATTGACGACTTGCAGGTCGTTATCCTGCGCAAAATCAAGCAGAAAGGCGTAGGCGGCGGGTTCCAGATCTCGCAGGGTTCCGTCCACATAGACCGCTTTTTCACCGTTGTAGTCGCCGGGGCTGACGTAGGGGGAGTAGTGCATTTTCTTGGTCGCGCCGAAGGCTGACAGAATGCCGGAAAGTCGGTCAGACCAGTCACTGGGACGGAATTTCTTACCTTGGCTGGTAAGGCCCACAATGATAAAGGAATTGAATTCAGGCTCGCTCATTCGGGTTTACTCGGGTTGGGTGGATTGGCGCAGGATCGTGTCTTTGGCGCATATAACGCTCGTTTCGCACGTATTTTCGGGGGGATTTTACCAGAAAGCGAACGTTTCGGGCATGTACAGCCTTATCCAATGAGGAATGAGCCTGAAGTGATGGTGCATTTCCAACGAGAGATGAGCCTGAAGCTAAAAAATAGCAGGGCAAGGAGCGTGTGGGTTGATCATTCTGAGGATGGTGA